>QHVS01000145.1:13328-18731 GCA_003223635.1 Acidobacteriota bacterium | reverse complement strand
CACTGATAATAGCAGCAATTAATACGACTGGATTAACGGACAGAGCGGCGGCATGGCCGCCGCACTCCAGATTGTTGGCTATGCTCGCCGCGTGAATGTGTCCTTCAGCGTCGCGGTTCGATTGAAGACGATGCGCGCGGCGCTCGAGTCGGGATCGACGCAGAAGTAACCGAGGCGCTCGAACTGAAAGCGAGTGAAGGGGGCGGCGCCGCGGACGGAAGGCTCGAGCTTAGCCTGCGGCACGACCTCCAGCGAATCGGGATTCAAATCGGCAAGAAAATCCCCGCTCTCCTCGGGATTCTCGCTGCGGAAAAGCCGATCGTACAAGCGCACTTCGCAATCGAGGGCGTGACGGGCGGAGACCCAGTGCAGCGTGGCCTTCGGTTTGCGGCCGTCGGCTGCATCGCCGCCGCGCGTCGACGGATCGTACGTCGCGCGCAACTCCACGATCTCCCCCGCGTCGTTCTTAACCGCGGAAGTGCAGGTTATGAAGTAAGCGGAGCGGAGTCGCACTTCGCGTCCCGGAGCGAGGCGGAAGAATTTCTTCGGAGGTTCTTCCATGAAATCGTCGCTCTCGATGTAGATGACGCGTGAGAACGGCACCTGCCGCGTCCCGGCGTCAGGATCTTCCGGATTGTTCGGCACGTCGAACGATTCGCTCTTCTCCTCCGGATAGTTCTCGATCACCACACGCAGCGGGCGGAGCACGCCCATTACACGGTTGGCGTGGAGATTGAGGTCCTCACGGATGGAGAACTCCAGCAGTGCGACATCGATCACGTTTTCCCGCTTGGCCACGCCGACCCGATCGCAAAAGCTGCGAATGGCCGCCGGCGTGTAGCCGCGCCGCCGCAAACCGGCGATCGTCGGGATCCGGGGGTCATCCCACCCTCGCACGTGCCCCTCTTCGACCAGCCGGAGCAGCTTGCGCTTGGACATCACCGTGTAATTAAGGTTGAGACGGGCGAACTCATACTGATGAGGCCGCGCCGGCACCGGCACGTGTTCGATCAGCCAGTCATAGAGCGGCCGGTGGTCCTCGAACTCCAGCGTGCAGAGCGAGTGCGTGACCCGCTCGATTGCGTCGGAAAGCGGGTGCGCGTAGTCGTACATCGGATAGATGCACCAGGCGTCGCCGGTGCGGTGATGCGTTTCGTGGCGAATCCGATAGAGGACCGGATCGCGCATGTTGACGTTCGGCGAAGCCATATCGATCTTCGCCCGCAGGACGTGTGCGCCGTCGCCGAACTCGCCTCCCCGCATCCGCCGAAACAGATCGAGGTTCTCCTCGACGCTTCGGTAGCGATAAGGCGATTCTTTCCCCGGCTCTGTGAGCGTCCCGCGCAGCTCACGGATCTCTTCCGCCGAGAGACTGTCGACGTATGCCTTGCCGGCGCGGATGAGATCCTCCGCCCATCGATAGAGCTGCTCGAAGTAGTCCGACGCGTGGTAGAGGTTTTTTCCCCAGTCGAACCCGACCCAGGCCACATCGCGCTTGATGGCTTCCGCGTACTCCGCCTCTTCCTTCGTCGGATTGGTGTCGTCAAACCGGAGATTGCACTGCCCGCCGTACTCCTGGGCGATGCCGAAGTTCAGGCAGATCGACTTCGCGTGACCGATGTGGAGGTAGCCGTTCGGCTCAGGCGGAAACCGCGTGATGACAGTCGAGTGCCTTCCGGTGCGAAGGTCCTCTTCGACGATCTCCCGGATGAAGTCGAGCTGGCGGGTCGGTGCCTCCGTGGTGGACATGAAAGCGCGCAGTGTATATGGACTGTCAGCGGCGGCCGGCAATCAGATCGTGATAGGCGACTCCGGTTTCGCTGAAGCGCCCGTTCATAACAGAGCGGGTCGCTGTGGAATTCACGAGCTGAACGAGATCCGCATACGGAAGCTGGGACACACCCGTGTCGTAATCGATGTAAGAAAAAAAGTAGGTGGACCAGACCGGCGAAACCAGCTTGATCTTCTCCGCTCGCGCGAAGTTGCTGATCAGCCGGAGGAAGCGCTGGTCCAGCGGAGCCCAGAACGAGAACGCGTCGCGGGCAAAGACCTTCGCATTCGAGGCGATGTTGGTCACCTCGCTGGGGTTGGCTTTGTAGAGCCAGGCCTCGTCGAGGAGGATCTCCTTTTTCTTCTCGCGGGCGATTCGACACCCTTCTGCTGCGTTGGCGAACGCCTGCGCATCGACCGGATAGATGTGCAGGGCGATGAAATCGATCGGCAGCTCCGCCTCCCGGCGAGCGAACTCCGGGTTGCTCCAGGTGCCGAATCCGGCGCCGATCTTCGTCTTCTTGCGGTCGATGCCCTTGATGAGCGCCGCGATGTGATCCGCGTATCGCGCGGGATCATTCAATTCGCGCAATCCGGTGAGACGCGCTTCGGTGTCGGGCTCCGCCCCCAGATCGAGGTAGTCGGGAGCGATCTGCTCGATGATGGTGGAAATCATCTCCCGTCGCTCGCGAGTCAATCGTTCGAGAGTGAGGTTCGAGTAGTCCCAGCGCACGGAAGAAAACGGCGTGTTGGCGAAAACCACCGCCGACTCGATCTCCACCGTCATCCCCCGCCTTCGCGCTTCGGCCACAACGTTGCGGTAGAAGGAGACGTACAGCTTCGACTGCGGATAGGAGCGCAGCAGCAGCGGGTACGGCACCGCGAACACGACGCCGCGAATCCCGAGCTGGGCGAAGCGATCGAGCCAGATCCTCGTGGTAGCAAGCGTGTGCTGATCGAGCAACACATATCCTCGATTTCCGTTCGCCGGCAATAGCTCGGCGGCGTAAATCGGGAGGGGACCTCTTGCCCGCACCAGCCGCTTCTCCAGCGGCCGAAGCGCCTTGTCGATCTGATCGTAGAGCGCGCGGTACTCGGGCGGGACGGGCGGCGGCGGGGCCGGCAGGGCGGGAGGCTGGGCCTGTGCCGCCACGGTGAGGAGCAACGCAACGATGCCGAGAACAACTCGCATGCGCCGATTGTGACATGAGACCGCCGGCCGTTACTTCAGAGCATCGACGGCAGCGACAAGAATGACTTTCACCCATTCGGTATACATGGCGGCAGAAGGATGCAGCCCATCAGCCGCCACGAGCGTCGGGTTCTGCCGCGAGATCGTCGTCACATCCACCCACCCGATCCCCACCCGTCGCGCCTCCTGGCGATTGATGGCGTTGAATTGATCGATCTCGGTCGCAATGCGCGCCCGATCACGCCCGGCAGCAAACGGCGTCATCCCCCAATCAGGGATGGAGACGACGATGACCCGCCGCGGATTGCCCCCGGCAAAGTCGATCGCCCGACGCAGGAGAGCTGTGAACTGCTCCCGATATTGATCCGCGCTGCGTCCTCTATATTGATTGTTGACTCCGATCAGCAGGGTCACCAGATCGAAGGGGCCGTGAGGGCCGGTTTGATCGATCGCGGCGGAAAGCTCGTCGGTCGTCCAGCCAGTTTTGGCGATGATCTGAGGATCGCCGATGTCAATCTGTTTCGCCCGCAACGCCCGGGCGAGCTGATTGGGCCAGCGCTGATCCGCCGGAACGCTCTCGCCAATGGTGTAGGAATCGCCCAGAGCCAGGAATCGCATCGGTGTGGGAGCGGTTGTCCCGCAGGCCAGCGCCAGGACCAGTCCGCCAAGAAGCGCCGCGCGCATGACGTGACGAAGCGTACAACAGTGGCTTGCGCCCCCTGCTACGATCATTGGACCTTCAGATGACCGAATCGGCCGCCCCCGAGCGTCCCCAATACGGTGAATACGAAGTCGAGGCAGTCCTCGGCCGTGGCGCCATGGGGATGGTCTACCTGGCCCGCGATCGGCGGATCGGGCGGCGCGTCGCCCTGAAGACCGTTCAGATCGGACAGAAGTTCGACGACGAAAGCGACGCCACCGAGTTTTTCCAACGATTGCAGCGCGAAGCGGAAGTCTGCGGATCGATGCAGCATCCGAACATCGTCACCCTCTACGAGCCGGGATACGAGAACAACGTCATTTCCTTTCTGGCAACGGAGTATGTGGAAGGCGAATCGCTTCGCGACCGGCTGAAGCGATCGAAGCCGCTGCCTCTCGACGACGCCCTCCGCATCGGCGAGGACATCCTCCGCGGCCTGGCGTACGCGCACGCCAAGGGCGTGATTCATCGCGATATCAAGCCGGCGAACATTCTGCTGTCATCCGAGGGACAGGCGAAGATCGCAGACTTCGGGATCGCTCGTCCCGTCAACTCCGACCTCACCGCCGTCGGATCGATGCTGGGCACTCCGAACTACATGTCGCCCGAGCAGGTCAAGTGCGACACAGTCACCACGAAGTCCGATCTTTTCTCCGTTGGCGTGGTGATGTACGAGATGCTGACCGGCGTGAAGCCGTTCACGGCTTCCGATGTCAGCGGCATTTTGCGCAATGTCGTGGAGAAGAATCCGGCGCTGGCCAGCGAGGTCAATCCCGAGGTGCCGGAGCCGATCGGCCGATTCGTGGCCGGGCTGTTCGCCAAGAAGCCTGCCCATCGGGTTGCCTCGGCGACCGAGGCGCTGGAGGAACTTCAGAATCTGCGAAGCATGACGCCGGCGACATCGGTTGACGCGATGCCCGGTGAGGCGGCGGAGGCGGGGGCGAATCCGGCGCCGGGTGTCGCGGGCACGACGGACCGAGCCGATGATGATACGGCGGCCGCACGATCAGGGTTGACCACGCAGCGAGAGGTGCCGCCGCCGATCTTCTGGGGCGTCGTCGCCGCGCTGATCCTTCCGATTGCCGCCGCCGCGGCTTTCATTCACGCCAGCACCGACCCGCGCCCTACTGCGGTGATCGAGCCGGCGAAAGCGATGGAATTCGCGGCGAAGAAACGCGCTCTCATCGCGGCGAAGTCGCTGACCACTGCCGGCCGCTATGACGAGGCGATTGCCGCATATGACGCCTACCTCAAGCGCTATCCGAAGAGCATCACTGCGCAGGTGGGACGTGCGGACACGTTGAAAGGGCTCGAAAGGGCCAGGGCGAAGAGCACCGTGACCACGGAATCGAAGGCCCCGCCCGACAAGCAAAAGTCGCTCTGGCAGCGCATCTTCCGTCGACGGAAGTAAGATCACGCGGTGCTCGACGAGACGCGCATCCGTCTCGAAGCAATTCACTACGTCCGCCAACTGCGGGAGCGATGGGTTGCTGTACCGGCTGCGGAACTGCAGCATTTCCCTACCGGCGGACGCCGCGTCTTCCTCAAAGGGCAGCAAGGCATCTTCAAGCCGGCCGAGCTGACCGATCCGCTGTCGATCACCTCCACTCTCGACTCGCCGTATACCGATGACCCAATCGAAGGGAGTCGCGTCCTCTACGACTTCCTTCCGCCGTCCCGCGAGTTCGAGAACACCGGGTTGAAGCGCTGCGCCGAAGCGGAGCTGCCTCTCATCTATTTT
>QHVS01000145.1:0-13311 GCA_003223635.1 Acidobacteriota bacterium | reverse complement strand
TCTTCGCGCCGGTGTTCGTCGTCGGCTGGGACGACACCACGCGGCGATTTCTAATCGATCTGTCGGAGCAAAAGCCCGGCGACGTGTTGTCGTCGGCGCTGCTGCTGCGGCAACTGACGCTGCCGGCGATCCGCACACCGGACAGCCCCATGGAAATCGGCGAGCTGTCGACGAGCTACGTCATCACCACCGTCCAGCGCCGGCTGTACCAGGCCCGCTTTCGGAATGCGATCCTCGACGCGTACCGCGAGCGCTGCGCTGTCTGCGGATTGCGCATCCGCCCGCTGCTCGATGCGGCGCACGTCGTCCCCGACCACGATCCAAAACAAGTCATCGAGATCAGCGAAGGAATCGCGCTCTGCGGCACACATCTGCGGGCCTTCGACGCCCACATCCTCTGCTACGACGCCGACTACAACGTGCGCATCGAATTGCCGGAGAGGTTGACGATCGGCGAAGGCGAGCGATCGATGCTGCTGGCATTCGCCGGGAAGCGGCTGGAACTGCCGAAGGACCAGAGCTTGTGGCCTTTGGAGTGCGGCGGCTTGCCGCCGCCTTGAAAGCCCTCACCCGCCGCTTCGCGCCACCCTCTCCCGCTCACGTGGGAGAGGGCTCTCGAGATCCTTCTCCCCGCTTGCGGGGAGAAGGTGCCGCGGAGCGGCGGATGAGGTGAAAACCTACGTCTGCGCGCAGAAGACCACGGTCTCGCGCAGCTTCACCCGATCGATCGGCTTGCGAAAGATCGCGCTGACCAGGCCGCGGTACGGACCCTCGATGATGGAGTCGGGCACCAGCGACTGCGACGCCCCGGTGATGGCGATGATGGAGGGCGTATCGGGACGCACCTCGCGAAGTTGTTCGATGAACTGCAGGCCGTCGGTGTCGGGGAGAATCATGTCCAGCACGATCACCGCGCAATCGGGAGAGACGGCTTTCTTCAGCGCTTCCGCGCCGGTGCTGGCCTCTTCCACACGCAGGGTCGTTTCCTGAGTTAGGTCGGCCACGAGGAGCTTTCGCATGGCGTCGTTATCGTCGACGACCAGGACCATCGGCCGCTTGTCGGACATGGGAGAAAGCATAAGTCACGGCACGGGCCGCCGCCACAGCCACCGTAATAAAGTTCGCCGACTCGTCCAACGGACCAATGGAGTTCACTCGCGTGCGGTGAGGCCGCGCCGCGACGCCCGCACCTTCCACACGAGGTAGGCCACGATGGCCACGTTGCTCACCAGCACCGCGATGCGGAGCATCGTCACACGCTTGACGACTTCGTAGATCTCCAGCGGCAACAGTGACGACGTGGCCACGATGCTGAAGTACTCAGCCCAGCGCTTCTGCATCCATAACCCTGTTCCTTCGACGGCGAAGAGGGCTGCGTAAGCGAAGGCGCTGAGGCCGAGGAGCTGCACGCGGCGCGGGCCGGCGCCAAGGAGCCACCTCAGCGCCCGCTGTCCGACGCGCTCCTCGGTTGTGAACGGCAGCGCGGTGAGCCAGTCGCTGACCTGCTCCGCTGCTCCAGGCCGGAGCAGGCGGAACGCGAGGACGCCCGCCCCGAGCAGCACCGCCGCCTTCGCCCATCGCGCCAGGGCGATGAGCAAAAGGATGCGGTCGCGCCGCCTGACTACTCCAGCCACCGATGCTCTTCCGGGGACTCAGGATGGTAGCGGACCTTCGCGCCATCGCCCGCTTTCCAGCGGCTCGCTTCCTCCGCATCCCAGATGTCGATGCTGTTCTCGTGCGCCTGGCCGCTGTTGTCGGTGTAGGTGTAGTGGATCAACCACCACTCTTCCGGTTTCCCTTTGTGCGTGCCGCTCTTGTGCTCGACTTTCGTCACGCGCGCTTCGGTGACCAGACCGTCGCGATTGATCGTCAGATCGAACATCAGTCCACGGATAAAGCTGATGAGGAGCCATGCGGCCACGGCGATCAAGACCCAGCCCACCATGCGGCTCAACCGCATCACTTTGAATCCGAAAATCGTGAGGATGAGCGCCAGCAGCACCAGCGCCGGATAGGGTCGCGGCTTGAAAACCGTCGAAAGCATCAGTGACGCTTGAAGAACTGCACCGCGCGTTCGTGCTTTTCCGCAGCCGCACGCGACTTGAAGGTCCCAAGGTTGCGCCGCTTGCCCGTTTTTGGATCCTTCTTGCGCGAGTAGAGACGGTAGCCGCCGGACTTCAGTTTGCGAATCATTGTGGAGTGAACGGTATAACGGTTAACGGCATAACGGTTAACGGCGCCCAAGGCTCTGCCACCGTTATCCGTTAACCGTCAACCGCTATAGGGAATCGCCTGCCAGCACGCAGCCGTTGCACCAGTCCGATGCGCCGCCGCTTCGTTCCCTTTTACGGAGTTCTCCTCGCCCTGATCGCCGCCTCGTTCCTCTGGCAGATGCTTCACGGCGTCTGCCCGGTCCCGTGATTCAGACAATCAGGTGTAAATCGCCGAACTCGTGCCACAGGTAGCCGTGGGCCAGTGCATCGGCGTAGGCCTTGTCGATGTGCTCGCGTCCGGCGATGGCTTCGAGCAGGGCCAGATGCGACGCTCGTGGCTCGTGCAGTCCAGTGAGCAAACCATCGACGACCTTCACGCCGCGGGCCGGCGTGATGACCAGATCGGTCCAGCCGCGGGAGGCGATTACATTTCCCTGAGCATCGAGGGATGACTCCAGGGCGCGGACGGCCGTGGTGCCGACGGCGATGACCCGCCCGCCGCGTTCGTGTGTCGCTCGGATGCGCTCCGCGGTTCGCAGCGGAACTTCGTACCACTCCTCGTACGGACGCTCGTGCTGCTCGAGGCTAGCGACACCGGCGTGCAGGACGAGCTTGGCCAGCTGCACTCCGCTCCGGCGCAGGCAGACGAGCATCGCGCGCGTGAACGCGCGCCCGGCCGACGGCATCTCCGCAGATCCTTCTTCCTGCGCATAGACCGTCTGGTAGGCGCTGATCGGAAATGGCTCGTTGATGTATGAATACGTGATCGGACGCCCGTATTGGCGGAGGTACTCGAGCAGCGGCTCGCCCAGCGCGAGCTGAGCGATCCACAACCGTTGTGAGTCGCGATAAGGAACGAGCAGCCTGGCCCGCGCTCCGCCGGGAAGGTCAAGCCGCTCGCCGGCAACGGCGTCGGCGATTCGCGGCTCGACGACGGCGAGATCGCCGGGAAGCGACGTGGAGTAATGAAGAGCAATCTCCTGCCCGCTTTCGCGACGTGCTCGGAGCGCGGCAGGCATCGTCGCTGTGGTGTTGAGGACGAGCAGATCGCCGCGGCGGAGAAATCTCGGCAGATCGCGAAATTGCGCGTGAGCGATCTCGCCCGTCACGCGATTGGAGACCATCAGACGGACGTCGTCGCGGCCGCGGCCTCGCAGCTCTGCCGGCTGACGCGCCTCGAGCTGCGGAGGCAACACGAAATCAAGCGTGGATGCGCTCAAGACGCTGCGCCTCCACCCTCGCAAACGGTTCCTTGGTGTCGAGCAGATCGACGATCGACGGCGCCACATCCTCCGCCATCGGCAGATGCGACAGGTCGACGCCCGGCTCGGCCAGCCGGTGCATCTCCGTGTTCATGTCACCCGGATCGACCACCAGCACACGGACGCCGCTCCCCTCCAGCTCCGCGGCTAGAACGCGCGAAGCGTGCTCCAGCGCTGCCTTGCTGCTGCCGTAGCCGCCCCAGGTCTTGTAGGCATTGAGCCCCGCGTCGGAGGTGATGTTGATGATCAATCCGCCGCGGCGATCTTTCATCTGCGGCAACAGCAACTGGATGAGATGCAGCGGGGCGACGACGTTGACGCGATAGATGCGCAGCAGCGACTGCCAGGGATGCTCTTCGAGCGACGGCATCGGACTCGGCCCCAGCTCCGAGGCGTTGTTGATCAGCACGTCGACCCGGCCGAAGCGAGACAGCGCGCGTCCGGCAATCTCTTCCGCTTCTTCCGACACATCCGCGCGCACCGCGAGCACGTCGGTCAATTTCGCCAGCTCCTGCTCGGCGTCGCGTAGCTCCTCGCCGCGCGCGTTGATGACCAGCGGATGTCCGCGCCGTGCGAGCAGATGAGCAACCGCGAGACCTAGACCCTTCGACGCACCTGTGATGAGAACGACTTCGTTGTTCATGTACGCATCATCGGCCCTGCGGCGAACGCGCACACCGTGCGAAAGGGCAACCGCGGCCTGTACGAAAGGACAGGAGCGCCCTCACCCGGCGCTTCGCGCCATCCTCTCCCGCTCACGCGGGAGAGGGCTCTCGATTTCGAGATCCTTCTCCCCGCTTGCGGGGAGAAGGTGCCGCAAAGCGGCGGATGAGGGCGCCTAAATCAGCCTCTTCTCCGCCGCGATGGCCACCGCCTGCGCTCGATTCTCGGCGCCGAGCTTGTTGAGGATGGCCGTGACGTGGAACTTCGCTGTCCGCTCGCTGATCCGCAGCTTCGTGGCGATCTGCTTGTTCGATTGTCCGCGGGCGACGAGGCGCAGCACTTCGCGCTCGCGGTCGCTCAATCGCTGCGACGTCGGCGCAACCAGTCGCGACGCCACGCGCGGATCGATATAAGAGCCACCGCCGGCCAGCGTCGCGATCGCCCGCTCGATCTCATCCAGCGATGCTCCCTTCAGCAGATAGCCCTTCGCGCCGGCGCGGATCGCTTCCTCGACCTCCTCGCCGTACGCCGTCAACACGAGCACCGCTGCGGTTTCGGACAAGCGTCCGATGGCCTGCAGCCCGTTCATGCCGGGCAATTCGAGATCGAGAAGGATGACATCCACCCGTCTCCCTGCTGCAATCGCCTCCTCGGCCGACGAAAAGACACCGGCAACTTCGAGTCCGCCCTTCCCATCGAGCGCGGCGACGAGCCCTTCCCGCACCACGGGATGATCGTCCACCACGGCGATCCGCGTCACCGCTTCCTCTTCTGCTTCAGCAGCCAGGAGATGACGCCGGTCGTGCGATACGCCGGATCCCAGGCGTTGTGCCCGACGTGCGGAAATTCGGTGTACGTCGCATTCGCGCCGAGGACATCCGCCATGCGGCGCGATTCGGTGACCGGCACCACGGGATCGTCGCTTCCGTGAAAAATCCAGATTGGGATCGGCGGCAGATGCTGCGCAAAGCCGGCGAACGATTCGGTCGTCGGACTCTCCGCGTCCGGCAGTGAGGGCGGCCGGTGCACATACCCGCACACCGGCGCGATGGCCGACCACCGCTTCGGATATTTGGCGGCCAGGATCCACACGCCCGCCCCTCCCATCGACATCCCGGTCAGCGAGACGCGACGGCGATCGATCGACCATTCGCGCTCTGCCTGATCGAGCGCCGCAATGGCGATGCTCCACGCGTTTCCGGCCCAGCGCTCGTCCGCCGGACACTGCGGAAAAACGATGACCGCGGACCCATCGACTTTCCCTTCGCGCAACGCCGGCCCCAGCCCGACCATCGTCTGCTTCTCTCCCTCGTCGCCTCGCTCACCCGATCCGTGGAGAAAGAGAATCGCCGGCCACTTCTGCGACGCGTCATAGTTCGGCGGGATCCAGACCTGGTAGCGGTGCGCAACTCCATCGACCTGCACGAGGCGGACGACGAAGTGACCGGAGCTCAACGCAGCCATCATGAGAAGAATCATTGAACGGGAAAGTCTATCTCGCCGCTCGCGCAGTCGGTCATGTGTGGCACAGACACTCTTGTCTGTGCCGTGACCAGGAAAGCACAGACAAGAGTGTCTGTGCCACACGTGACATCAGGGATCCGGTCCTACCGAACGGTCACGGTCAATCGCGTTCCTTTCCCGCGGTGCGACGCGATTCTCAACGTTCCTCCGGCGATTCGCGCCCGCTCGCGCATCCCTTCGATGCCATGGCGATCGTCAGGAACGTGCCGCGCGTCGAATCCGATGCCGTCGTCGTCGATAGTCAGCGTTGTGCTGCGCTTCGTGCAGACAAGAGAAAGCCGAACGGTTTTCGCGCCGGCGTGCTGCTGAACGTTGGCCAGAGCCTGCTGGGCGATCCGATACAACTCCGCCTCGACCGCGAGAGGCAGCGCGCATACGCCACGCGTCTCGAGCGACACGCGGATCCCTGACTCGGAGGTGAATTCGCGGACCAGGCCGGCCAATGCCTGCGTGAGTGGCTTGCCGGCGAGCGACGTGGCGCGCAGATCGGTCACCGAGCGCCTCGCCTCTTCCAGGTTGGCGCGCGCTGTGGCCAGCGCCTTCTCGAGCCGCTCGCGCACTCGCTCCGGATCACTCCCGACATGCCGCAGCGCAGTCTCGATCTGCAGCGTGAGCGCGGTGAGTCCCTGAGCCAGAGTGTCGTGGATCTCGCGCGCCAGGCGTGTGCGCTCATCGGCGCGCGCGAGAATGGCGCTCTCGTCCGCCAGACGTGCGCGCTCGATGGCCACCCCGACCTGCAGTCCGATCGTGGCGAGCAGTCGAAGCTCTGCGCGCGTCAGGCGACGCATGGCCGGCGCGGTGATGTTCATGATGCCCAGCGGTTTGTCCTGGAAGGAAAGCGGCACCGATGCGTGATGCGCCAGTCCGTGCGTAAGGTCCGTTTGACGCGCGCGCACGGCCGGCCGCAGACGGCTGCACTCCATCACATCGACGTTCCGCGGAGTCAGCGAGCCGTCGCGGAATTGCTCGATGCACAGACACCATCCGCCGCTCATCCGCAGCGGCTCCTGCAGATACGGCGGCAGATTGCGCGCCGCCGCGCTGTAGATGTGGCCGGTCTCGCGATTGAGCAGCCACACCCATCCGGTCTGCAGGCCGAGAAGGTCGGTCACCAGTTCCAGAGTGCGCTCCAGCGCCTCCTGCACCGTCGGCGCGCTGTTCAGCGCTTCGGCGATGGCGCTGACGATTTCCAGCTCGCGTCGGGAGGAGCGCGCAGGCATGGGTGGATCTTAGCTCTAAGCCTTTGGAGTGGGGCAGCTTGCTGCCGCTTTGAAGGCGGCGGCACGATCGCGGCCTTCGTCTTGCACGTCATCCCGATCCGAGGCGGCAACCTGTTCCAATGCCGTCGGAGGGCTAATCGCTTATGAAAAAAATCGCGATTTCATTGATGCTGTTTCTGCTTGTGCCCGTTGGGGCGTTCGCATTCAACGCAGACGATCTCCTGGCCACGATCGCCATGCCGTTGGCGGTCAACGCGGTGGCGAACGTCAACGGGGTCCCACAATCACGGCTGGCTGATCTTGTTTCGACGCTGAACCAGGCGAATGTTCCGCCGACACAGTTCGTCGAAGTGATCCGCTATGTACCGCCGGCACTCGCTCCAAACACCCAATCAGACTTCCTGCAGTTCGTCCGCGATCAGGTCTCACAGGGCAACACCGGTCAGACTCTGGTCGACGCAATCGTCCAGCAGCTCCGGAACAACTACAACGTCCAACCACAGCTCGCGCTGAGCGCTCCGCCGACCACGATCGTCGTGCAGGACAACTACATTCCGGCGGACGTGGTGGTCACGCGAGTGACGACTCTTGCGCCGGCGTACTCGACGTCGAATGATCTGCTGTCGCTGATCGGCGTGCCGCTGGCAGTGGCCGCGGTCTCCAATCTCACCGGGGTTTCACAAGATTCGCTGGCCAATCTCCTGGTCACGCTGAATCAGGCGAATGTTCCGCCGGCGCAGGAGATCCAGGTGATCCGTTATGTGCCGGTGGCTCTGGTCGTCGACAACGGCCAGACGTTCGTTCAGTACGTACAGCAGCAGGTCGCGCAAGGGATCACCGGTCCGGCTCTCGTACCCGTCGTCGTGCAGGAGCTGCGGACGTACTACCCGCAACCGGCGCAAATCGTCGTGACCGCACCGGCCACACCGGCGCCGCAGGCAGTGATCGTCGATCAGAACTTCGTTCCTCCGATGGTCGTCACGCGGGTCGAGGAAGTTCGCACCCATCCGCACGGCGGACCTCCGGGACAGATCAAGAAGGAACTCGGACTGCAGACCGGAGCGGAGGTCGTACACGGTGAAAAGCCGGGACGTCAGTTCACGCCCACCACGCAAGTGGAAGGTCGCGGCAAAGGTCACGGCAAGGAGCACGGTGGACCGCCGCCGATGATGTCATCCACTCCGGCTCCTGTGGTGCAACAGGCGCCGCCGGCCGCTCAGCCTGTGCCGGCTGCGAATCCGCCGGGCAAGGACCGCGGAGATCAAAAGGGTGATCAAGGAAAAGGAAAAGGCAAAGAGAAAGGACATGGAAAGGATTAAGCGATGAAGAAGCTATCGATCGCGATTCTGGCTCTCGTTCTCATCGTCGGCTGCAAAAATAAGGCGTCGACGGGATCAACTTCCGCGACGGGCAATGACACAACGGTGGCGCAGGCCAATCTGACGCCGGAACAGCTCGGCGCGCTCGGCGCGAAGATCGCGAAAAACCCAGGCGAAGCTCAGAAGCTGCTCTCCGAACAGGGCCTGACCGAAGATTCATTCAAGCAGGCTGTCCGCAAAGTCTCGGAGGATCCGGCCGCTTCGAAGCGCTACGCTGAGGCGTACAAGAAGGCGAGCTGACGGTTTCGGCGATCTTCACCGAGGATCGATTCAGCACGCCTGCTTCCCGGAGAAGACGCCGGATTTTGTCGATGGAGTTCACCGTCTCGTCCACTTCGACGGTGATGTTCATCGCACCCGGCGTCGATCCGCTGGTCACTACCCGGCCGATGTGCTCGCGCTCGAGGCGGTCTTCGATCGTGCGTTGCAGCTGTAAGTCGGCGGACGAAGGATCGATCGCCTCGAGCCGGATTTGAATCTGCACCCGCGGCTTCGTCCGCGCCTCATTGATGGTCTGGTGAACCGTGTCCAGCGGATGCTCGCTCCGCCCACACGCCGCGAGCAGGACAGCCGCCAGCAGGATTCTCACGTCTGCGGAGTCACGCTCTGCCGAAACGCCGGCTTCTGTCGCGCCTTCGTCTCCTGCTCGAAGGCGTAAGCGAACTTGATCAGCGCCGCCTCGCTCCACGCGCCGCCAAAGAACGACATGCCGACCGGCAACCCGAAGGCCATGCCCGCCGGCACCGTGATGTGAGGGTAGCCTGCCACTGCTGAAGCCGTGGAGTAACCGCCGGTGAAGTGATCGCCGTTAATGAGATCGGTCGGCCACACCGGGCCGCCGGTCGGCGCGATGATGGCGTCGAGCTTGTGTTTGGCGATCACCGCATCGATTCCCTCGGCTCGCGACATGCGGTGATTCTTTGCCAGCGCTTTCTTGTAGGCCTCGCTGGTCAGCGGACCCTTCTTCTGAGCGCGCTCGAACAGCTCCTGGCCGAAGTAGGGCATCTCACGGTCGCGGTTCTCTTCGTTGAATCGAATCAGATCGGCGAGCGACCGCGACTTGATGTTCGACGGAAGTGCAGAGAGATATTTGTTGAGGTCCGCTTTGAACTCGAAGAGGAGCACATCGAGCTCGCTTTCGTCGTACTTCCCGGTCGTGGCCATGTCCGCAGGATCGACGACAGCGGCTCCGAGATGCTTGATAGCCTCGATCGACTCCTTCATCAACCGATCAGTGGCATCGTTGAAGCCGAAATACTTTCGGGCCACGCCGATCCGCGCGCCGCGCAGACCGTTCGGGTCGAGGAACTTCGTGTAGTCCTTCTCTCCCTTCGCCGTCTTCGTGATCGGGTCGCGCTCGTCGGCTCCGGTCAGCGCGCCGAGAAGAATCGCCGCATCGGTCACGCTGCGGCACATCGGGCCGGCTGTGTCCTGGCTGTGCGCGATCGGAATGATTCCGGCGCGGCTGATCAGGCCGAGCGTCGGTTTGATTCCGACCAGCCCCGACGCGGATGCCGGGCAGACCACTGAGCCGTCGGTCTCCGTGCCGATGCCGATGGCGGCAAGATTGGCAGCGATCGCCGCCCCCGTTCCGGAGCTCGAGCCGCACGGATTGCGATCGAGCGAATACGGGTTGCGGGTCTGCCCGCCTCTCGCGCTCCATCCGCTGGTCGAATGCGTCGAGCGGAAGTTCGCCCACTCGCTCAGGTTGGTCTTGCCGATGATGACGGCGCCCGACTCGCGGAGCCGCTGGGCCACGAACGCATCGCGCTGCGCGATCGAGTCGGCCAGCGCCAGCGATCCGGCCGTGGTGTGCATCCGATCGGCCGTCTCGATGTTGTCTTTGATCACGATCGGAATCCCATGCAGCGGGCCGCGCGGAGCCTTCTGTTTGCGTTCCGCATCGAGCGCGTCGGCGATGGCCAGCGCGTCGGGGTTCAGCTCGATCATGCTGTTGATCGCTGGGCCGCGTTTGTCGATGGCCTCGATGCGGCCGAGGTACGCCTCGGTGAGCGAACGCGCGGTGTAGCGGCCGCTGCGCATCCCCTCCTGCATCTCGCCGACCGTCATCTCCTCCAGCTCGAATGGCGCGGGGAGCGCGCCCGGCGCCGGGCCGTGGTCGGGCGGCATAGCTTCAGGAACGGGTCGCTGTTGTCCGAAGATTGGGCGGGCCAGGGAAGTCGCGGCGGCCAGACCCGCGTAGCCGAGGAAAGCGCGTCGATCGAATGGCATCGGGCTCCTCCGGCGGGCCACAGTACCATGCGCCGATGCGTGCGGTTCGTATGGTCCGAGTTGGAGCGCCGCTGCGCGATGAAGAGATTCCTGAACGCGCGCCAGCCGATGGCGAAGCCCGCGTGCAAATCCGCGCTGCGGGAATCTGTCACAGCGACGCGCACTATCGCGCAGGCGGCGGACGCGTCGCGCTTCCGATCACGCTCGGCCATGAAATCGCCGGGATCACCGAACGCGGCGAGCGCGTGGCCATCCACTATCTGCTCGCCGATGGATCGATGATCGGCAAAGACGCGGATGGCGGCTATGCCGAGTCGATCGTCGTGCCGCGGGAGAGTCTCATCGCCATTCCCGCAGAGGTACCGTTCGAGCAGGCCGCGATCATGATGTGCTCGACGGCGACCGCGTATCACGCGCTCCGTCTTGCTCCGCTGCGTCCTCGCGACTCCGTCGCCATCCTGGGCTTCGGCGGCCTCGGCGTCTCCACCGTTCAACTCGCGCGATTTCTCGGCGCCGGCGACATCTTCGCCGCCGACCGCGTGCCGGAGAAACTCGCCATCGCCGAGAAGCTCGGCGCGATTCCGATTACCGGCCGGATGCCGCCGGTCGATATCGCGCTCGATTTCGCCGGGAATCCGGAGCGTTGTCTCGCTGCTCTGCGCGCGTTGCGGCCTGGCGGCCGCCTGATGCTCGTGGCCATCAACCTGCGCTCCATGCAGTTCGATCCGTACGACGACGTCCTGACGCGCGAGCGAAGGATCATCGGCTGCTCCGATCACACGCGCGGGGAGCTGTTCGAGCTGATGGAGATGGCGCGGCGCGGCGACATCGACTTATCCTGTGCCATCACCCGCCGCATCGCGCTCGCTGCCGATGCGATCAACAACGTGCTCGACGATCTCGACCGCGGAACGAAGCATTTGCGGACAGTGATTGAGGTAAATTCGATGTCATCCCGAGCGTAGCGAGGGACCTGGGCGGGGTATCGCGGCAATCAGATGACTATCTTTTCAGCCAGACGCGTCTTCCTGATCACCGCGTTCATCGCCGCGTGCGCCGCTGCCGCCCTCCCATTTGCCAAAGACATCTCTCTGTTCGGAGGCCGCGGGTATGGGACGGTCGCCGCGCAGACCCTGTTCTGGCAGTGCTGGTCCACGATGAATCGCGCCACCGGCGAGGTGGCTAAGACGACGGAACGGTCCGTGACCGTCGTCTGGATCCTCGCGGCGTACGCGATCTTCATGATTCCGGCGCTCATTCTTCGTCTCATTCTTCATCCCAGGAACGCTGGGGCGGTGACGTTCACACTGGTGATCTGGTGCGTGGCGTACGTGATCCTTCTGCTCGTTTTCCCTCAGGCCTCCACAAGTCCCTGACCAATGCCCATCGTTAATCTGGAGTGCGGTGGCCATGCCACCGCTCTTCGGTCGCGATACGAGAGCGGCGGCATGGCCGCCGCACTCCAGATCACGGGAGCAGGATCAATTTCCCCTTCGTCTCGCGTCCTTCCAGAAGGCGATGGGCCTTGCTGGCGTCGCGCAGCGGGAGGTCGCGATCGATGCGCAGCTTCAGCCGCCCCTCGCGGATCCAGGTGAATATCTCGCTGGCGCGCCAGAGAAGCTCCTCGCGATCGGCGGCGTAGTGCCCTAGGGAAGGGCGGGTGAGGTAGATGCCGTTCTTGGCCAAGCGGGCGGGATCGAACGGCGGCACCGGTCCGCTCGACTGGCCGAACAGGGCGAGGAGACCGCGACGGGTGACGCAGTTGAGGCTCTTGTCGAAAGTCGTCTTGCCGACGGAGTCGTACACGACGTTGACTCCTTTGCCGCCGGTCAGCCGCATCACTTCCGTCTCGAAGTCGCGCTCCTTGTAATTGATCACCTCGTCCGCGCCAGCTTCGCGCGCGATCTTCGCCTTCTCTTCGGTGGAGACCGTTCCAAACACGCGAGCGCCGCGCATTTTGGCCACCTGGACGAGCAATCCGCCGATGCCGCCCGCCGCGGCGTGAATGAGCGCAGTGTCACTCTTCTTCAGCGGGTACGTCGACATGGTCAGATAGTGCGCAGTCATTCCCTGAACCATCGCTGCGGCGGCGGTCCGCGAGTCAACGCCTGACGGAATCGGCACGAGCTTCCACGCCGGGACCACGGCGTATTCGGCGTACGATCCGACGACCATGGCCCAGGCCACGCGATCGCCCTTGCGAACTTCGGTCACATCCGGCCCAACCTCCTCCACCACTCCCGCCCCTTCCGATCCGGGAGTCAGCGGCAGCTCGAGTCTGTACAGACCGGTGCGATGGTAGACGTCGACGAAGTTCACGCCGATCGCTTCGAGCCGCACCAGCGCCTCGCCACTCTTCGGCCGCGGCGTCTCGACTTCGACGTATTCCAGAACTTCCTGCGCGCCGTGCCGCTTGACTTGAATGGCGTGCATCGCGGCGTGACGTTATCACGCCGCGACCGGCAGCTCCGCCGGCTCCACGATCTCGTAGCAGGAGATCCAGAACCAGATCACGGTGGTTTCCGTCAGCAGCACACCCTTGCAGAACACGAACATCTCGCTCTTCATATGGCACCTCCACACTCACACCGCCGTCGCCACGACGACGTACCGCAGATGACCTCCGGGACGGATGGCGTCGAACGGATAACAGGTAATCAATGTCAGGACCCGGTGAGACGACGCTCGGAGCGGCGACGTGTCGCGGTCGCGCACCACGCGGCGATCGCGCACTCGATATCGAATCGTCGTCCCGCGCCGGGTCTGCAGAACGATCTCATCCCCGATGTTGACCTCGCGCAGCACGGCGAACTGCGTA
>QHVS01000144.1:9486-22825 GCA_003223635.1 Acidobacteriota bacterium | reverse complement strand
AAGTACACCTCGAAAGACAAGCTGGTGATCTCGGGCGGGAGTGCGGGCGGTCTGCTGATGGGTGCCGTGACGAACATGCGGCCCGATCTCTTCCGCATCGTGGTGGCCTATGTGCCGTTTGTCGATGTCATGAACACCATGCTCGATGCCACCCTGCCGCTCACCACGCAGGAGTACATCGAGTGGGGCAACCCGAACGAGAAGCCGGCCTACTTTTACATGAAGAGCTACGACCCTTATTCGAACGTGGCAAAGAAGAGCTATCCGACGATGCTGGTCCGAACGTCGATCAATGACAGCCAGGTTGGATTCTGGGAAGGGTCGAAGTGGGTGGCCAAGCTGCGCGCCAACAAGACCGACAAGAACCCGCTGCTGCTCAAGGTGAACATGGGCGCCGGTCACGGAGGAGCATCCGGACGCTACGACGCGCTGCACGATCTGGCATTCGACTACGCGTTCGTGCTGACGCAGTTGCATTTGTCATCCTGAGGCTGTCTCAGAAGTGCTCAAGGCTTGCCCCTCATCCGCCGCTCCGCGGCACCTTCTCCCCGCACGCGGGGAGAAGGCTCTCGAGAACCCTCTCCCGTTTGCGGGAGAGGGTGGCGCGAAGCGCCGGGTGAGGGCCGCACTCGGAACGCGAGCTGTTGTCACTTTTCACCGTGATGATTTATCATTCCTTATTGTTGCGACATATTTGAGGGTGGCGGGAGGGTGTGATGGGGGAGATCAAGCTCTTTCAAATCTGCTACGAAGGCGACCTCACGCTCGACGTCTCGCATGCCATGCGCCGCCTCGGCGCGGAACCCAACTTCGATCAAAGCTGGCATATCTGGCTCGCCGGCGGCAGACACGCCGCTCCGCTGGTGCGCTGGCTGCGACCGCATGTCCCGGCCGACGCGCGCCTGCTCGTGGCCTGCACGCAGTTCACCACATCGCGTGACTTCCTGCTCATTCGCCATAGCACGACGCCGGGGGCCAACTACTCCGAGCTGCACCGCGCGATGGCCCGGCTGGGGAGCGTGGTCGACGTTCCATTCGAGTCGACGTTCGTCATCCGTTCCGACGACCGCACGGATCTGCAGACGCTCGGCCGTGCGCTCGGCGAGCTCTGTCCCGACGACTCGCTGATGGTTGTCGGCATCAATCACGATTGGGCCTATTGCCAGTCCGGCATGAGCCGCATGCATGTTGCCGCGACGCGCGCGCCAGAGCTTCAGTTCCGCGGTTTCTGAGCCGCCCGCGCCGACTAAGATCGGCACCGACACTTGGTATCATTCTTCCCGCTAGCCGGTGCCAGGATTCCAAAACGATGAGTGCTACCGACCCACGCCCGCGGCCGGATCTCGCCGCTCTGCGCATCAATCGAGATGCAGAGGAAGAGCATCGCACTCTTCCGATCGGCCGGATTGCCGGCTGGATCGTGGCCTTGATCGTCGTGGTGGTCATTGCCTGGGCTGGGTATACGCAGTTCATCGTTCCTCGGCGCGCGCCGGTCGTGGAGACGATCGTCGTCAAGCCGACGGTGAACCTCACGAATTCGCCGTTGCTCGCGGCGACGGGATACCTCGTCGCGAACAAACAGTCGAAGATCACCCCGAAGATCTCCGGAAAAGTCGTGCGCCTGAATTTCGACGTCGGCGACAAGGTGCACAAGGGCGATGTCCTGGCCGTCCTGGAGAGCACGAACATGCAGGCGCAGCTCGACGAAGCGCAGGCGTCACTGAGCCAGGCGGAGCGCGAATACAACCGGCAGGTCGCGCTGTGGAAACAGGGAGTGACCAGCCGGGCGCTGCTCGACAGTGCCGAGGCGCAGTTGAAGGCGGCGAGAGCGCGGGTGGATCAGGTGCGCATCAACATGGTGGACATGGTGGTGCGCGCGCCATTTGACGGGACCATCGCCACGAAGAACACCGAGGTGGGTGAGGTGATCTCGTCGGTGACGCTGGGGCAAGTGTCAGGAACGCTGCCCGCCGGCGCGATCTGTACCATCGTCGATCTCAACACGCTGGAGGTCGAAGCGGATGTAAACGAGGGGAGCATCGGCCAGGTGCACGAGGGTCAGCCGGCTGAAGTGACCGTCGACGCGTTTCCCGGCCAGAAGTGGCAGGGCGTCCTGCGGCAGATCATCCCCACCGCCGACCGAGCCAAGGCGACGGTCAAAGTCAAAGTGAAGATTCTCAATCCCGGCGAACATCTGCTCCCGGAGATGAGTGCAACGGTTTCCTTTCTGCAGACGGCTCGAACGAACGCCGAGCTGCGCGAGCCCCCGCGGATGTGGGTGCCGGCTTCCGCGCTGGTCGACGGCCGACTGGCTGTTGTGGACGCGAAGAATCGCATCGCCTGGAAGCGCGTGACCACGGGTCTGGCGCGGGAGAACCGCATCGAGATCACCAGCGGCCTCCGCGAAGGAGAGCGGGTGGTCACTGAGAATGCGGATCGCTTGAAAGAAGGACAGTTAGTCAGGCTTCCGGAGAACGCCTGACGGAGGATGCATGGAGACACTGGTTGAGATCCGCGATGTTCGCAAGGTCTACAAGCGCGACGAATTTGACGTCCCCGTTCTGAACGGGATCACGCTGGACGTTCCGCGCGGCGATTTTCTGGCTCTGATGGGTCCTTCCGGCTCGGGCAAGACGACGCTGCTCAATCTGATCGCCGGCATCGACCGGCCGACGAGCGGCAGGATCATCGTCGACGGCAAGGAGATCTCCCGCTTCAGCGAGACGGCGCTGGCCAGCTGGCGGGCCCGCCACGTCGGATTCATCTTTCAGCTCTACAACCTCATCCCCGTGCTCAATGCATTCGAAAACGTGGAGCTGCCGCTTCTGCTGACAAAGCTCTCCAAGAAGGAGCGCCGGGAGCACGTCACTGCCGCGCTCAACATCGTCGGTCTGAGCGACCGGATATTTCATTACCCGCGGCAACTCTCAGGCGGTCAGGAGCAGCGAGTGGCCATTGCCCGCGCCGTCGTCACCGATCCGAGCATCCTCGTTGCCGACGAGCCGACGGGCGATCTCGACGCCAGGAACGCGCAGGAGACGCTCGATCTGCTCCAGCGGCTCAACGAAGAGTTCGACAAGACCATCATGATGGTCACGCACGATCCGAAGGCGGCGCAACACGCACGGCGCACGATGCATCTGGAGAAGGGACTGCTGGTGGAGATGCAGGAAATGGCGGCAGCGCAGGCATGAAGTTCAGCAAACTGGTCTACCGCAATCTCTTCCGCAACAAGCTTCGTGCGGTGCTGACCATGCTCCTCATGGCGGCAATCTTCTTCTTCGTGGCCACGCTGCTGTCGATCCTGGAGAACTTCACGATGTTCTCCGAGGCAGGGAAGGGGCAGAACCGGTTGGCTGTGCAATCGGCGATTTCCCTGGCCACCGTGCTGCCCGTTTCTCATGAAGCGAAGATCCGCCAGATCCCCGGAATCGTCGACGTGTGCCAGTTGCAGTGGTTCGGCGCGTACTACAAGGAGCAGAAAAACTTCTTCGCCAACTTTGCCGTCGATCATACGCACATGAGGGCGGTGTTCGACGACTACGTGACCAGCGACGCCGAATTCGCCGCATTCGCCAACGATCGACAGGGAACGCTCGTGGGAGACGAGCTGATGAAGCGTTTCAACTGGAAGATCGGGGATCGCATCACGCTGAAGAGCACGATCTTTCCATTCAATCCGGAGTTGACCATCCGAGGCGTCAGTCATCACACCATCGACACCTCCTCGCTGTTCTTTCACATGGATTACTTTCAGCAGTCGATGGGCAACAATGGGTTGGTCGGTACGTTCTGGGTCAAGGTGAAGGATCGCAAGAATATGGCCGCGATCGCCAAACAGATTGACGACATGTTCCGCAACAGCACCGACCCGACGGAGACCTTCACGGAGAAGGAGTTCCAGCTCAACTTCCTCTCCATGATGGGCGACATCAAGCTGCTCTTCCACAGCATCAGCCTCTGCTCGATCTTCATGGTCATTCTGCTGGCGGCCATCACCATGAGCATGTCCGCGCGCGAACGGGTGACGGAGATCGCCGTGCTCAAGGCCATCGGCTTCAGCCACCGGCTCGTGCTCACGCTGATGCTGGTGGAGTTCACGCTGTTGACGCTGATCGGCGGAGTGATCGGAGTGATCAGCGGCAAGATCGTCTTCCACTTCGTGAACATGACGAAAGTGACGCAGGGCTTCCTGGTGAACTTCACGCTCTTTCCGGCTTCAATGGCTACGTGCATCGCCGCTTCGCTGGTCGTTGGCCTGCTGGCTGGAGGTTGGCCAGCCATGCGCTCCGCGAACATGAGTGTTGTTGATGGCCTGCGGAGGGTCGTCTGATGGTGCCGTTGAAATACAACATCCGGAATCTGAGAGCGCGCAGCGTATCGACGTTGATGTCGGTCTTCGGCATCGGCATCGTGATCGCCGTGATGCTGTCGATGATGGCGCTCAACAACGGTGTGCAGAAGGCCACCACGACCTCCGGATCCAAAGACGCGATGATGGTGCTGCGCGAAGGGGCGCAGGCCGAGGTGTCGAGCTGGGTGACGAAGGAGGCGTATCGCATCATCCGCGAGCTGCCCGGCGTCCGAAAGGATTCGAAGGGACAGCCGCTGTTGTCGCCGGAGATCGTCATCGCCTTCAAGATTCCCAAGAAGGATGATCCGAAGGGCTCGAACGTCATCGTGCGCGGAGTGACGCAAAACGCGTTCGCCATGCGGCCCAACGTGCGGCTCATTCAGGGACGGATGTTCCGGCCGGGGCTGAACGAAGTGATCGTGGCCCGCCGCGTACGCGATCGTTTCGTGAACACCAACGTCGGCGACACGTTCAAGTTCGGGCCGCAGTTGTGGAACGTCGTGGGCGTCTTTGATGCGCATGGCACGGCCTTCGACTCCGAGATCTGGGCCGACGTCGATTATCTCGGGCAGGCGCGCAAACGCGACGCGTACTCTTCACTCGTGCTCCATCCTGTCGACCGCGCGGCGTTCGAATCGATCAAGGCCGCGATCAAGAATGACAACCGCCTGAAGCTGGCCGTGAAGAGCGAATATCAGTACTACTCCGAGCAGACCACCGGCCTGCTGGGCATCGTCATCCTGGTCTTCATCGTCACTGCGTTCATGATCTTTGCCGCCATCCTGGCCACGATGAACACCATGTTCACCGCGGTCTCCTCGCGCAAGCGGGAGCTGGCTACGATGCGGGCCATCGGTTACAAGCGGCGAACGATTCTGCTGGCCATGATGATCGAAAGCGCCTTCGTTGCGTTTCTGGGCGGGGTGGCGGGCGTACTGCTGGCGCTGCCGGTGAATTTCATCTCCACGGGCACAGTGAACTGGCAGACGTTCTCCGAGGTGGCGTTCAACTTCGACGTCGATCGCCATGTGGCCATGCTGGGCATCCTGCTGGCCGTTGTTTCTGGCGTCTTCGGAGGTTTGCTCCCCGCTATCAGCGCCGCGCGCATGCCGATCGCCCAGGCCCTGCGGGAGATTTGACAACCTGACAACTGTTCCGACGTATACCCTGTTGGTTTAGCAGAACCGCATGCTGCCGCCTCGTCCGAATCCCGAACCGCAGCGACGAAGCAGGGGTGGTCCACTCTTCGTCATCTGGCTGATCGCCCTCGGCGCGATCGTGTTCAATCAGACGGCGGGACGATACCTGCGCGAGGTGGGCGTTCCAGGCGCGCTGTTCAGCCTGACTACCTTCTTCGCGGCCCTGGTCTGCATCGCACTCACGCTTTACGGCCTGGCCGTGGCCGTGCGCTGGACGCTGCGCAAGCTCTTCTGGCGTGTCGGGCGCCGCCTCTTTCTCAGTTACGTCCTCATCGGCGTTCTGCCGTTTTTCCTCTTCGCCATCCTGCTGCTGGCCATCGGCTACATGATCGCCGGCGTGATGAGCCACGCCGCGTTGCGCGGTGAGCGACAAGCCAGCCTGGGACAGATGGAATCGGCCGCGCTCGAATACGGGCTCACCGGCAAAAAACCGGCGGATGCTCTTCCATCGCTGGAAATCTACGACACGGCAGCGCCCAGCGGCCAGAAGCTTCCGGGCTGGCTGAAGGAGACGACGTTCAGCGGCATGGCCTGGCGCGAGAAAGTGCCGTTGCTGATCGCCTCGCGTCAGTTTCCGAGAGGAGATGGGCCTCCGCGCACGGTTGTGCTGGTGCAGCCAATCGATCGCGCCTGGGCGGATCAGCTCCGCGAACGGGACGGCATGATCATCCGCGTCGGCCAGGAGAGCGACAAGGCGGTCAAGCCGTCCAAGGGAGTCCACGTCGAATCGGGTGACCGCGACGTCAACTTTGAAGGGACCGATGACGACATGGAGGATCTGGTCATCCACGCCATCGGACGAAAAATCATCTGGGGCGATCTGACCGAGCTGAATGACTGGAACACCGGCGCGCCCGACAACCGGCATCAGCTTTTCACTCTGATCATCAACCCGATCGGCAACCTCTTCCAGTTCTACTTCGGAGCGCGTTCGGACCAATACCTCCGCATTCTGGCCAACGTGATCTTCGGCCTCACGTTCACGCTCCTGGTCATCTACATGATTGCCGCGCTCTTCGCGGCAGTGCTGATCTTTTCCATCACTCGCGCCGTCAACCGGATCGAGAAGGGGACGAAGGCGGTGGAGCGCGGCGATTTCTCATACCGCATCGGAATGCGTCCTTCGAATCAGCTCGGGGAGATGGCGCAATCGTTCGACCACATGACCGAGTCGATCGCCTCTTTGCTGGTCAATGTGGCGGAAAACGAGCGCTTGCAGAGCGAGATTCAGATCGCGGCGACGATTCAGCGGAATCTGCTACCCAAAGAGGGCCCCCAGTTCCGCGGCGTATCGTTCTCCGCGCACTTCGAGACGACGGCGTCGATCGGCGGCGACTATTACGACGTGTTCAACCTGGACAAGACGCGGTTGGCCGTGGCGATCGGCGACGTATCCGGTCACGGCCTTTCCACCGGACTGGTAATGGCCATGGTCAAAGCCGCGATCACTACGCTGGTGGAAGAGGGGGCCGACGAGATGTCGCTATTCGAGCGACTCAATCAGCTGGTTTACCGTTCCACCGAGCGCCGCGCCTTCATGACCCTGGCCTTCACCATCTTCGACCTCGACCTGGGCACGATCCGTCACACCAATGCGGGCCATCTCTATCCCTATCTGCTCCGGGAGGGAGAGGCCCCGGTGGGAATCGAAGTACCGTCGCTTCCGCTGGGCGTGCGCGGCAAAATCAACACGCGCACCCTGGAAGTCGACTTGCGCGAAGGGGACACCATCGTCTATCTCTCGGATGGGATCGTCGAGGCGCAGGATGAGGCTGGAGATCCGTTCGGCTTCGAACAACTGGAAGTCCTCCTGGCCGCGGCGCAGGACCGTTCACCGAATGCGCTGCGGGATGCGATCCTCCAGGCGGTGGCCCGGCATTCGGGAAATCGGCCGGCCGATGACGATCGGACAGTGATGGTGCTGCGCTTCGATCAGTTTCGAGCGGTGGCCAAGCCTGTGGCCGAGCCGGCGGAAGCGGCTGCCGTGGCCTGAGTCCCGCCCGCGCCGCCGCCGATCGTCACTGTCACGTGTTTCGCGATACGGTTGATGTAATTGATCGTCTCGCGGAACGGCGGGATGCCGTTGTACTTCCAGACGTTCCCTTCGCCGGCGTTGTAGGCGGCGACGGCGAGGTCGGCGTTCCCTTCGAAGGTCTCCAGCAGCCAGCGCAGGTAACGGACGCCTCCGTCGATGTTCGCTGCGGGATCGAAGGAGTTGCGCACGCCGAATCGCGCGGCGGTGGCCGGCATGAGCTGCATCAACCCGCGCGCGCCCTTGTTGGACACTTCCCGCGGATTGAAATCCGATTCCGCCTTGATCACCGCGGAGATCAGCGCCGCGTCAACGTCGAACTTCTTCGCCGCGGCCACGATCAGCTTGTCGAACTTCGAGCTGAAGAGCGGACCGCGCAAGGTCTCGTAATGCCATTTGCGCCTGGGGAAGATCCCTTCCTCGATCAGCTTCTTGACCTCAGCGTCTTTCTCGACCTCCACGACCTCGTCATCGACGATTCGTTCCACGCGCGCCAGAGGCATGATCACCGCGCCGCCATTCTTCAGCGTGAGCTGAATCGCGTTTTTGTCGATCAGCTTGAACGCGGAGATCTTCATGGTCCGGCCGTCGGTGAAGAGAGCAATGCTCGCGCTCGCCGGGAGAGCGGCAGATGCAAGGACGGCAGCGATCAGGAACCTCTTCATGGACGACGACGTGACAACCTGACGACCGGGCAACCTATGCCCGGGGATGGTATTGATCGTACATTTTCTTCAATCTGGCCCGTGAAACGTGCGTGTAGATCTGCGTCGTGGATATGTCCGAGTGGCCGAGCATCATCTGTACGGAGCGCAGATCGGCCCCGTTCTCCAGCAGGTGCGTGGCGAAGGAGTGACGCAGCACGTGGGGCGAGATGCGCCCGGTGAAGCCGGCCTGTCTCGCGTACTTCACGATTTTCATCCAGAAGGACTGGCGCGACATGGGACGGCCGCGGTTCGAAAGGAAAAGATGCGGGTCGCCACCGCGTTTGTCGAAATGCGACCGCGCTTCTTCGAGATAGGCGAGGATCGTCTTGGTGGCGCTGTCGCCGAACGGCACGACACGCTCCTTGGACCCCTTGCCGATCGTGCGCAGGAACCCGGCGTCGAGCACCAGGTCCTCTACCTTGACCCGGATCAATTCGGAGACGCGAAGGCCGGTCGCGTACAGCAGCTCGAGCATGGCGGCATCGCGCAGGCCACCGGGAGTGCTGCGATCGGGAGCGCCGAGAAGAGCGTCGACCTCCGACGGCTGCAGCGAATTTGGCAGCGTGCTCCAGAGCTTGGGCGTCTCCAGGTTCTCCGTCGGGTCGCGCTGCAAATGACGCTCGGCGACGAGGAAGCGGAAGAAACCGCGAATGCCCGCCAGCCCCCGAGCCACCGAACGCGCCGAGATGCCTGTCGTGCGCAGCGCCTGAAAGTAACGGGTCAGGTGCGAGCGCTCCACGCGCTCCAGATCCAATCGCTGCTCCTGCAGCCAATCACCGAACCGGTGGAGGTCGTGCCGATACGAAGCGAGCGAATTCTTGGCCAGCCCCTTTTCCACGGCGACGTAATCGAGATACATCGGCAGGTAGGTGATGAAGAAGGGAGAGTCGCGGTTCGCCGGTGGGGCGGCGTCGGAATCAGCTCGCCGCTTCATGAGCCACCGCCTCGGCCATGTAGGAGCTTCGCACAAACGGTCCGGCGAACACGGCGCGAAAGCCGAGCTCCTCGCCGAAGCGCCGGAAGTCATCGAACACGCTGGGGTGGACGTACTCCACAACGTCGAGCTTCTCCCGCTTTGGCTGGAGGTACTGACCGATGGTCAGAATCTCACAGCCGACCTCCAGGAGTCGCTTCATGACGCCGATGACTTCGTCACGCCGTTCGCCCAGTCCAAGCATCAGTCCCGATTTTGTGACGATCGCGGTGTCGAGACGTTTCACCTGGGCAAGGAGTCTGAGCGATCGCTCGAAGCGCGATCCTGCCCGCACCACGTCGTAGAGCCGGGGCACGGTCTCCACGTTGTGGTTGTAATAGTCGGGTTTCGCCGCCACAACGGTGGCCACCGCGTCAACGTTGCCGCGAAAGTCCGGTGTGAGAACTTCCACCGCCGCCTGCGGGAGAGTGAGGCGCAGCTGGCGGATCGTCTCTGCAAACTGTCTCGCGCCGCCGTCCGGCAGATCGTCGCGGGTGACCGACGTGACCACCACGTGCCGCAGACCCATTTTCTGCGCAGCCGCAGCGACCGCGCGCGGCTCGTCGGCCGAGGGAGGGGCGTACGGCCGGCCCGTGGTGACGTTACAGAATCCGCAGCCTCTCGTGCAGACGTCGCCGAGGATCATGAACGTGGCGGTGCCGCGGGAAAAGCATTCCGAGCGATTCGGACAGGCCAGCGACTCGCACACGGAGTGGAGCGAGTTCTCGCGTAGCAGCGACTTCATCTCGTGGAGCTGCTGAAGGTTCAACCGCTTCTCGCGAATCCACTCCGGCAACCGCGCGGACATCGATTCAAGGTACCACAAACAAAAACGCCGCCCGGGTGGGCGGCGTTTCGATGAGTGTGCGTGGATCGATCGATTAGTGACCGAGTGATTTCTCCAGAGATCTGGCGATCAGCTTCTCGGCTTCCGGCTCCGGAATTCCTTTGACGATGGCCACCTCGGAAACAATGAGGTATTTCGCGCGGTCGTACATCTTCTTCTCGCGGAAAGAAAGGCTTTTCTTCTTGGAGACCTCGTTGAGGTTCTTCAGGACCGCAGCGACGTCTTCGAGTCTACCGGTTTTCATTCTTTCCAGATTCTCGCGGTAGCGTCCCTTCCAATCGGTGTGGCTCTTCTGCACCCGCTCTTCCAGAAGGCTGAACAGGCTTCTGATTTCCTTCTGCTGGTAGAGGCGGCGCAGTCCTACGCGGTCGGTGTTGCGGATGGGAACCATCAATCGCGAGTTATTTCCAATCATTCTCAGGTGGTAGAACGTATCGCCCGGCTCCATGATCGGCGATTCGCCGATTTGCTCTACCACGGTTACGCCATGGTTCGGATAGACGAGCTTTTCGCCAACCTTGAAACCGAATCTTGATGTCGTCAATGAATGCTCCTTTCGGAAACGGAAACCAGAGGGAGCGGCATTGTACGGCAGCGATTTCGTTCCGTCAAACCATTGCGACGTCGTGCGACGGCGGGCTCAGCGTGTTGCGGTGCTTGCTGCGCGCAGCTTGCGCACGAGTTGATGAAGGCGATCCAGGCCTTGCCGGCGCTCGGTTTCATTGCCCGTCAGGAGGTCTTCGATCGCCTGTAGCTCGTTGTACAAATCGGCGTCCACTCGCGGCGCGACGGCCTCTACATTTTTCTGTGCGCCGCCGCCTTGGGCGACAATCGCCGACTGTAAATCATTGATGATGCGCGTGGCCATCGCCCGCATCGATCCGATGTCGCCGTGGTCTAGCGCCCGTAGAATCGCTTTTTCGCTGGCCACGGCGTCGGCGTACGGGCTATCCGGATGGTCGAATACACGAGCCTGGATCAGCGACAGGACGATGTTGCCGTATCCGGAGACCTTGTCCGCCCGGGCGAAGACGCGAACCGTGGCCTGCTTGGCCACGTCGTCGAAATCGACCGTCTTTGTGTCGCCCGGCTCGATCCAGGCGTTGATGTTCACCCTCTGCAGCTTCGGCGAGTTGCCCTTTTCCGGGATGTAATCGATTTCCACATGATCGATATACACGCGCCGATTTTTCGTCACCAGCATGCGGCGCGAGGGCATCTGCATGATCAGGCGATAGACGAACGAGCCGCGAATCTCCAGTTTCTCGTCGCGCGGCTGAACGGAAAAGGAGTCCGTTGTGCGGCCGGACTCGAAGCGCTCGTAGCCGGCGTACTGATACGTGCCGTCATTCCGGCGGCCGCGCATGAGCTCGATGTCCTCAGTCACGATGCGGCGGAGGAGATCGCCCGGGAGATCGCGCTTGGCCGCACCGGCGACGCGATCAATCAGTTTCGCATCGTCGATGATGCGGGCGATCGGCACCTCCATCGTGGTGGTGGCCACCGCGGCCAGGATGGGGAACCACAGAAACGAGCTGTTCATCATCGCAACTCCGGCAGAGCGCTTTTTCCGGGGAGATCATCCTGCGGGATGCCGAGGTGATCACAGATTGTCGCGCCAAGATCGGCGAAAGTGCTACGCGTCCCCAGGGATCGGAGCCGGGCAATCCGCGGCCCGGCAATCAGCAGCGGCACGTATTCGCGGGTGTGGTCGGTGGAGATGTCGGTCGGGTCGCAGCCATGATCTGCGGTGATGAAGAGCAGATCATCGGGGCGCAGAGCGTCCAGCAATCCAGCCAGCTCGCCGTCGAACGTCTCCAGTGCTCGAGCATATCCGGGAGCGTCGTTGCGGTGGCCGTACTTGGAGTCGAAGTCGACGAGATTGGTGAAGATGAAATCGGCGTCGGAACCGCGTGCCAGGTCGATCGTCTTCCGCATTCCATCGGAATTCGATTCGGTGCGAATCTCGGTGTCGATGCCGACGCGGTCGAAAATGTCGGCGATCTTGCCCAGGCCGACGACTCTTTTTCCCCGCTTGTGCGCACGTTCCACAACCGTTTCACCCGTCGGTCTGACCGAGAAGTCTTTGCGGTTCGGCGTCCGCTTGAAATGACCCTTGCCCGTTCCGACAAACGGACGGGCGATGATGCGGCCGACGTTGTTCTGGCCGCGCATCAGCTCCCGGGCGATGGCGCAAATGCGCCACAGCTCTTCGACCGGGATGACCTCTTCGTGCGCCGCAACCTGGAACACCGAATCGGCGGAGGTGTAGACGATGGGAAACCCGGTGCGCACGTGCTCCTCGCCCAGCTCATCGAGGATGACGGTTCCCGAGGCGGCCTTATTGCCCAGTGTCTTCCGGCCGATGCGCCGCTCGTATTCGGCGATCACGTCCGGAGGAAAACCGTCCGGATAGGTGCGGAAAGGATCCTTCACGATCAGCCCCATCATCTCCCAATGACCCGTGGTCGTATCTTTCCCCGCGCTGAGCTCGGCCATGCGCCCGAACGCGCTCTGCGGAGACTCGTTGGTGGCCGGCTGGGGGAGCGTGTGCAGGAGTCCGAGGCGAGTGAGGTTGGGAAGTCTGGGATGCTGATCGCGCAGCACGTGTCCCAGGGTGTTCGATCCCTCGTCGCCAAAATCCGCCGCATCAGGCAGCGCGCCGACGCCGAGAGAGTCGCAGACCAGGACGATGGCCCTTTTCACAACGATGAACGATGAACGATGAACGATGAACAAGTCAACGGCGACGCCGACGCTTCACAGTCTTCACGGAGGTGACGATGATCGCCATCAACTCATCAGCCTCCGTGATCAAGGGCTTCAGCAATGGTGCGGGAACTGTTTCACTCTCGATCAATAGTTCAAACCAATAGACGGTTTCATCGAGTTCTTGAAGTGCGGTTTCCAGCTTGCTGATCAGTTCCGCGTCGGAGCGTGCGCGAAAAGCTTCTCGACAATGGGCGCCTGGCGAGGTCCCCGAGCGAACGACCTGCCGTCCCAGAATTCGAGCCAATTCATTTTTTGGCAGCGCGAGATACATCCGAATTACCCGGATTGCGAAATCTTTGGTTCGATCGCCTAGCGTGCGCGTAGCATCGTTCATCGTTCATCGTTCATCGTTCATCGTTCATCGTTCATCGTTCATCGTTCATCGTTCATCGTTCATCGTTCATCGTTCATCGTTCATCGTTCATCGTTCATCGTTCATCGTTCATCGTTCATCG
>QHVS01000144.1:0-9311 GCA_003223635.1 Acidobacteriota bacterium | reverse complement strand
TGACGCCTACGGCGTGGTCGACCTGATCGTCGGCTTTCTTGCGTCCGGCGCCGAGGTCGACGGTGAACATGCCGGCTTCGTAGGTGTCGATGAATGTGATGTAGCCGCTGCGCCCGGCCTTCACTTCGATGACCGTGCGCGGCTGGGGGAGTTTTGACGGATCGCCTCCCTGTGCGGCGATCCATTTGTTTGCCTGCTCCAGCGCCCGACCGGAACGAAGCGCGTCATCCACGGCCTTTTTGGCCGATGCGTCGTCGTAGCGACCGGACATGACCAGGAGGCGTTCTGCCTGCGCGCGCGTGACTTCCTCCACGTCTTTCGGTCCCTTTCCCTTCAACACCTCGAAGGTCTCCGCGATCTCGTTTGCATTTCCGGCGGCGACGCCGAGAGGCTGGTCCATGTCGGTGAGGAACGCTTCGACGCGCGTGCCGGAGCCCTCCGCAGCGGCGATGAGACTCTGGGCCAGCGCCTTGGCGTCCTGGTACTTTCGCATGAACGCGCCGCTGCCGGTTTTCACGTCGAGGATGAGCGCGGATGCTCCCATCGCCAGCTTCTTCGACATGATTGATGCGGTGATGAGCGGCAGCGACTCGACGGTCCCTGTGACATCGCGGAGCGCGTAAATCTTCTTGTCCGCCGGAGCGATCCCTTCGGTCGAGGTGGAAATCACACATCCGGCGTCGGCGATGCAGCGCTCGAACTCTTTCCGGCTGAGGCGAGCGTTGAATCGCGGAATCGCTTCGAGCTTGTCCAGCGTGCCGCCGGTGTGTCCCAGGCCGCGGCCGGAGAGCATGCCGATCTTGATGCCGCACGCAGCGACCCAGGGCGCAAGGATGAGCGACACCTTGTCTCCGACACCTCCGGTGGAGTGTTTGTCGGCGATGAAGTCGTACTGGTCCCGGAGATGCCATTGTTCGCCGGAGCGAAGCATCGCCTGGGTGAGCGTGGCCATTTCCGCGGGCGTCATTCCGTTGATGGCCACGGCCATCAGCAGGGCCGACATCTGATAGTCAGGGATGTCGCCTTTCGTGTAGCGGTCGATGAAGCTCTCGATCTCCCGCGACTCGAGAGGTCCGCCGCGCCGCTTGCGATTGAGGATCTCGTAAACGCTGAATTCCGGCATGGGGCGGTAGCATACCGTAGCGATGAAAGCGGTCGTTTTGCTCAGCGGCGGACTCGATTCCGCGACTGTGCTGGCCATCGCGCGCCACGAGCAGCGCGATTGCATCGCCCTGTCATTTGCCTATGGACAGCGGCACGATGTCGAGCTGGCGGCGGCGGTGCGCGTCGCGGCATCGCTGAAGGCCAGCGCGCATGTCATCTATCCGCTCGACCTCCGAATCTTTGGCGCCAGCGCGCTCACCGCCGACATCGATGTGCCAAAAGACTCGGTCGGCAGGCCAGGGATTCCGATCACCTATGTGCCGGCTCGCAACACCGTCTTTCTGGCGATTTCACTCGCCCTGGCCGAAGCGCGCGGAGCGCAGGAGATCTGGATCGGAGTGAACGCGATCGATTACAGCGGCTATCCCGACTGCCGCCCCGAGTTCATCGCCGCATTCCAGGACGTGATCATGAAGGGGACGCGCAGCGGAATCGAAAAGCGTGAGCCGCGCCTGGTTGCCCCGCTCATTCAGATGACCAAAGCGCAGATCATCCGGCGCGGAGCCGACCTGGGCGTCGACTTTTCGCTGACCCATTCCTGCTGCAGGGGCGGGCGTGCGGGAGGTGCGATTCGTGCCTGTTGCGACGGAAGGGATTCGAAGAGGCGTGTGTTCCTGATCCCGCTGTGTATAGGGCTGAGGGATGAGGGATGAGGGATGAAAAAACAACTCATCCCTCATCCCTCAGCCCTCATCTCTCGCTTGAGCATGCTCCGAGTTACTGAGATCTTCCACTCCATCCAGGGCGAGTCGTCGCATGCCGGCCGGCCGTGCGTGTTCGTCCGGCTCACCGGATGCAATCTCCGCTGCCGTTGGTGCGACTCCGAATACACTTTCACCGGCGGCGAGCGGATGCCCCTTGATGCGATCATGGAGCGCGTGCACAGCTATGGATGCAATCTCGTCGAGGTGACCGGCGGCGAGCCTCTCGCTCAGGCGGAATGCCTCGACCTGATTCAACGGCTGGCCGATGAAGGCTTCGAGGTGTTGATCGAAACGTCGGGATCCATCGACATCGCACCGGTGGACAAGCGGGCCAAAATCATCCTGGACATCAAATGCCCTGGCTCGGGCGAAGCGGAAAAGAACCTCTGGTCGAATCTCGAACATCTGAAACGAGAGGACGAGATCAAGTTCGTGATCGCCGATCGCGCGGATTACGAGTGGGCCAGGAAAATCATCCAGGAGCGGAAGCTGCAGCGGTGGACCATTCTTTTGTCTCCGGTATGGGGAGAGATGGACATGAAGTCGCTGGCCGAATGGATGCTCGTCGACCGCCTTCCAGCGCGCTTCCAGACGCAATTGCACAAACACATCTGGGGAGCGGAGGCGCGCGGCGTCTGATGGAGAAGCCGACACTCGATCACATCGGGATCGCCGTACGCTCCATCGCCGCGACGAAGATCTACGAGGCGCTGGGCCTGCGCGTCGATCACGTGGAGACGGTGGAGTCGCAGGGCGTCCGCACCGCGTTTCTTTCCGTCGGCGACTCGAATCTCGAGCTGCTGGAACCTCTGTCCGACGACTCTCCCATCGGCCGCTTCATGGCCAAACGCGGCGAAGGGCTCCACCACATCTGCCTGCGGGTGACGCACCTCGACGAACACCTCGCTCGCTTGAAGAAGCGAGGGTTCCGGCTGATCAACGAAGCGCCCGTGCCCGGGGCGCACGGCTGCCGCGTCGCGTTCCTCCATCCGTCCGCTGGAAACGGCGTGTTGATCGAACTGAGCGAGAAGGAATGATCGAAGGCTTCGACATTTCCTCGCTGGTCATCCTCAATCTGGTCAACCCGAAGGAGAAGTTCTTCGGAGTGCTCAACGCGCTTTCCCCCGCCGGAATCACCGTGCGGGCCATCAACCTGGACTCGTTCGAAGACTGGCTCCGTCAGATCGCTCGCGAGGACGAGCCGAATCTCGGGCTGATCACGATGTTTGTTCCGCTCTTCCGCGTCGAACGCATCTTCCTCGATGAGCCGAGCGGCGCGATCAAATCGTTCGCACAGCGCTTCGAGGACGTCGTCGGCATGACGCTCCAGGAGTACCTCGGCCCTTAGGCTGCCCGTTTCGCCGCGGGGGCGCGGCGTTCGAACACCGTTGCTGCGCCCTCGGCCGGCACACGCAGCGTCGGCGAGACCGTCCATCGCCCGTCGCTCTCGCGCCGAACGATCCGAAAGAACTGCGGCTCGCGCGCGGCGGGAACCGTCTGCGCTCCATGTTGCGGAATCGGAATCGCCGTGTAGCCCGGATCGGTCAGGAAGAGGAACCGCCCTGCAGGCGGTCCGAGGCGCCATTGGGCCTGATGATGGGACAGGAGGAAGTCGACGGTCAGCGGCGCGGCCGGGTCGAATCGGCCTGACTCTTCTCGCCATTCCTTCGGCGTGCCGAAGAGCGGAATCAGCCGATGCGTCTTTGGCAGCGACGAAAGCGGAATCGAATGTCCGCTGGCATCAACGGCGACGACGTCCGCAGCGTCCACGCCTCCGACGAGAATGGCATAGCGCGAAAAAATGAATCGAGGCGCGTCGCCCCGATGCTCGTAACGGCGCAGCCACTGCAGCCCTTGGAGGTACCAAGCGGGAGAACCGGCTGCCAGCACCGGCGCTGTCGCCGGTTGGTTCCAGACGTATTCGCCCTCGGCCTGTACCTGCGTCCGCGTGAGCTGCTCGTAGAAGCGTCGCGAGCCGATTGCCGTGACCGCGGTCGTCACCACAAGGGCGGCGAGCAACGCAATCGACCACGGCCGGCCGATGCTGCCGCATGCGATGGTCAGTCCGCCGATGACGAAAGCGACAAAGGCGAAGCTGTAACGCCATTCGAGATTGGACGCCAGCGGCACGAGGGGAATGGCCACTACGGCCAGCGTGGCGGCGAGAAACGCAACGGCATTCCAGTTCTGCTTCCAGACGAAAAGAAGAATGATCGCGGCACTTGCCACAATCCAGATCGGTCGCGGCCAGAAGGGAACCGGACCGACGAGGTGATTCCAGACATTCTGCGGAAGTTCGCCGAGCGTCGTGGTCTGCAGAATTGAGGCGGGTGCACCGATCAGTCCAATCATGCGCCAACGCCAAAGCAGGAAAACGGCGGCAGCGACACAGGGCGGCACCAGATCCCGAAGCACCTGCGGCCACGAGCGCTTCTCATAGCGAGCCTGGCAGATCAGAAGGAGCGGAATCGGCGCGTAGACCTCCTTACACAAGATGGCGATCAGGTACGCGGCGGAGGCGATCCAACTGAGCGCGATGCGCTCCCGTCGCAATGCGTGAGACCAGAGCAGAAGTGCGGCGAGGGCGAAGACCAGCCCCTCCACGTAGTGTCGAATCATCAAGGTCCGTGCAGCGTAGACGGCGGCCCAGGAAGTCAGGAACAGCGCCGCTCCGGCGAACGCGTAGATGTCGGCAACATATCGGCGGAGAAGAAAAAAGAAGAGCACGGCCGCGATGGCCAGGGCGAGAACCTGGTGCGCGTAGAACCATGTTGGCCGCAAGCCTTCCATCGCCAGGTCGAACTTGAAGGAGAGCAGGAGAAGGGGCGTGAACGTATGTGCGGCGAGATGCGTATATTCGGCGGGATTGAACAGGATGTCGCGGGCCGGCTGGCGGATTGCTTCGATCAGAAGCTGCGGATCGTCATACAACCACCAGCCGGAGAGCGCGCTGGAATGGATGACGATGGCGATGACGAAGAGCGCGGCGACGGCGGCAAGGGTCCTGCTCAACTGCCGTTCATGATACCGAGTCGTCCGGTCGACGCTCGACGGGCGTGTGATAGATTCGCCGTCCGATCACTGGTGAAGGGGGAGTTTTTCTGATGCGGAAGTTGTGGAGCGCGACGGCCGTCGCCCTGATGCTTGTGCTCGCGCTGCCGAGCTGTCGAAAAGAGAAAACGGAGGAGGTGGCCGAGCCGTCTTCCTTCTCCTTTAACGTGTATCCGGGAGCTCGCTATCAGGCCCGGCTCACCGAATTGACCAAGCAGGCGCACAACGTGGAGAAGCCGAATGAGCCGGCGCCGCCCACTGCGATCTATGACGTCGACGCTCCGATCGACGCTGTCGCCGAGTTCTACGCCAAAGCGTACGGCTACGGCCACGTGGCGCCCGACGCAACCAACAATCTCAGCGCTGCGAAACCGGCGGCGTACTACCGGACCGGTGATCTACATGCCGATGTCGTGGCCATCCAGCCCGTGTTGCAGAAAATGAATCTGAAAGTGGATGTGTCCAAGGCGCAGGGGAAGTACCGCGCGGCGGAGATCGAGGGCAAGCCGAACCGCCCCCGCGTCACGATTCAGCGTCCGTACTTCGACGTGACGACGTCGCAAGTGGTCGATCGAACAATCATCTTGATGGCGCCCTGATGCAGTCCGCACCGCGCGCGCTGATCGCCGGCCTGGGTCTGATCGGCGGCTCGATCGGAATCGCCTTGCGCCGCCGCGGGTGGCGCGTCGCCTATGACGATCCGAATGTCGACGCCAGCGAAGCGCGGCAGGCGGAGGCCGCCGACGAGCGCATCGGTGCAAAAAGCGGCGATTACGATCTGCTCATCATCGCTACGCCTGTCGATGCGGCTCTGCAGATCCTGCAAACCACAAACCGCGAAACACGAATCACGAGCGTGTGCGGCGTGATGGTGCCTCTGCGCGAAGCGGCCGACCGGCAGGGACTGAACCTTGTCGCCGGTCACCCGCTGGCGGGATCTCATGAGCGCGCGCTGGCGGCAGCTCGCGCGGATCTGTTTCGCAACAAGAGATGGTTCGTCGATCGGGATGACCCGCTCGTCTCACGCGTGATCCGCGACTGCGACGCGCAGCTCCAGCGTGTCGATCCCCGCCAGCACGATGCCGCTGTCGCCGTCACCAGCCATCTGCCCCAGATTCTGTCGACGGCGCTGGCCGCGTACATCGGCGAGCGGCGAGCCGCGGGCGGCGGGCGGGAGCTCCTCGATTTTGCAGGCAGCGGTCTCGAGACGTTTCTGCGGCTGGCAGGCAGCGACGCGTCAGTCTGGCGGCCGCTCATCGAATCGAATCGCGCCAACATCCAATCGCACATCGATGGGGTCCTGCGCGTCGTGCGGGACATCCTGGACGGCGACAGCAAGGCCTTCGCTCGCGCGCAACAGCTCCTGCGCGATCTGACAAACCGATGAATCCCACCTGGCTCTACGTCGGCGCCCTCTATGCGCTTGCGGTCTGGCTTGCTCGCCGCTTCGGCGTCGATTTTCGCTGGCGCATTGCCGCGTTCTTCTATCTGCTCGTTCTGCTCTTCCTCTGGCGGCCGATGACGCAGTCGTACGTGAACCTGCCGGTGGATTTTCTGAGCGGCCTGCCGCCATGGTCCTTCACCGAGCGGATCAGACCGCAGAACGGCGAGATCAACGACGTGGCCCTGCAGATGGTGCCGTGGGCCCACGAGGTGCGCGAGCAGTGGAAGTCCCTTCGCTTTCCGCTCTGGAATTCCCACGCCGTATCGGGTTACCCGCTGCTGGCCAACGGCCAGAGCGCCGCGTTTTCGCCGTTGCGGCTCCTCGCGCTCCCGTTGCCGCTGGGCCAAAGCTTCACCGCCGAGGCGGCGATGAAGCTGCTCATTGCGTTGACGTTCACCTTCCTGTTCTGCCGGCGGCGTGGCTACTCGGAGATTGCCAGCGCGGTGGGGGCGATCGCCTTCGCCTTCTCGACCTTCGTCATCATCTGGCTGCACTTTCCACACGCCACGGTGGCGGCCTACCTGCCGGCCGTGCTTCTGCAAATCGATTTGCTCAGTGAGCGGATCACCTACGGCCGCTTTGTGTTCGCCGTGGTCCTGTGGGCCTGGATTCTTTTCGGGGGACATCCGGAGACGGCGTCGCACATTTTCTTTCTCGCTCTGCTGATGCTCATCTGGATTGTCGTTGTGGAACGGCCGTTCGGACCACGACAGTCGCTTCGATTCGTCGTCGTCCTCGGCTCCGCGATGTTCGTCGCCGCGCTCGTGGCGGCTCCATTTCTCGCGCCGTTCGCCGAGGCGGTGACGAAGTCGCAGCGATACCAGCAACTGCAGGTGCACCCGCCCGCGGTCGGCTTCACCGATCTTCAATCGTCGGTCCTTCTGCTGCAGCCGCACTTTTTCGGGCAGGTGCCGGCGGAGAAAGCGTGGGGGCCGGCGGTGGCGGAGTCGCTGGGGGGCTTCGCCGGAGTCCTGGGGATCGCCGGTTGGATCGCGCTGCTCATCGATGCCATTCGCGGGCGCCGTTTTCGAACGCGCGAGTTCTTCTTCGTCATCGTCACTCCGATCGTCCTGGGGATCGTCCTCGACTGGCCCATCGTGGCCGGACCCTTCAATCTGATCTTTGGCCTCGCGGCGAACGCGCGGGTGCGACTCCTTCTCGGCTTCCTGCTGGCCATGCAGGCGGCGGCCGCCGTCGATCTGGCGGAGCGCGGCCGCAGACTCCCGCTGCTGATCGGCACGGGCATCGTTGCGGCGGCGCTCCTGGCGCTGGTCGCCACCACGCATTTTCCGAATGCCTGGGCGCACGACACGGCCATCCTGGCCATGCTTCCCAGCGTGCTCGTTCTGGCGATGGCCACGTGGCTTGCCGCGGCTTCCCGATGGCGCACCATCGCCGGCTGTTTGCTGGTCGCCGCGGTCATCATCGAGCTGTGGTCATTCGGCCGGGGCTGGAATCCCGTGGTGAACGATCGCCACATGTACCGCGATACGCCGCTGCTGCGCGCGATCGAATCGCTGCGCGATGCGCAGCCGCCCAACGCTCCGTTCCGCATCGTCGGCGTCGGACCAATGCTCTTCCCGAATCTTCCCGCCATGTTCGATCTGCAGGACATTCGCGCCCACGACCCGATGGCCAACGGCCGCTATGTAGGTCTGCTGCGCGTTCTCACGGGGTACGAAAGCGAGTCGTACTTCGCGCACTGGAAGAATGTCGACACGCTGCTGCTCAACTTTCTCAACGTGAAGTACGTCCTGACGAATCCTCGCGTCGAGTTGAAGGACCATCAGCGATACCGGCTGATCTATGACGGCGGAGACGGGCGCATCTTCGAGAACGTCGATTCGCTGCCCCGCTTCTTCACTGCGCGCAACGTGGTGCTGGAGTTCAGGGGAGAACAGTTCATCCGCCGCCTGATTGCGCAGTCCGACTGGCGGAAGACCGGGATCGTAAAGATGCTGCCGGTGGAGAACGATCGGGAGCGCCTCGACCTGCTCGCTCCGCGTCCGGTGAATTCCCCGGAGGCATCACTGGTCATCACCGCGGCGAGCGATACCGACTTCAGGATGCGCGTGCATGCGCCGCGATACTCGCTCGTGGTGAGCAGCCAGCCTTTCTGGCCGGGATGGCGGATCGAGCGCAATGGGAATCCGGTCGATCCCCTTCCGGTCAACGGCGCGTTCCTGGGATTCACCGTGCCGGCCGGCGAGTGGGACGTGCGCGTCCACTACTTGCCGATGACCTTCTACGCCGGGTTGGCCACTTCGCTGATCACGATTGCGGGATTGATCGCGTTTTCCTGGCGATGGCGATCAGGCCGGCGGCGATCACCAGCGCAATCGGAATGAGCGATCGCCCATCGCCGGGGCCGAAGAACGGCTCGCCGAGGTTGAAGCTGGCCCATTCGGAAGCGTCGGAGCCGGGTGGATGGCGGGAGAAGACGATCGCTTCGTCATGCGTCATCCGATTCACGGACGTGTGACCGGTGAATGTGGCGGCGCTCCACGGCGGCGTGATCGGCACGGCCGGCGAGAAGTGACCGTGAATCAACAGCGGAAAGATGTACTGCGTGAGCGGGCGCGGAATTGTTCCTGAGGGCTGAGGATCGACGGCCGCCGCTGCGAAGTTGAAGACGAACGAAAGCACCGCCAGGACGATGAACACGGTTCGTAGCCAGCCGCGCAGGTGAAGCATGGCCAGGCCCCACAACGGAATCAGCGGCACGAGATAGCGCGCGCCGATGCCGAATCCTCCCTCCCATCCGTTGAACGAAATGTTGAACAGGAAAAAAGCGGCGCTGACGATGGCCACTGCCACCAGCGCGCGGCGCTGCTGGCCCGAGCGGAACCAGAGAACAAACCCGCCGAGAGCGGCGATCAGAACGGGCGCGAAGTAGAAGAGACCGCGGTAGGGCGAAACGGTGATCCCGTAGAGCGCGTCGAGCGATG
>QHVS01000291.1 GCA_003223635.1 Acidobacteriota bacterium | reverse complement strand
ATTCCGGCTGGACCTCCTACGCGCCGCTGTCGATCATCGCCACAGAAGGGCAGACCTGGTGGCTGTTCGGAATGGTCTTCCTGATCACGTCATCGTTACTGGGATCGGTGAACTTCATCGTCACCATCATTCAGTTACGGGCGAAAGGGCTGACCTTTATGCGCCTGCCATTCTTCGTGTGGGCGCAGCTCGTCACCTCATTCCTTCTCCTGCTCGCATTTCCGCCGCTCGAAGCGGCCGCCGTGCTGCAGCTCATGGACCGCCTCGCTCACACCAGCTTCTTCATGCCCAGCGGACTCGTGGTGAGCGGGCAGGTGCTCGCCATCGCTGGCGGCGGCAATCCGCTTCTGTGG
>QHVS01000290.1 GCA_003223635.1 Acidobacteriota bacterium | reverse complement strand
CTCGCTATGGGGCGCGTCGATCCGCTTCACCACTCCGATGCTGTTCGCCCTGGCCTTCCTGCCCATGTTCGGCATCGGCGGCCTGACCGGGCTGCCTCTCGGACTGGCCACCGCCGATCTTCACCTGCACGACACGTACTACGTCATCGGCCACTTCCACTACGTCGTGGCGCCGGGGACGATCTTCGCCATGTTCGCCGGCATCTACTACTGGTTCCCCAAGGTCACCGGCCGCAAGCTGAACGATTTCTGGGGGAAGGTGCATTTCTGGGGTTCGTTGATCTTCATCAATGGGATTTTCTTCCCGATGTTCATTCAGGGTCTGGCCGGCGTGTCGCGGCGTCTGTACGACGGCGGGATTCAGTATGCGCACGCCAAGGCATCGGCTGAGGCGACCAATCCGTTCATGTCAGTCTCCGCATGGTGCCTTCTGGCCATGCAGGTGCCATTCATCGTCAATTTCTTCTACAACGTGATCGCCGCGATGCTCGGCAAGAGGACGGCGGAGCCGAACGTGTGGCACGCCACCACCCTCGATTGGGCGGCGACTACTTCGCCGCCCCTGGCCCACGGAAACTTCGCGGTGCTGCCGGTGGTGCAGCGCGGACCGTACGAATACAACACGCCTGAGTACACAGAAGCGGACTTTCTTCCGCAGCACGTCGTGCTGGCTGAAGCGCCTCCAACGCCATCAGGCGGATTGTTGCCGGCGACGGCCGTGGCGCAGAAGGAGATGTAGATGGAAGCCCACGCCCACGGCGCTGCGCACGAACTGCAGATCCCGTACAACGTCCATCCACGTCCCGACACGGGGCTGTACAACGCCAAGCTCGGGATCTGGCTCTTCCTGGCGTCGGAGGTGATGCTGTTCGGCGCGCTGTTCTCGTCGTTGATTCTGCTGCGCACCGGGGCGCCGACCTGGCCGCGAGGTTGGACCTTCCTGAACGTGCCGCTGGCCACGGTGAACACCTTCGTGCTGATCGCTTCGAGCGTCACTGTAGTTCTGGCCTGGGCAAATCTGCGCCTGGGCAATCTGAAGTGGGGCCGGCTCTTCATCGCCGGCACTCTCCTGTGCGCGGTCATCTTCCTGGTCAACAAGGGATTCGAGTATCACCACGAGTTCGAGATGCACCGCTACCCGCGGACGAGCAACTTCATGGCCGTCTATTTCACAATGACCGGCCTGCATGGCCTGCACGTTCTCGGCGGCGTGGTCGTCTTCCTCTATTTCCTGTTTCCCGGCGCGAAGATGTGGAAGACGGATCGGGCACGCTATACGAATCGCATTGAAGTGGCCGGGCTGTACTGGCACTTCGTCGATCTGGTGTGGATCTTTCTTTTCCCCACTCTGTATCTGTTGTGAGGTTGAATGACTGAGCAGCCGCGCCGCCGGCAACCGAGCACGGTCACGGCGATGTCCACGAGCCGGGCGGGCATCACACGCCGGAGGAGATCAAGCGGGAGATTCGCGTCTATCTATACGTCTTCGCCAGCCTGGCCGTGCTGACCGCTCTGACCGTGTGGGCCTGCTACGGTCTGAAGATGCCGGTGCACTACGCGATCATGATCGCCCTGGCCATCGCGTGCACGAAAGGTTTTCTGGTGGCAGGCTTCTTCATGCACCTGCTGACCGAGAGGAAGCTGATCTACTCGATTCTGATGCTCACGGTCTTCTTCTTCGCCGTGCTGCTCTGGGGACCCTGGCACCACTTCGTCGACATGATCGGGCACCAATGAATGTCGCTTCGAATCTTTCACGTCATCTTCATCACGCTCTGCATCGCGCTGTCGGTGTATGTGGCGATCTGGGGCGTTCGGGAGTTCATCGCTTCGAAGAGCTGGAGCGCGCTGGGACTGACCGCGGTGTTCGTGGTCGGCGGCGCGGCGCTGGTTGCGTACGCAGGGAAAGCGTTTCGAAAGCTGAGGGACCTGTGAGGTGGAGCGGCGGCCTTCAGGCCGCCGTCGGCGGGCTAAAGCCCGCCGCTACACTTGTCGTTTTCCTGCTCGTTCCGCAGGTTGTATCCGCCTGCCCCGTCTGCTTCGGGGGAGCGAGCTCGGTGGCCAAGGGGATGGACAGCGCCATCTGGTTCCTGCTGGGGGTCCTCGGATTCGTGCAGATCGGATTCATCGCGCTCTTCTGGAGTTTCTGGCGTCGCTCGCGCGCGCTCCGGCGCAGGCGTGAGGAGTTTCATCTGATCGAGGGAGGTGCTCGTTGAGGGAGCTCCTGGCCCGCTACATGCCGCCGGACTATTCGGCGCATGGATACGAAGTCGACAACCTCATCATATGGACCCACTGGCTGATGTTCGTATTGTTCGTATTCTGGAGTGCGTACTTTCTGTACGTTCTCTATCGCTTCCGGGCCAGCCGCTATCCGAAGGCCAGCTATCGCGGAATGGAATCGCACTGGTCGACGTGGAGTGAGGCCGGCGTGGCGGTGGTGGAGGTCATCCTTCTTGCCGCGTTTTCGATCCCCGCGTGGTACCGGTGGTCGTCGCGCCCGACACGCGAGGCAAATCCGGTGGAGGTGCGCATTGTCGCCGAGCAGTTCGCCTGGAACGTGCACTATGCGGGTCCCGACGGCGTCTTCGGCAGGACCGACTTGAAACTCGTCTCGTCGACCAATCCGATCGGCCTGGACGTGAGCGACCCTTACGCCAAGGATGACGTGGTCGCCCTCAATCAACTGCATCTCGAAGTGAATCGTCCGGCCATCATCCATGTCACCTCGAAGGATGTGATCCATAGCTTCAAGCTGCCGGTCATGCGCGTGGAGCAGGACGCCATCCCCGGCATGGACGTTCCGATTCATTTCACTCCGGTGCGCACCACCAATGGCGACCGATGGGAAGTCGTCTGCGCGCAGCTCTGCGGGCTCGGACACTACCGGATGCGCGGACAGCTCTTCGTCGATTCGAAAGAAGATCTTCAGAAATGGTTTGCCTCGCAGACGCCCGAGAATCCGGCGACGCCGGCTGCGAATCCGGTGCCGGAGGCAACGCCTGCCCAACCGGTGACGACGACGGGATCGTAACCAAGCAACCGACCATGCGACTGCCCGAGCCCATTCCGCTGCACTCCGCGAATCAGCAGACGCCGCGCTGGCTTCGCCGTTACACGGAGCTTGTAGCGGCGTCGACTCTCTTCCTGATCTTCGCTGGTGCAATGGTGACGTCCACAGGCTCCGGCCTCGCTGTCCCGGACTGGCCGCTGTCGTATGGCATGTGGATGCCGCCGATGGTTGGCGGAATCTTCTACGAGCATGGACATCGGATGATTGCCGCGACCGTCGGCCTGTTGACCGTGATTCAGGCGCTCTGGCTGCAACGACGCGAGCCGAAGCGCCGGGTGCGCATCCTCGGCTGGTGCGCAGTCGGCGCCGTCATCGCTCAGGGACTTCTGGGCGGGCTTACCGTGCTGCTCCTGCTGCCGCCGGCCATCTCCATCGGACACGCGGCGCTGGCGGAGATCTTCTTCTGCCTCAACGTGTCGATCGCGCTCTTCACGTCGCGTTGGTTCAGCAACGTGCAATCGATTCCGAAGGGTGACGCGCCGATCGCCGGCGCAACGGCGCTGGTCGGGCTCGTCTTCGCTCAAATCCTCATCGGCGCGCTGATGCGCCACCTCGGCGCTGGTCTGGCCATTCCTGACTTCCCCCTGTCGCTGGGGCATCTCGTGCCGCCGTTGACGTCGGCGAAGATCGCCGTCAACTTCGCGCACCGCGTGGGAGCGGTCGTGGTCGTCGTTGCCGTGATTGCGATGTTCGCCCGGCTGCGCCGATTCGAGCCGAATCATCCGCTGCGCCAGATCATCCACTTCCTCATGCTGGGCGTCGCCACGCAGATTCTTCTCGGCGCCTACACGGTCTGGAGCGGCAAGCAGCCGGTGATCACCAGCCTGCACGTCGTCGCCGGCGCGCTCACGCTGGCACTCTCGCTGACGCTGGCCCTCACCGCGCGGGCGGTGGGGTGGAGGACGGAGCGGGCCGGAGCATTTGTGGCGAAGGAAGTGACCGCGTGACTGCGATCCCGCTCGCCGCTCGCCGCTCGCCGCTCGCCATCCGCGACTACCTCGAGCTCTCCAAATCGCGCATTGTGCTGATGGTGCTGATCACCACCGCGGCGGGATTCCTGTTTGCCGGCTCACGCGACTTCATCCTTCTGCTCAACACGTTGATCGGAACGGCGCTCGTCGCCGCCGGCACAAACGCGCTGAATCAATACGTCGAGCGCGAGTACGACGCGCGCATGCGACGCACGCGACTTCGGCCGCTGCCCGACGCGCGGATTGCGCCGCGCACCGCGCTCCTTTTTGCCTGGACCATTTCCGTAATCGGCACGATCTATCTCGCGCTTGCCGTCAACTGGCTCACCGCGCTCCTCGGCGCATTCACCCTGACGAGCTACATTTTCATCTACACGCCGCTCAAGCGTGCCTCGTCGTTGTGCACAATCATCGGTGCAGTGCCCGGTGCCGTTCCTGCGCTCATGGGATGGACCGCGGCCACCGGCGCCTTCGGGTTCGGCGGGTGGATCGCGTTCGCCATCGTGTTTCTCTGGCAGCTTCCCCACTTCATGGCCATCAGTTGGATGTATCGGGAAGACTACGAGCGCGCGGGCTTCGTGATGCTGGCGGTCCGCGATGCCGAGGGGAAGGCGACCGCGCGTCAGGCAATTCTGTACAGCGTCGCGCTTCTGGCGCTCAGTGCGCTGCCTCAGGCCTTCGGCCAGGCCCGACTGCCAGCGATCGCGGCCGCGGCGGTCCTCGTGGTGATGAGCATTGCCTTTCTTCTGAATCGCTCCAATCGCACCGCGCGGCGGCTGTTCATGACCTCGAACATTTATCTCCTCGTTGCGATGGCCCTATTGATCCTCGGATGATCCGTCGTCTTGTCCTTGTCGCGGCACTCGCCACCGCCTGCCATCGCGAATCGAACCTGCCGAAGCTTTTTCCGGTTCCCAACGCGAAACTCGTGACCGCCAGCGGCCAACCGCTGCAACTCGACTCCATGAAGGGGTACGTCACCGTTTACGATTTCATCTTCA
>QHVS01000289.1 GCA_003223635.1 Acidobacteriota bacterium | reverse complement strand
TTGCGGTAGCTTTCGAACACAGCCTCACGCGCTCCGCCGATATCTTACGTGATCCGACATGTGGCGAGGATGAAGCGAAGCGTGGCTGGGAGGTGGGCATCGAACGCATCTGCGGTGTGACCGCGTAGATTCTGTGATTGTTCAGGTGTCGAATCGGTGCCTGTTGATCTTCAACTATTTGATTTTCCAGTCGAGCGCCGAGCGCGGAACGCTGAGTTTCGCTGCCGCGCCCTTCGGACCGGCGACTCTGCTTCTGCTTTCTTCGAGCTCGAACGACAGGCCAGTGCAAACTCGACGAGGCCGCACTATGTTGAGTGGAAACGAAAGGAGCGGCAATGACTGACCCTGTTCGGCGCCGGCTTATGCAGCTCGGCGTTTTCTCTCTTGCGGGTTCTTCACTAGCGGGACTGCCTCGCGGCCAGTCCGCGTCAGAATCGTGTTCACCTGTGATTCCGCGAAATCACGCACCATCAAATGGAGGGCCTTGTCCTTATCCTATTCCGTGGCTCGACAAGAATGGCAACCACAATCAGAGCCCGATGCCGAACGTTGAGCTGTCGAACATCTACCACTTCCAGGGAAAACTGGCTCGCTGTAACGGCTTCCACGGAATGGGTACCGACAATCGGGGCAACCGCCTGGCCTGGGGCACTGCGACCACTGACTACAGCTACATGGCAGGCGAATATTGGGCCGGGCGACGAAGTCGCCAGAGCATCTTCGCCCATACATGATTGACCCTATTCAAGGGACCGGCGGTCCCAGCGAATCAGATCCACGATTTTCATCCGCCAATCTCAGCCGAGGGTCTGTATTGGGTGACGCCTGTGCCGTCCACCGGGCTCACACTCAGCGAAAATGGAAAGACCGCAACGCTTCAGATGTCCAATGTGTCGGTCATTGACCAGCCGAAATGGCCAGCGATGGACGCGAAGACCGCTCCAGCAATGATGGATTTCAAGCTGGTGTTGAAAGCGACAGACGAGCCGGTCACATACGAAGATCCCGCGCGGCAGTACCGATTCGACGGTTTCAAGGCAAGCGCGCAGCTTGAGGCCACGTTTCGCGTGCCGTCGATCGACTTCATATTCAAGACCGACCCGCTCGAAACATCGACAAGCGACTTCGCAGTGATGGGCTTCGAAGCCAACGGCAAGTATTACGGATCAGTGAAGAGCTAGCTGGGTCGTGCAGTTCGACGTGCAAACCGTCGCCTTGGGCGCAATTTCGGTTGAATCTTCGCCCATCACCGGCCCATCCAGCCGCCGCGCGCCACACTCCACTGCGATACGGAATTTTTTGGAAGGCGCGAAGGAGAAGTGGGGTGGTGCGCCCAACTGGATTCGAACCAGCGGCTTCAGCTCCGGAGGCTGAAGACGGGCGGTTCGCTCTCGTCACAACTCAAAGAAAATCGAACCGGGGACCTCCTGAAATCGCCTCAAAAAATTTCGCGGTAAGTCACTGAAAAATCGTGAAGCGATTCGCGCGAACTAGACGCGGAACTAGACACTCACAGTTTTCATCGGGAGCCAAAGTTCGCGTTAAGTTATTGATGGAATTGGTGGAGCTGATCGGGATCGAACCGACGACCTCCTGAGTGCGATTCAGGCGCTCTCCCAAGCTGAGCTACAGCCCCACGGTAGGAAAGTATCGCTGTCAACGGCAGCGCGGTGACAAAAGATTCCGAGGATTATAAAGGCGGCGGCAAGCCGCCGCACTCCGAAGGCCGTATCTCCGCCCGCAGTTTCTGCAGCGCTCGCCATTGAAGCTGCTTGACCGCCCCCTCGCTACGGCCGATTTGCCTGGCGACTTCGCGAATGCTCCGCCCTTCGGCGAAACGCATGATCACTACTCGCCGCTGGTTGCCGGGGAGACGATCGACAAGCCGGAACAATGTCGCGCGCCGCTCGATGGCATCGCTTTCCTCGCGGGCGATCACCCATCCGCTGGCTGAGGGCCTGGACACTTTTTTCCAGTGATCGGCGACTGCATTGGCCGCGATGCGATACAGCCACGCCGCGAACGGCACGCCGCGCCACTCGTACCCTTGCAGATTCGCCAGCGCGCTCTGAAAAACCTCCGCGGTCAGGTCTTGCGCCGCATCGCGTTCGTGGATCCGCTTCGCGATGTACGCGTAGATGCGCGGGAAGTGCTCTTCATAAAGCTCGGCGAAATGCGTCGGATCCCGCTGAGCCGCTTCGATGAGGTACCGCTCTTCTGAGGCCATCGCAGCAAGTCGATCACTGCGCCGCGCGCAGGCGCTGCTCGATCTGCGGCATCAGTGTGTCGCGGAGGTAAGACCACTCCGGCACGAGCTTGAGCGCGTTCGATGCTTCATCGCGCGCCAGCGCGAGATCGGGCGGCGTCTGGCTGAGATGCGCGTACGCGAGAGACATCAGCGCTTCTGGCCTTCCCCAATCGGGAAGCGGCGATGTCATGTCGACGCTGCGTCGCTCCGCCTGCTCGAGCATCTGCCGGTAGACCTCGATCGCGCGCTCCAGGCTTCCACCCGGTGCGAACTGCAGAAATCCTCCTTGGATCCAGAGCACGCGCGGGTTCGCCGGTTCGAGCTTCGTCGCACGGGCCAGTAAGGCATAAGCCAGAGAAACCCGCTCCGTCACCGCAACCATGTCGTGATCGGAGTCCATCTGAATCTTAGCCAGCCACCCGTTGATGGACGACGCGGCTGCGTAGGCGTCGGCGAAATCGTCCTTGAGCTGGATTGCGCGGTAGAAGCTGGCTGACGCGCTCTTCAAGTTCTTCGTGATCTCTTCCGGCTTCATGTCATGGTTTGCGCCGTTGATCGCGATGCGCCAACTGGCGAAGCCGTCCCAGTACCGGGCCAGGTAGGCAAGCTCGCGATCTTTGGGCCACTGCGCGAGTTCGTTCTGCAGGCGTGCGAGCTCCTTCAAGTCAGCCCGGTAGTCTGCCGACATCACTTGTCCCTTGAGCTTGGCCAACTCCTGCGCCGCGGGCGAGATCAACCCACTGGGCGTGGGCACCGTCTCTGCCGGTCGGGCATGAACGCAAGAGTCGAAAAAGATCACCGCGAACAGGATCGTGACGTAGCGTTTCTGCATCTTGTCCTCCGCTGACAGTTTTCTTCCCTCCGCGCACTGAGGCACGGAGAAATCGCCAGATGGGACATGGAATCGGCAGACAGGCCGTGATCGTCGCCGAACGACCGAGAACTCAGCGGGCGAGACTGCGGAGCTGCTCCGAGGCGGATCGGCTGGCCACGATCTCCTTGCCGTTCCGCAACCGGATCAGTAGTCGACGGGCATCGTACGGTACCAGCTTCACGACCGCATCGAGGTTGACGATGTGCGATCGATGAACCTGACGAAAAATCTCCGGATCGAGACGGGCGGCCAGTTCGCCGAGGCTGATGTGGAGAAGGTGGGATCCGCGGTCGGTCTGAACCTCCGCGTAGTCGCCGCTGGCGGAAATGTGCTGAATGGTGCGGACGTCGATCGGCACGATCCCGTCGCGAGTCCTGGCGAAGAGGCGGCGCAGCGGCGTATGGAATGCGGCCCGGGCGCGCTCCGGCGCCGTGACCGGACT
>QHVS01000143.1 GCA_003223635.1 Acidobacteriota bacterium | reverse complement strand
CTGGAGGCGAGATTCGAGGCGATCGACTCATCCCACAGGCCGAGGCGGGTGAAGATGTGCGACGGCATATGCAGCGCATGTGGCGATCCCGGAGCAATCTTCGCGTAGCTGCGGGCGGCGGGGAGAGCGAGCGAGGCAAGCTCCGGATAGTCGAAGCTGTGAATGATGTAGTGCGCCACGCCCGGATGCTGGGGCTCATTCGGCAGAACGCGGTTGAGGACCTCCGCTGCCTTTTTCTGTTTGGCGTAGGTCTTGTCACTCGGCGACGCGGTGCCGAGGAGCGAGAGAGCGTAGAAGATGGACGCCTCGTCGTCCTTGGGGTACGCCGCCGCCAATTTTTCCATCGCCGATTCATAGCCCAGCGCTCGCGTCGCGTGAGGCGTCTTGTCAGCGTCGGCGTAGAACGTGTTGATGGCGTCGATGTATCCGCGCTCGCGGTCGGTCTTCGCCCCCGCTTCTTTGGCCTTCGCCGCCGCTTCGGCGCCGTTCTTCAACTCATCGGGCGTCGGAGGCTGCCACACCGGGTGGTAGTTGGCCATGGCCACGCCCCACCAGGCGATGCCGCAGGTGGGATCCGAGCTGGCCGCGGCGCGGAATGATTTTTCCGCCTCGCTGTACCAGAAGGAGTGAATCAGCGCGACCCCGCGGCTGATGTCGCCCTGCGCCGCGGAGTTGCACGAGGTGGTGAAATGGACCGCGCCGAGGTTTCCGAGATCGGCGGCGGAGTGCTCGTGGTGCTCGTGCTGCGCGGCGAGCGGGTAGGCGAGGAGGATGGAACCTGCCATGAGAGCAGTGGCGAATCGCATCTCGGCAATATAGCGCCTTCGGAGTGCGGCGGCTTGCCGCCGCCTTGGAAGGGCGCGTTACCTTTTCTTGCCCGAGCCCCAGGCGCTCTGAAGCTTGCTGTCGTCGAGCACGTTGGCGAACGCTTCCTTCAGCGCGTCGCTGAGCACCTCGTTGATGTTGTCCTCGCTGTGCGCGCGGCCGTAGCGATGCGTGCTTCCGCTGGCCGCTCCCTGGGCCAGTGTCTTGCCGCTTCGGTTCTTGAGCGCCCAGGCCAGCTTCACTTCCGACGAGTAGACCGAGCCGAGGGCCTTGTTGCTTTCGTCGATGTAGAAGCGGCTGATGGTGATGTCGAGAATTCGATCGCCGCTCGCTGAGGTCTTCAGCCCCCATTTTTTCGCGATATCGGTGAGCGTTTCTTTGATGAAGGGCTGGATGTTGTCGCCGACGCGGATGGGGAACGTCTTGTCGTCGCCGCCCGTCCCCTGGCCGATCACCTTCGCATCTGTTTCCCTCCGGCCATCCTTGACACGAATGTCGACGGACTTGTCGAGCATGGCAGGCGGAAGATTCGCCGAGCTGCTGGCCACGCCCTCCTGGGGCTTGAATTTGAGACTGACGAGCAGCTCTTTCGGCGTCGAGCCGCGCGCGAACGCGGACGAGGCTGTGAGAAACGCGAGGAGCCAAAGTGTTTTTCGCATGGGCAGATGATATCGAATTGCAGTTCGTTCCTTTCAGCCGGAAAAGCGGATATGCTGTCGCCGCTCCAAAACAAATAGAGGTTCTCGTCGGAGGCCCCCGATGCGCCATCTGGCTTTGCGCAGCATTCTGCTGATTGCCGTGGCCGTACCCTTCCCGCTCATCGCCCAAACTGCGCTCGTCACGACGACCGCCGATTCCGGCGCGGGCTCATTGCGAGACGCGATCACAACGGTGAACGCGGCATCGTGCGCCAGCGGTTGCGCGATCGTCTTTCAGATCCCGCCGCCCGTTCCCGCCGGCGGCTATTTCACGATCCAACCGGCGAGCGAGCTGCCAAGAATTCTCGCCTCCAACCTCGTCATTGACGGAGCCACACAGACCGCGGCGACGGGAGACACGAATCCGGCCGGTCCGGAAATCGAAATCAACGGCAGTCTGGCCGGCAACGCATTCGGTGGCCTGGTCGTTGGCGCATACCAGGCCGGAGCCGGTCAGCGTGTGACGATCAAGAACATGGCGATCAACGGCTTCGCCGGAGGCGGGATCGTCCTCGACGGAATCGCCCCGAACATGGCGTCCGACAACATCATCACCGGCAATTACATCGGCACAAACGCCAGCGGCACGGCGGCGGTCGGCAACGGACAGGGCATCGGCATCGGCTCCAATGCGATGAACAACCTGATCGGCGGCATGAGCGCCGCGGAGCGCAATGTCATCAGCGGAAACACATCCGGGATGGTGATCGCACAAAACGCAACCGCAAATCGGATCATCGGCAACTACATCGGCACCGATGTAAGCGGGACCAAGGCGATCGGAAACACAAGCGCGGGCATCTATCTCGGAGCGCTGGGAAACGGGAACACGATCAGCGGGAACGTGATCGGCGGCAACCTGTTCGGGATCACGTTCTACGATTCGAGCGAAAACCAGATCACCGGAAACAAAATCGGGATCGGTGCGTTGGGCGCGCCGCTGCCCAACACTGACTCCGGCATCTACATCTCCGGTCCGAATCCATCGAACAACATCATCGGCGGTACCTTCGCCGGAGCGGCGAACGAGATCGCCTTCAACGCGCGCGGGATCCGCGACGACAGCGGTAACGGCAATCAGTTCATTCGCAACGCGATTTACAAGAACACGACGATCGGCATCGATCTGGGGAACGATGGGGTCACGCCGGACGATGCGACCGACGCGGATACGGGCCCGAACGGCCTGCAGAACTTTCCGCTGATCCAGTCGGCGAAGCCGACGCTCTCGGGGATCGCCGTCACGTTCTCAGTCGACTCCTCGAGCGTCGCCTCGACTCACACCATCGGAGTGGAGGTTTTCAAAGCGGACAGCTCTTCCGTTCGACAGGGAAAGCTGTACCTCGGCTCGCAGTGTTATGGCGGCAACACGATTTCGAATCAGACGCTGTTCCTGACGACAAACAGCGTTGCGGCGGGCGATCAGATCGTCATGACCGCGACGAGTTACTCCGATCAGACGTGCGGAACTGTCAACGAAGGAACATCGGAGTTTTCCCCTCCTGCCGATGTCCGCTGTGAGCTCTTCGTGACCAACACGAATGACGCTGGTGCGGGATCGCTGCGCGAGGCGATCCTCTTTTCCAATGTGAGTTCCGGCTGCACGATTGTGTTCAACATCCCGGCGCCGGTTCCGGCCAGCGGTTGGTTCACGATCCAGCCGCTTTCGCCCCTCTGGGACATTCTCAGCAGTGGAACCGTCATCGACGGCAATACGCAAACCGCCTTCACGGGCGATACCAATCCGGATGGACCGGAGATCGAGCTCGATGGCACCAACCAGGCGATCGGCGACGGCCTGGTCATCAACCCGTCAGCCGGCGGCGGACAAAACGTGAAGATTCGCAATCTGTGCATCAACCGCTTCTTCGGACCTGGCATTGGGGTTGGCGGAAGCATCAACTTCGTGGCCTCCGGCAATCGGGTCGAACAGAACTACATCGGCACCGACTGCCGCGGTCTGCTTGCCCGGCCGAACAACATTGGCGTGTATCTGATTGGATCCAACAACGGAATCGTCGGAAACCTGATCAGCGGAAATCAGAAAAGCTTCATATCGCCGGGAATCAGAATCGGAGCGGGGAGCGCGAACAACGTCATCGCCAACAATTTCATTGGAACCGATCGCACTGGCGCAGTTTCCATCTTCAATCCGACCGGCATCCTGATAGAGGATTCGAGCACGACGACGATTGCCGGCAATCTGATCGCGTTTGGAACAGCTCTCGGCGGCATCTATATCACCGGCGGTCTGGGCGGGCATCAGATCGTGCAGAACACGATTCGCTTCAATCAGCTCGGCGTCGTGATCAACAGCGCCGCCGGCGGGAATCACATCGCCTCGAACACGATCGAGCACAACACGGGGCAGGGGATCCGCCTCATCGGAGCGCAATCCGGCAACGTGATCGAGAACAACCTGGTGAGGGATAACGGCGCCCACCCGATCTGGATCGACAGTTCCGTCGGCCGGGATTCAATCACCGGGAACACCATTCAGAACCATCCGCTCCCTGCCGTGGTCCTTCTGGGAACACAGCGAGGAACGACGATCCTCGGAAACTTCATGATGGGGAACATGAGCGGAATCGATCTCGGCAACAACGGCTTCACTCCAAACGATCCGGGCGACAGCGACAGCGGAACGAATGGATTCCAGAACAATCCCGTCATCTCGCAGGCCCATCTGATCAATGGAGATCTCAACCTGAAGTTTTCTGTCGACTCATCCGCAGTGACGACCACTCGTTCCTTGCGCGTTGAGTTCTTCATCAGCGATCCCTCCGGTGAGGGAAGAGTCCCGCTCGGAACGCAGTGCTACGCGGGCAATCAGCTCAACCAGGCGAGCATGATCATTCCAAATGCCCCGGTGAATCAGGGAGATCTGGTGGTGGCTACGGCGACGAGCTACAACGACACCACTTGCGGGTTACCGAACGATGGAACGTCTGAGTTCTCGCTGCCGGCGAGCGTTCGAACGAACATCGTCGCGGTCACGAACACGAACGATGCGGGCCCGGGCTCGTTGCGCACCGCCATCGCTACAGCAAACACCGGCGTCTGCGTATCGCCGTGCCGGATTCTGTTCCGTATCCCTGCGCCGGTGCCGCCGGCAGGCTACTTCACGATCACTCCTCACACGAATCTTACGAATTTGATCGCATCAGGGACCATTCTGGATGGCGCCACGCAGACGGCATTTACTGGCGATACCAATCCGCTCGGACCGGAAATCGACATCGACGGCTCGCTTATCAAACCGATCGGTACCGGATTCCTGCTGGGTGCCGCGGCTGCGGGTCAAGGTTCGCAGATCGAGGTGCGAAATCTCTGCGTGCACAGCTTCAATGGCGCCGCCTTCGGAGTCGGTGCAAACATGGGAACGCTGGCCAGCGGCAACATCATCGCCAACAACTACATCGGCACGGATGCGACCGGGCAGTTCAGCAGGCCGAATGGCGCCGGCGTCTATCTCGCCGACCGCGCAGTCGGCACTCAAATTATGCAGAACGTAATCAGTGCAAACACGTTCGCGGGAGTTCAGATCGCCGGGTTCCTCGCACCGGTCGACGGCACGATCCTCATGGGCAACCGCATCGGAACAGGTGCGTCAGGACACCCGCTGCCGAACGGCCGTGGAATTACCATCAACGGCGGATACAACTCGATCATCGGCCCGGGCAACATCATCGCCAACAATGCGCTCAACGGGATCGAGATTTTCATCGGAACGGGCAACCGCATCTTCGCGAACTCGATTGATTCGAACGGCGGTTTGGGAATCGATCTCGTTTCCGCGACTCCCGGTGTGACTCCGAACGATCCGCTCGATGCCGATTCCGGTGCGAACAATCTGCAGAACTATCCGGTGCTCTTGACCAAGTTCTTTAACCCCCTGACGAATACAACGACCATCACCGGAACGCTCAACAGCAAGGTCCTACACGGTTATCGGGTCGATCTCTATGGCAGCGATGTGGCCGACCCGTCCGGGTTCGGCGAGGGGCAGCGCTACCTCGGCTCGATCAACGTCAACACGAACCTGATCGGGACTGCCAGCTTCACGATCACGGTGCAGGGACAGCACAACGCCATTTCGTCGACAGCGACCGATCTGGCCACGAACGATACCTCGGAGTTCAGCAAGTCGATCTGACAGGCCCTTTGGAATGCGGCGGCTTGCCGCCGACTTTTTTTCCAAGGCGGTGCCAGGGCACCGCACTGCCAAAGGCGCTTCGCGCGCCCCCGCACCCGCCGCCTGGCGGATTTCGCTCGCGATATGATCCGCGCTCCAAAGGAGGACCCAATGAGGAAATTCGCAGTCGTTCTTTCACTCGCTCTTCTTCTCGCCGCTTGCGCCAGCATGAACACGTCCACCACCCCCGCCACGGACGCAGAGGCTGCGATCCGCGCCGCGGAGCCGGGCTTCATCCGCGCCTTCAACGCGGGCGACGCCGATGCGGTCGCCAGGTACTACTCCGATGACGCGGTGTTCCTCGCTCCGAACGCGCCAATCGCCAAAGGGATGTCCGGCGTGCGCGATGCGTTCCGCGCGTTCCTGACGTCCATGCATCCGACGCTCAGCTTCACGCCGGATCGCATCGTGCAGTCAGGCGACATGGCCTACGAATATGGCCACTACACGACACAGTCGTCGGCGGGAAACGACATGGGGAACTACATGACGGTGTGGCGCCGCATGCCGAACGGCGACTGGAAGATCGTGGCCGACAGCGTCAACAGCAGCATGCCCATGCCGGGAATGGCGCACTGACCATGTAAACGTCATCCTGAGCCGCGAAGACGGCGAAGGATCTCTGGATGAGGTCCTTCGCTTCGCTCAGGATGACGGACTGCGGACTCCACCTACGGCAGCGAGTCGATCAGCTTCCGAAACTCCGCCTCGGTGAAGGCACGGGAAGTCCTGGTCCGCACGTTCCCTTTCGAGCCGAGCATGAGGCTCGTCTTCGTGATCGCCTCATCGTTCGGCGCCTCGGCCACGATCACAATGTCGTACTCGCCCATGACGAGATAGAACTCCTTGATCTTCACCCCGGCCTGCTCGAACGTTTTGCGGGCCGCGTCAAGGCGCTTGGGGCTCTCCTTGACCGCAGCCAACCCCTGCTGCGTGTACTGGATGAGGGAGATGTATGTGGCCATCGGCTTCTCCTTTTGTAATACCGACAAGTTATGTCCTGGGCCGCTCCACGCTACACTTGATTCATGCCCGGCGAGACCCGCCTCTGCTCGAACTGCCGCGCGGCGATCCCGAAAGGGGCGACCGAATGCCCCAAATGCGGGACCTTCGCGGGCGATATGTTCGACGGGCGACTGCCGGCGCAGGCAGGAGGAAGGCGGCGCGGCATGGGCAAGCTGTTTCTGACCATCCTGGCCATCCTGATCGCCGGCGGAATCGTGGCCTTCATCTTTCTTGGGGACACGACCATGATTCCGCGGTCCGTCTGGCGGCGCGTTCCCAAAATGGACAGCGGGTCGCCTCATGTCGTGGGCGATCGACCCGGCGGCGCGCGGCGGCCCACCGGCGCGACGCTCAATGAGCCGGAAGCGATTCGCACCCTGCGCCGCTTTCTCGCCGCCGACGTCAAGGCCGAGTGCCTCGCCGTGATGAGCAAGGGTTACCTGAACGGCGCCTATGAGCTCGACGCCCTCGATCGCTGCCACGGCACGCACCTCGGGCATTGGCGCGTGGATGGCAAAACAGGGGATGTGATGAAGAAGTAACGCCGCCAACTTGGCGGCGGGTCCGCCGGCAACTTGCCGGCGGGGCAACCAATACCTCCGCGGGCTGGTAGCCCGCGGACCGGCCGGCAAGTTGCCGGCGTTACTTTTTCCCAATCGTTTTCGCCAGGTACGCGCGAATCCGAGCGTGCGTCTGCGGTGCGGCCCACAGCGCATCGATCGTATCGGTCGTGGTGCTGGCGATGTGCGCTGCATGCCGGAGGAACGGCTCGCGGAGTTGCCGCTTCGTCAGGCGGAACGCATCCGGCGCGATTTCGGCGACCTGACGCGCGATCTCCAGCGCGCGTGGCAAAAGTTGTTCGCCCGGCACCACTTCATCGATCAATCCGAGCGCCAGGGCGCGATCGGGTTCGACGGTCCATCCCAGATAGATGAGCGACTGGATGTACTGGCGAGCGACGGCGAAGCGGACGATCTCCAGCGCCAGCGGCGGAAAGGGGACGCCGACCAGCGCCTCCGGAACTCCGATCCGTCCGCCGCTCATCAGGCGATAGTCGGAGGCGAAGGCCATGATCGCGCCGCCGGCAATGGCATGTCCATTCAACGCGGCGACAGCCGGCTTGGGGAAGAGAAAGAGTGCGCGAAGCATGGCGTCGAGCGCCTCGACGAAACGCGGAACATAATCGCCTCCGCTGTCGATGAGCCGCGGCAGATCGACGCCCGCGGAGAAGATCGATCCGGTGCCGGTCAGGATCAGGGCCCGCACGTCCTCCCGTTCCGCGGCGAGCTCGAATTCCTCTCGAAGCGCGTCGCACAGCTCCAGGTCCAGGGCGCTGGCCTTGCGGTGTCGCAGCGTGATGTGCATCACACCTTCCCTGAGATGGCTTTCAATCATGGGGCCGAAGTGTACTGTCATATCGGACGATAGATTGCCTCTCAGGCTGTCGGCCCGTAAGCTTGAGACGGTTGCCCGACCAGGAACAGGATGACTCCGAGGAGCTTGCGCAGCTCGTCAAGCGCCTCGATCGCCACCGCCGCGCGCGCGTAGCGACCGACGCGATCTCCGAGCATGCCACCGGCTCCCTCTACGACCAGCAGCATCATGTCCGCCTGCTGCAGGCGGTAGCTATTGCCGCAAACGAATCCTCCTCGCTCGACGACGCGTTGCTCAGCGCAGTCGATCAGGTGTGCATGCAACTCGGATGGCCGTTGGGGCACGCCTACCTGACCATCACGAAAATCCTGGCGCTGAGCGACATCTGGTATCTGGCGGACTTGCAGCGCTTCGCTCCGTTGCGCCTCGCCATCGAGTCGACGCTGATCGCGCCGGGCGCGGGCGTCAGCGGGCAGGCCATGGAGAAGGGGAAGGCAATCTGGATTTCCAATCTCGCCTCGGCGTATCCGCCCAAGGTGGCCGATGCGGCCGCCGCAGCGGGACTGAAGGCGGCGCTGGCCATTCCGGTGATCGGGGACGAGGGTTCGGTCGCCGTCCTGGAGTTTTTCTCCGATCAGGCCGATGAGCCCGACGCGATGCTCCTGGAGGTGATGGCCAAGATCGGCGATCTCCTGGGCAAGGTGCACATCCGCATGAAGCGAGAGTCGACCTTCCGCAACTCGCAGGAAGAGTATCGGCTTCTCTTCGAAGGCAACCCGCATCCGATGTGGATCTACGACGCCGATTCGCTGTGGTTCATCGCCGTCAACGATGCGGCGATCGCGCAGTACGGTTATTCGCGCGACGAATTCATGGACATGAAGCTCACCGATCTGCAGCCGGTCGAGGATCGCGCGCCGGGCGCTCTGCGCGAGCATCAGCCCCGGGTGATGCGCCTGCGCGTGCGCGACGGCGCGACGATGAACGTTGAAGTGACCGCCTACGACGTGCGTCTGCCGGGCCGCCGGGCGCGGATGGCCATGGCCGTAGAGGTCAACACGGCGCGGCGGACGGAAGAAGCGCTGCGTGAGTCCGAGCGCCGCTTCCGGGAGATGCTCGACACCATCGAGCTGCTCGCGGTGCTCCTCGATGTCGTCGGCACGGTGACCTATTGCAATCCGTATCTTCTGCGGATCACGGGCTACGCGAAGGAGAACGTGATCGGCAGGAACTTCTTCGAGCTGCTCGTGCCGGAGGGGCGGCGAGATCGGGTCAGCCGCGAGTTTCTGGAGAACATCGGCCGCGGGGTGATCGCTGCGCACTTCGAGATGGAAATCGTCACGCGCGACGGCGAGCGGCGAATCATCTTCTGGAACAACACCGTTCTGCGCAGCCCGGAGAACAGCATCGTGGGAGTGGCCTGCGTCGGCAGCGACGTCACCGAGCAGCGCATCGTGGAGAGTCAGCTCAATCACAATGCGTTTCACGACTCGCTCACCGGACTGCCCAATCGTGCACTCTTTCTCGACCGCGTCGGCCACGCGCTCAGCCGCACACGGCGAGCGGGCGGAAAGCTATTCGCCGTTCTTCTTCTGGACATCGATCGATTCAAGAACGTCAACGACTCCCTGGGCCACGTCGCCGGCGATCAACTCCTGGTCGCCATCGGTGAGCGGCTCTCCCGATGCGTGCGCGCCGCGGATACGGTGGCCCGCTTCGGAGGAGACGAGTTCACGGTGCTCATCGAGAGCGTCGGCGGCGCGGGCGACGTCACCCATGCGGCGATGCGCATCCATGACGCCATCGCCCAGCCGTTCGACATCGGCGGCAACGAGATCTTCACTTCGGCCAGCATCGGCATCACGATCGCCGGACCGGAATATGAGCAGCCGGAGCAAATCATCCGCGACGCGGACACGGCCATGTATCGGGCCAAGGCGCAGGGGCGCGCCCGCTCAGAGATGTTCGACGCCGACATGCGCGCCGAGGCGGTCAAACGCCTGCAGATGGAGACGGACCTGCGCCGTGGAATCGAACGAGAGGAATTTCGCCTCGTCTATCAGCCGATCGTCAATCTGGAGTCAAGCGAGGTGGTCGGATTCGAGGCGCTGGTGCGCTGGCAGCATCCGACGCGCGGGCTCGTGCCGCCGGTTCAGTTCATTCCGCTGGCCGAGGAGACCGGGCTCATCGTCCCGCTGGGGCAGTTCGTGCTGAACGAGGCTTGCCGCCAGGCAGCGCGCTGGAGAGCGGAGCCAGGTCGCGAGCGGATGCACGTGAGCGTGAACATCTCCAGCCGTCAGTTGTCGCAGGGCGATCTCATAGCCGCGGTGCGCAGCGCGCTGGCCAACGCGCCACTCGACGCGTCGGCGCTACATCTGGAGATCACCGAAAGCGTGATGCTCCAGAATCCGGAGACCGCGTACGACGTGATCGAGCAAATCCGCGCGCTCGGCTGCAGCTTCGCCGTCGACGACTTCGGCACCGGCTACTCGTCGCTGGCCTATCTGCACCGGTTCGCCGTCGATCAACTGAAGATTGATTCGTCGTTCGTGCAGAGCGGCGAGCGAAAGTCCGGCGAGATCGTCCGCTCCATCATCGACCTCGGACGCAGCCTGGGCATCGAAGTGGTGGCCGAAGGCATCGAGACTTCGCAGCAAGCCGATCAACTCCGCGCACTCAATTGCGGGCTGGGGCAGGGGTACTTGTTCTCGCGGCCGATCGACTGCGATGCCGCAATGGCCATGGTGAAAAAGGTTAACGGTTAACAGTTAACGGCTAACGGTAGCCCAACCGTTAACCGTTAACCGTTAACCCTCCTACACTATCGCCATGCCGGACGATCCACTGCTCGATCTCCGCGAGCAGCTCGCTGCGATCGAGCGGCGGCTGAATGCGCTGGAAGGGCGTCGGCCCGCTCCCACACCGAAGCCACCGCCGAAACCCACGCCATCCCGAAATCTGGAGACCCTCATCGGAGTGCACTGGCTGAACCGCATCGGCATCGCCGCGGTGCTGGTCGGGGCCGCATACTTTCTCAAATACGCGTTCGAGAACAACTGGGTCGGCCCGGTCGCCCGCGTGTCCATCGGCATTGCCGTCGGAATCGCCATCCTGGTCTGGAGCGAGCGCTTCCCTCAGCTCTTCTCGTACTCGCTGAAGGTGGTGGGTGTCGGCATCCTCTATCTATCAATCTGGGCGGCGTCGGAGATGTACGCATTGATCGGAGGGGGCCTGGCCTTCGCGGCGATGACGATCGTCACCGGATCGCTGGTCGGCCTCGCGCTCCGTGACCGATCGGAATTCATCGCCGGTCTGGCCATCACCGGCGGTTTTCTCACGCCCGTTCTGCTCTCGACGGGCACCAATCATGAGGTCGAGCTCTTCGCGTACCTCGCGCTGCTCGACATCGCCGCGCTCGTCCTGGTTGCGCTCTATCCATGGGTGCGCCTGCTGCTGGTGGCGTTCATCGGCACGCTCTTTCTCTATATCGGCTGGTACTCGAGCTATTACACCGCTGCGCAGATGGGGCGGACGATCGGGTTCGCCACGCTCTTCTTTCTCATATTCAGTGCGGCGGTGAGCTTTCGCGGCAGCCATACCGCATTCATCTTTCTGGCCTTCGCCAACGCGCTGGCCTACTTCATCGAGTTGAGCGTGATCGTTCAGCGACGGGAGATCCTGGGTCGCTATGCAATTGCGCTGGCAGCGTTCTTCCTCGCGCTCTCGTTCATCGCCCGATCCTCGCTGCTCCGCGCCGCGCATCTGGCCATCGCCCTCGGGTTCGTGACCGTGGCCATTCCTCTGGAGCTCGACGCGGTGTGGATCACCATCGGGTGGGTGGGGGAGGCGGCGGCGTTGCTCGCGCTGTCGCAAGTTGTCCGTCCGTCGACGATCTTTCACCGACTGGGCGCCTTTGCGCTGGGGCTCGCCGTCTTCCGGCTCCTGTTTCTCGACACGTTTCATCCCCAACATCTGCTCTGGAACATGCGGGCGCTGACATATGCCGTGACGATCGCCGTCTTCTGCGGCATCGCCGTCGTGAGTGCGCGCAAACAACAGATTGCAGTCTGGAAAGCGTCGGTGGTGTCGCTCAATGCCCTGGCGCTGATCGGACTGACGGAAGAAGCGTGGGATTTCTTCAGCCGCGGAATTGTGCGCGACTTCGCCTGGTCGGCCCTGTGGATGCTGTACGGTGCCGCGCTGATGATCGTCGGCTTCCGCCGTCGCGCGCCGTTCCTGCGGTGGCTTTCTCTCGGTCTGCTGGCCATCACGGTGGGCAAAGTCTTTCTCTATGATCTTTCCGCGCTGCAGCGGGTCTATCGCATCCTCTCCTTCATCGGTCTGGGCGTGCTCCTGCTGGCGATCTCATTCGCGTATCAGAAAAAGTGGCTGACGGTATCGGATGAGAAAGTTAACGGTTAACACGGATCGCCCGATCCAAGTGCGCGACGGCACGAAGGGTTAACGGTTAACGGTGCCAGAGGCCTTGCCACCGTTAGCCGTTAACCGTTAACCGTTAACCGTTAACATTCGCGTTTGATGATCAATGTTCGCGCGTCCTTTCCAGCGCTGCAGCGCACTCACAACGGCCGTCCCGTCGCCTACTTCGATGCGCCCGGGGGAACGCAGGTGCCGCGGGGAGTGGCCGAGGCGATGAGTGACTACCTGTTTCACCACAATGCAGCGAGGAGACCGACGCGATCATCGCCGGCGCGCGCGTGGCGGCGGGGGAGTTCTTGAACTGCCAGGCAGAGGAGATCGTCTTCGGCGCGAACATGACCTCGCTCACCTTCCATCTCGCTCGCACTCTGGGCCGGACATGGAAATCCGGCGATGAGGTGATCGTCACCGATCTCGATCATCATGCCAACGTCGCTCCATGGCGCGCGCTGGAGATCGAACGCGGAATCGTCGTGCGCAGCGCGCGGATGATTCGAGAGACGTGCGCGATCGATTACGACCATCTCCAGCGGCTCGCCGGCCCGAAAACGCGGCTGATCGCCATCGGCGGCGCGTCGAACGCCGTCGGCACGATCAACGATTTGTCGCGGGTCAGGACGATCGCCCGCGCAGCAGGCGCGATGCTCTTTGTCGATGCGGTCCACCTCGCGCCTCATGAGCCGATCGACGTCCAGGCCATCGGCTGCGATTTCCTCGCCTGCAGCGCGTACAAGTTTTACGGC
>QHVS01000142.1 GCA_003223635.1 Acidobacteriota bacterium | reverse complement strand
TAACTTTTGCCTCGGCAAACGGCCCACTGACCGGCTCGAACTGCAGCGAATATCCATCTCTGGCGTTGCTTCGGACCTGGAAGGCCACGGCGGCTGGGACATCAATGTAACCCCGCTGGATGTCGCTCTGAGTCACCTCGACGGATGCCGGTTGTTGGCCGACCGTCAGCAGGGTCCGACCGATCACCTGAACCGAGATTGCCATCGTCGCAGACGCGGAGTCAGCGTAGGCAGGAGCAGCAGCAATCACGAAGGTAGCAGTCAGCAGGAGGATCGTTCTCAGTGTTCTCATCATGCCGACTCTCTATCGCAAGCCGCATTCCACTGATCCACAGAAGCAAGCCCACGGAGAATGTGCTAATTATGTTTTGCGAACGTCGCCTGCTCGTTGTAGAGACCGCCCACCTGTCCATTTGCTGAACAGCGGCAAGGAGCCGCCCCGCTTCATTTCAGTGGTGCCGCTTGCCCTCTCTCATTGACCACAGCA
>QHVS01000141.1 GCA_003223635.1 Acidobacteriota bacterium | reverse complement strand
AGAGCTAGAGTGAATTGGCGGCGAAACGAACCGGCCACGAGTAGCTGCCGGGGGTAGCGTCGGCGGCAAGCACCAGGCGGACATCAAGTCGGCCTGGCGTGGTGCCCTGATGGTAGCCGTGGGTCAACGAGCTACCGTCAGCTCCCACCGCGGCCGTGCTGTTCTCCCAAGTGATTTTTGCCTGAGCGAACGGTCCATTGATGGGCTTGAACTGCAGCGAATATCCCTCTCTGGCGTTGCTTCGGACCTGGAAGGCCACGGCGGCCGGGACATCAATGTAGCCGCGTTGAATGTCGCTCTGAGTCACTTCGACGGACGCCGGCTGTTGGCCGACTGTCAGCAGCGTCCGACCGATCACCTGAACCGAGATTGCCATCGTCGCAGACGCGGAGTCAGCGTAGGCAGGAGCAGCAGCAATCACGAAGGTAGCAGTCAGCAGGAGGATCGTTCTCAGTGTTCTCATCATGCCGACTCTCTATCGCAAGCCGGATTCCAATGATCCACATGAGCAAACCGCCGATGAATGAATTACTTACGTTTTCGGGGCCGTCGCCTGCTCATCGCAGAAACGATCGCCTGTCCACTTGTTGAACAGCGAAGACCGTCAGTGGGCTTTCGCCTTCTTGACCGCTTCGGTCAGGGCGGGAATGATCTGAAAGAGGTCACCGACCACGCCGAGATCGGCTACGCGGAAGATCGGCGCCTCCGGATCCTTGTTGATGGCCACGATGTGTTTCGAGGATGACATGCCGGCGAGATGCTGGATGGCGCCCGAGACGCCGGCAGCGATGTACAGATTGGGGCTGACGACACGCCCGGTCTGGCCGACCTGGTGCTGATGATCAATCCATCCGGCGTCCACAGTCGCCCGTGACGCGCCGACGGCGCCGCCGATGGCATGAGCGAGATCCCGAATCAACGAGAAGTTCGTCGCCTCTTTCAATCCGCGGCCGCCAGAAACAATGATGTCGGCTTCAGCGATGGTCAACTCTTCTGCCTCCGCAGTCTTGGTCTCGATCAGCTTCACCTTGTCGTCGCTCGCGGGCCCCGCGATCTGCACCACCTCCGCCGTCTCCCCACCCGCCTCCTCGGCGGTGAACGCATTCGGACGAGTGGTGGCCATGGCGGGTGTGCTGCTGACTTCGACGGTGGCGAAGGCTTTGCCGGAATAGACCGGGCGGCGTGCGCGCAGTTTTCCGCCGGTCCATTCCAGCCGATCGACATCCGACGCCACTCCGACATTCAAGCGTGCGGCAAGTCGAGGGGCGAGGTCACGACCATTTGAAGTTCCGGCGAGAAGGACGATGGATGGCTTCACTTGATCGACGAGCTGTTTCAGCGCGGTCGTGAAAGGCCCGGTTGTGTACGCGGTGAGCGGCGCTACGTACAGCCTCTTCGCTCCGTAGCGACCGGCTTCTTCGGCCGCTGCTCGATCGACACCGAAGGCGACGAGATCGCCGCCGGCGGTTTGAGCGAGTTTGCGTCCGATGGAAAGCGCCTCGCGAGACGCCTTCTTCAGCCTCCCGTCTTTCACTTCGGCGAACACCACGACTCCGGCCATCAGAGAGCCTTCGCCTCTTCGCGGATGTACTTAAGGATCTCTTTGGCCGCGGTAGCTGGCTCGCCGCCGTCGATCTTGCGCCCGCCGCTCTTCTCGGGCGGCAATTCGAGTGCGACGACCGTGACGCGTTGGTGATGAATATCAGACTCCTGGAGACCGAGATCCGGGAGCGTCTTCGTTTCGATCGTGATCTTTTTCGCGGCCATGATTCCCTTCAGCGACGCGTAGCGCGGTTCATTGAGGCCCTTTTGCGCCGTGATCACCGCCGGCATCGACGCCTCCAGGATTTCCTCCGCCCCTTCGATCTCGCGATGGGCCGTGATTTTCCCTTCACCTACTTCGAGATGGGTGACCACATTGAGCTGCGGATATCCGAGGAGCTCAGCGACCATCGGGCCGACCAGCGAGTTGTCCGTGCCGACGCCCTGCTTTCCGAAGAAGAGGAGATCGTGCGGCACGCTCCTGATTGCCGCGGCGAGCGTTTTGGCGATCCCGAGTGCGTCGGCGCTCCCGCTCTCACCTTTGATATGCAGAGCTTTGGTCGCCCCACGAGCCAGACACTCGCGCAACGCCTGCTGGACGCGATCGGGACCGAAGGAGACGACGGTGACGTCGCCGCCTTTTGCTTCTTTGACCCGAATGGCTTCCTCCAACGCGAACTCGTCGTAGGGAGAAACGATGAATTTCAAACCGGTTTCGTCGATACGCCGGCCGTCGGCGATCTTGATACGGGCCTCCGTGTCGGGGACCTGCGCAATGCATACGACGGAGTTCAACGGTGGAGCCTCCAGCGGCGGCAGCCGCTCAAAAGAGGCGCAATTCTAGGAAAATCATCCCACCCTGACAAGGACGGCATGAGCTTCGCAACGCGAGGTTTTCAGCCAACGCAAACGCTCGGTCAATTCACTTCTCACTTCGCTGCATAAACATGGAGGATGTCGATGCCATTCTCGAATCGGCCACGCCAGGTGGACGGAAACGCGCCTCCCCGCAGACTGTTTCGCTCTCCGCTGCACGACTTCAGACGGCCATCGAAGAATGGTCGCCCGGCGAGACCGGCTCCACCGGAGGCAACCAGCGCCGAGAGCTTCTATTACGTCAAGCAGATGAACGCTAAGACACCGATGGTCATCATCATGACCGACGGCGAAGAGGTCCGCGGCTGCATCGAGTGGTACGACCGCACCTGCCTGAAGGTCAATCGCGAAGGGGCGCCGAATCTGCTGATTCAGAAGCACTGCATCAAATACCTCTTCAAGGAAGAGGAATTGACGCGGTAGCCTAAAATCCTTCCGTGAAACCTCTGGCCATCACGCTCGGCGATCCTGCCGGGATCGGCGCCGAGGTGGTATTCAAAGCGCTGCAGGCGATCGATGTGCCGGTCTCCATCTTCGGCGATCGAAACTTCGCCGAGCAATCGTCGAATCTCAATGAGCACCGCTTCGTCGATGTCAGGCTTTCCGGCGATCAGCGCGTGCGCTTTGGAATGGTCGATCCGCTGTACGGGCGCATCGCGCTCGCGTCGATCGACGCGGCGGTGAATGCGGTGGAGCAGGGCGAGTGCTCTGGGCTGGTGACCGCGCCGATCCAGAAGGAATCGATCGCCGCGGCCGGGACGCAGTACCCCGGCCACACCGAGCTGCTCGCCGCCCGCGCCGGGCTCACCCGGTACGGACACGACTTCGCCATGTATTTCGATTCGCCGTCGCTGCGCGCCGTTCTGCTTTCCGTTCATCTTCCCCTGCGCCAGGATCTCCGGCGATGACGTGGCCGCGCTGGCCCGGCTGACGACTCGCGAATACGCCCGCCTCTACGGCGCGCCCCCGCGCATCGGCGTCGCCGCGCTCAATCCGCACGCCGGGGAGGGCGGGCGGTTCGGGGATGAAGAGCGCGAGATCCGGCGCGGCATCGAGGCAGCACGCAAAGAAGGAGTGGCCATCAGCGGACCGTTCCCCGCAGACACGCTTTTTCGCGCCGCCCTTCGTGGAAAATATGACGTGGTCATGGCCATGTATCACGATCAGGCGCTGATCCCCATCAAGACCCTCGCGTTCGAACAGTCGGTCAATGTCACCTTCGGACTTCCGTACCTGCGGGTGTCCGTCGATCACGGAACCGCGTTCGACATCGCCGGCAAGGGAGTCGCCGACGCGGCGCCGATGCGCTATGCCATCGAATGGGCGGCCCGACACGCGGAGGCGTTCCGAACATGAACCGCTGGGCCGTTCGCATCATCGGCATCCTCATCGTGCTCGTCTTCGTGTTGATGATGATGAATCTGCAGCGCCAGCTTCTGCTGCTGCAGAGAAGCCGGCAGCCCGCGCCGACAACGACAACGACCACCTCGCATTGATTAGCCCCTCATCCGCCGCTCGCGGCACCTTCTCCGCGCAAGCGGGGAGAAGGATCTCGAGAACCCTCTCCCGCTTGCGGGAGAGGGTGGCGCGGAGCGCCGGGTGAGGGGCGTCCCTACGCACGGATCTCCTCAGCTACCTTGATGATCTCGTCGCGAATCGCGCGTTGCTGCGCGCGCAGGTCGTGGCGGCGCATCGCTCGAAACTGGCCTGTCAAATCATCGATCGCTTCAAACACCACGAGCGCCACGTACGCTGATAAAGGAAGGAGGATGATCGCAGCGATTCCGCTCGGCACCGCGAAGTAGATCCCGACGGCCACCGAAATCCCGATCCAGACGAGCGGGTAGAGCACGAGGCCCGCGAGCGTCTTGATCGTGGCAACCAGCTCTTCATCGCGCGCGAGGTGATTGGCCATGAAGCGAATGAGGCGATAGATCGGCCAGTGAATGGCCAGTCCGACGATGGCGATCGGCAGAAGAAGCAAGCGCCACACGGTCGAGAGGTCGAGTCGATGCGACGCTGCGACCTGCTCGGCATCGAACCGTGCGATCTGAGACTGCAGATGCGCGAGCCTGGCCGGGTCCCGCGCACGCAGGACCCGGTAGCCGGCCACGAAGCGGCGCCGAAGCTCCAGCTCTCGAGCCAGCTCGCCGCGATCGCCGCCGGAGAAGATCCGTTCCGCGCGGGCGATCAGCTGCAGCGCCTCGCGCGAATCCGCCTGTAGCGTCACATCGGCCAGGGCGTGGTGGATCCGTTCTGTGAGCGCATCGACCGATTCGACACGCGGCTCTCCGTCGGCGTTCACCGGCTCCGGCTCGACGGTGATCGGAGGTCCGAACACCATGAGCGCGGAGCTGCGAAATCTCTGCTTGGCCGTGTAGTACAGGCCTGTCGGAACGATGCACACGCGCATGGACGCGCCGAGCGCGATGCGCGCTGCGCCGGTCTTGAGCTCGCGCAATTGCGCATCGCTGTGCGACGTCCCTTCCGGAAAAATGGCGATGGCGCCGCCGCGCGACAGCAGAGCGCGAGCCTCAGTGAACGTGGCGCGGTTCGACTCCGTCGGCATGTTGTCCTGCCGCCGATACACAGGGATCGAATCGAATGCGCGGGCCAGCCATCCGATCAAAGGCATCCTGAACAACGGAGCCTTGGCCATGAACGACACGCGGCGCGGCGTGAAGGCCAGAAGAAAAAGCGGATCGATCAGGCCGTTCGGATGATTGACGGCAAAGATGATCGGATCCCCGATCGGAACATTCTCACTGCCCGCGATTTCGATCCGGCGAAAGAAGATCTTCGCCAACAGCGAGATCAACGCGGTGGTCAGCCGGCGGATCATGCGCTGGCGCGCTGGCCGCGCCATGCCGCGAACGTCCAGATCAGGCCGGCCATGACGATCGCCGCCGGAACGATGAGAAGCCCGCGATCGAGCGAGCTGGCATCGGACAGGCTGCCGATCAGCGGCGGGGAAGGAATGTCGCCGAGAAAATGCATCACGAAGACGGAAAGGCCGAGGGCCGTGGCGCGCTCCCCGGGGGCCACGGCGTTGACGATCGCTGAATTCACCGGCCCCGTCGACATGAAGATCAGCACCTCGGCGATGACGATCGCCGTCAGAAAGACCGATCGGCGGGGATCGCTGATCGCCACGTAGGTGATCGGCGCCGCCGCGAGCGTCGAGATTCCCGACACCCAGAGATACGCCTGCCGCGAGCGTGGAAGAAATAGATCGCCGAGCCATCCGCCGGCGAATGTGCCGACGATTCCCGTGCCCAGGGCGATCACGCCGAACGTGATCGTTGCCTCGCTTCGCGGCATCCCCCGGACGCGCTCCAGAAACGCGGGCATCCAGAACGCCAGCCCGCCAAGCGCGAACGTGTATGCTCCGTATCCGACGACCGCGAGGATATAAGGCGGATTGCGCAGAAGATCGCGGTATGCATCAAGCCATTTCTTTGGAGCGGTGACCCGGCCGGCGACAGGATCGTGCAATCCCCGCGGCGGGTCTTTCACCATCAGCGCCAGCGCGGAAAGAAGCAGCCCCGGCGTGCCGGCGATCCAGAATGCGGCGCGCCATCCGAAATGCTGATCGACGACGCCTCCCAGAACGTAGCCCGCCGCCGATCCGACCGGAATCGCGGCGAAGAAGACGGCGAAGACGCGGCCGCGCCGTTCCAGGGGAAAGAAATCGGCCAGCAGCGCCGGCGCGATCGTTCCGTACGCTGCCTCGCCCACCCCCACCGCTGAGCGCGCGCTGAAGAGCGAAACAAATCCGCGGGCGAATCCAGCCATCGCGGTGGCGATGCTCCAAATGGCCACGCCGATCGCGATCAGCGGCGGGCGGGCCCGCCGGTCACCCAGCCTGCCGAACAGCGGCGAGGTCAGCGTGTATACAATGATGAAGCCGGTGCCCACAAATCCGAGCTGCGTGTCGCTCAAATGGAGCTCCGACCGCTTGATCGACTCCACCACCGCCGCCACCACCCAGCGATCGAGATAGTTGAATAGATTGATGAAGGTCAGAACGGCGAGCGCATACCGCGCGGCGCGCTGCGATTCCATCTGCGTCATCGCGCCTCAGTGTAGCGCGCGAAACTCGGCGCCGCGGCAATCGTAATCAAACCTGCCAGCCGCTATCATCATTTCGATCCATGAAGCGATTCGTCCCCTACCTCGCGTGCGTCGTCGGGTTGATCCTCACGGCGATCTTGCTGCCGCTCTTCAACGCCGCACAACCGAAAGGCCTCCGCCTGACTCGCGGCGATGCCATCCCCGTTGCCGATCGCGCGGCGCGGGAGGTTGGAATCCCGGTCGATCGCTCCTGGAGGACGCTGAGCTGGTCCGACTCTCCGATCCTCAACAAGGAGCTGGAGACGAACGCCGATCTCCGCCGCCGTGCCAACGACGATCTCGTTCTGGGACCGCGGCTGGGAGGGTATCGGCGCATGTATTACCGGCGCGGTCTGGAGAAGAACCCTCCGTATGGGTACGTCGTCGTCGATCCTCGCAGCGGAGACGTGCTCACCGCGCGCCGGCGATTGCGGCCGGAAGAAGCGGACAAGAAACTCACCGAGGCGCAACTGCGTCCGCGGGCGGAGGCGTTCGTTCATTCGCGCAATTTTCCTGGCGCCCCTTCGCCCCGATTCGAGTCGGCCCGGCCGACCGAGTATCGTGCGCGAACCGATTGGGCCTTCCGCTACCGGGTGCGCACAAACTTCCCGATCGGCAACGTGGTTCCCTACCTCATCATCTATTTCGCGGGCGATCATTTCGCCGGCTGGGAGTTGATGGAGGAGTACGCCGATGGGAGCGCGTATCGCAGTGAGAGCAGCGCCATCGGGGCCATCCTGGCCCGCTACGCCGCCAACTTCGTGCTCCTGCTCCTGCTGCTGATCATCTTTCTGCGGAAGTATCACGCCGGCGAGGTCGGCGTCAGCACCGGCTCCATTCTGTTCGCCGCGGTTGTCCTGTGCGTCATCTGGATCAACTTGATCATGGGGCCGGCAGCGACGGCGGGAATTTCAATGGGGGGCCTCGACGCGCAGTTGACCGCTCTGACGTATATGGCTTTCAAGCTCCTGCTGTATGACCTGGTCATTGCCGTCCTCGTCTTCTTCGCCTGGTCCGTCGGTGAGAGCTATGCGCGCGAGCGATGGGGCGAGCGCCTGGCGTCATTCGATGCTCTTCTGCGGCGCGATCCATTCAACGCTACTGTCGGGCGTTCGCTGATCCATGGCGTCCTCTTTTCCCCGGCGGTCGCGGCCGCCGCCTTTGCCAGCGGATCGATCGCCCTGGCGTTCAAGCTCGCGCACGTCTCGCTCGGCATCGGCACTGACGTAGTCCTGAACCTCGGCGGTCCGCTGCTGCTGCTTCTCTTTTCGCTCCTCGACGCGATCGTGTATCCGATCCTGGCTCTCTTCCTCCTGGCCTGGTCACACCGGCGGCGTCTCCTCCCCGTCGGGATCGCCGCAGTGATCGCCATCGGAATGCTCGGCGCGGTGGGCGACGTGCCGACGGATCCGTTCCTGCCGCGGATGCTCTTCGATTTCGGCGCGATCAGCGCGGTCGTGGCGATCTTCCTCGGATATGACCTTTTGACCACCGCGGTTGCTCTTTTCGGCGGCACGCTCATCTCGCTGGCAGCGCCGCTGATGTCGGTGGCGCACGGCCATGAATTCAGGCAGCTCTTCTTCGCTACGGGCAGTCCGATGATCCTGGCCCTTGGCTTCGGCGTTGCCGCGCTGTTGACACGACGGGAAATCGTCTACCGCTATGAAGATCTCGCGCCGCACGTGAAGCGCATCGTAGAGCGGGAACGGGTCAAGGCGGAGATCGACGCGGCGAATCGCATTCAGGCCGCGCTCCTGCCGATTCGCGCTCCGGAGCTGTCGGGAGCATCGGTCGCTTCTCACTACCGGGCCGCGACCGAGATCGGCGGCGACTATTTCGATTTTCTGCCGCAGCCCAACGGCGACATCGGCATCGCTTTCGGCGACGTCTCCGGTCATGGCTTGACCAGCGGTATCGTCATGGCCATGGCCAAGTCGGCTCTCCTGGTGCAGAACGATGTCGACCCTTCGCCGCGCGTTGTGCTGGAAGTGCTGAACAACATCGTCATCAAGACTGCGCCGCGGCGTATTCTGATGACCTTCTTTTTCGGCCTGCTCAACCCGCGCCAGCAGCGGCTTCGATTCGCCTCGGCCGGCCATCTCGATCCCTACGCCTACCGCGCGCGCGACCGCCGGCTCGAGCCGCTCTCTTCATGGGGATTCCCCCTCGGCGTGCGCCGGCGCGAACCGTTCCGCGAACACGTCGTCGCCTTCGCTCCCGGCGACCGCCTCATTCTTTATAGCGATGGCCTGATCGAAGCAGTGGATGATGACGGTGAACCGTTCGGCTTCGAACGATTCGAGCGCACACTGCTCGACTGCGGCCACCAATCGGCCGAAGACATCAAGCGAACGCTTCTCAGCTCCATCCGCAAATTCACGCGAAACCGGCCGCCAGAGGACGACCAAACGCTCGTGGTTGTGTCATTCGAGGAGGCAGCGGAGGCGGAGGAGCCTGCGGAAGCCGCATATGCGGCGGCCACTTGAAAATTTGAAATGTTGAATGTTGAATGTTAAAAGCGCGTTCAACATTCAACATTTAACATTTAACATTCCTCGTCCATAATCCCCCATCGATGCCTCAGCCCGAACTTCACAAGATCATCTACTCGATGATCCGCGTCTCGAAGTTTCACGCCAAGAAGGCGGTCCTCAAAGACATCTCCCTCTCTTATTTCTATGGTGCGAAGATCGGCGTCATCGGCCTGAACGGATCCGGAAAGAGCTCACTCCTCCGAATCCTGGCCGACGAAGACAAAGACTTTCTCGGCGAGACGGTGATCTCGCCTGGTCACACCGTCGGCTTCCTGGAGCAGGAGCCGCAGCTCGACGAATCGAAGACGGTTCGGGAGATCGTCGAGCAGGGCGTGCAGCCGATCGTCGACTTGCTGAAAGAGTTCGACGAGATCAACAACTCGTTCGCCGATCCCGACGCCAACATGGACAAACTGATGGAGCGTCAGGCCAAGGTGCAGGATCAGCTCGACGCCGCCGGCGCCTGGGATCTCGATTCCAAACTGGAGATGGCCATGGACGCGCTGCGATGCCCGCCCGGCGAGACGCCGGTGTCCATCCTTTCCGGCGGCGAGAAGCGGCGGGTCGCGCTGTGCCGGCTGTTGCTCCAGGAGCCGGACATCCTTCTTCTCGACGAGCCGACCAACCATCTCGACGCCGAATCGGTGGAGTGGCTGGAGAAACACCTGCAGCAATACGCCGGAACGGTCATCGCCGTCACGCATGACCGCTACTTTCTGGACAATGTGGCCGGCTGGATCCTGGAGCTCGACCGCGGCGAGGGGATTCCGTGGAAGGGAAACTACTCATCGTGGCTGCAGCAGAAGCAGGAACGCCTGCGGCAGGAAGAGAAGGCGGAGTCGCAGCGGCAGCGGACCCTGGAGCGCGAGCTCGATTGGATTCACATGTCACCCAAGGGCCGTCACGCCAAAGGCAAAGCGCGCATCAACGCATACGAGTCGCTGCTGCATCAGGAAGCGCAACAGAAAATCAACGAGCTGGAGATCTACATCCCGCCTGGGCCGCGCCTGGGCAACGTGGTCATCGAAGCGGACGACGTACGCAAAGCCTACGGGGACAAACTGCTGATCGACGAGATGTCCTTCAAGCTCCCGCCCGGAGGCATCATCGGCGTGATCGGTCCCAACGGCGCGGGAAAGACCACGCTCGTCCGAATGATCGTCGGCCAGGAAAAGCCGGACGGAGGCAAGATCCGTGTCGGCGAGACAGTGAAGATCGCATATGTCGATCAGAACCGGCCGCTCGACGGCAGTAAGACGATCTTCGAAGAGATTTCCGGCGGCGCCGACATCGTCCACCTCGGCACGCGGGAGATGCCTTCCCGGGCCTACGTGGCGCGCTTCAATTTCTCCGGCCAGGATCAGCAGAAAAAGGTGGGCACGCTGTCCGGCGGCGAACGCAATCGTGTCCATCTGGCCAGTGTGCTGAAAGAAGGAGCCAACGTTCTGCTGCTCGACGAGCCGACGAACGATCTCGACGTCAACACGATGCGGGCGCTGGAGGAAGCGCTGGAGAATTTCGCCGGATGCGCAATCGTCATCTCGCACGATCGCTGGTTTCTCGATCGCGTGGCCACGCACATCCTGGCCTTCGAGGGCGATTCGAAGGTCTTCTGGTTCGACGGAAACTACACCGAATACGAAGAAGACAAGCGCAAACGACTGGGCGTCGAAGCCTCGCAGCCGCACCGAATTCGCTATCGCCAGATGACGCGATAGTTACCAGAATTGGTGCTTCCATTCCCATGCTTTTTGGGCATACGATCCAACTCTCGGGTTTCGCAAAACAAACTTTTGAATTCGTAACGGGCGGGCGTGCTGACTCGATCGGAGAAAGTCTTTGTCCTGCTTCACTTTGTGCCGTCAGGTGCGCTCGGCTCCTGCCGTGCACTGAACAGAGTCTCTGGGTTACAGCTAACAACATTTATAGGAGGAGGAACATGAGGTTTTCCCGCGTCGCAGTATTACTCATGATCGGCCTGGCCCTCGCCGTATGCGCATTCGCGCAGACGGCTGGGACCACCTCACCCCTCTCCGGCATCGTGACAACCGACGGCAAGCCGCTGCCGGGTGTGACGGTGACGGTGACATCGCCATCGCTTCAGGGGACGCGCACGGCAATGACGGGAGAAGGTGGAGGCTATACATTCTCGGCACTCCCGCCGGGCAACTATTCGGTGCAGTTCAGCCTGGAGGGGATGCAGACGGTCACCAAGAAGGTGACGCTGGCGCTGGCGACTCCGGCGCGCGCGGACGTGGCGATGCGCGTCGGCGGAGTCACTGAGTCAATCACCGTCACGGCATCGGCTCCGGCCGTCCTGGAAACCACCCAGGTCGGCACGAACTTCAAGGCAGACATGATTGCGAAGCTGCCGGTGGCCCGTGACATTCGTCAGACGGTACTGCTTGCGCCGGGTGTGAGTCCGAACGGCGTGAACCGTCAGATCACCATCAACGGCGGACCGTCGTACGACAATGTCTTTCTGGTGAACGGCGTTGTCGTCAACGAGAACCTGCGCGGACAGCCGCACGGTCTGTTCATCGAAGACGCCATTCAGGAAACGGCGGTCATGACCGCCGGAATCTCCGCCGAGTACGGCCGTTTCACCGGCGGTGTCGTGTCCACTCTCACCAAGTCAGGCGGAAACAATTTCTCCGGCTCGTTCCGAGACTCATTCTCGAATCCGAGCTGGACGACAACGGCCGATTATCCGGGAGCCACGAAGGGCGTCGACAAGACCAACCAGGTCTATGAAGCCACTCTCGGCGGGCGCGTCATCAAGGATCGCCTGTGGTTCTTCGGCGCCGGACGCAAGGCGAAAACTGCCGTGTCGGCGTCGACGGTGTTCACGAACATTCCGTTCGTCAACGCCTTCGACGAGAAGAGATACGAAGGAAAGCTCACCGGCTCGATCACGCCGAAGCACAACCTGGTCGCTTCCTACCTCGATGTGAAGAACACCGAGATCAACAACTTCTTCCCCGACATTTACGACGTCGCCAGCATCGTGCCCTCGCGACAGCTTCCGAACAAGCTGAAGACCGTGAATTACAACGGCGTGCTAACCAACAACCTGTTGGCGGAAGTGTCGTGGTCCAGCAAGGACTTCGCGTTCATCAATAGCGGCGGACGCTATACCGATCGGATCCGCGGAACGTGGATCGGTGACACGGTCACCGGCGCTCGCATGAACGCACCAGTGTTCTGCGGCGTCTGCACGCCGGAAGAGCGCAACAGCGGATCGATCGGTGCCAAGGGCAGTTATTTCCTCAGCACCCGAGCGGTCGGCAATCACACGATCGTGTTCGGCGGCGACCGGTTCAAAGAGACGCGCATCGCGAACAACCACCAGTCGGGCAGCGACTACAACATCTCCGCGCGCGTAGTCGTTGTTGGGAATCAGGCGTTCCCGCGCTTCGACGACACCACCTCGCTCGCCTGGCAGCCGATCCTGGTCAATTCGCCGGGGACGGACCTGAAGAGCCCCGGTTTCTACATGAACGATCGTTGGGATCTGACTTCACGGCTGAACTTCAACGTCGGCATTCGCTACGACAAGAACAAAGCGAAGGACGCCGACGGACATTTGGTCTCTGATGACAGCAACTGGAGCCCGCGCCTTGGCTTCATGTATGACCTCAAGGGCGACGGGCGGCACAAGATCACCGCGACATTCGCCCGTTATGTGGCCAAGATCACCGATGGCAGCAACGTCCTCTCCACGGCGCAGGCCGCGGGGAATCCAGGCAATTTCGTCTATGCCTACACCGGTCCGGTCGTGAATCCGGTCGGCACACCGAACAGCCAGCTCATTCCGGCAGACCAGGCTCTGAAGATTCTCTTCGACTGGTTTGATTCCATCGGTGGCACCAGCAACACCAACTGGGTATCGACCACCTACCCGGGATATGGCTCTCGTTTCAACGGATCTCTGAAGTCGCCCGCGGCCGACGAGTACTCGGCAGGCTACGGCGTCCAGCTCGGCCGCAATGCCTTCTTGCGCGTTGACGGCATCCACCGAGCCTGGCACAACTTCTACGCCCGCGAGGTCGACACTCCTGCACTGCGCCTCACTCCGCCTAACAACATCCCCGGAGACATGAGCTTCACGGTCAACGACGATCAGTTCACCAAGCGGACGTACAAGGCGGCGGAGATGCAGGGCGAATGGCGCCCCAGCCGTCTCAACGTCGGCGGCAATTACACCTGGTCCAAACTGTGGGGCAATGACATCCCGGAGGGCGGAGGAACGGCCACGATCCGCAACACGCCGGGACAGCTTTTCTATCCCGAGTTCCTCAACTATGCGAACCGGCGGCCGATGGGTTACCTCGGTCAGGATCGCCGCCATCGCGCGAAGGTGTGGGCGGGATACGAGTTCAACACGCCGGCCGGCAATATCAATCTCTCGGCTCTCGAATCGTACGATTCCGGGTTTGCCTATTCGGCGATCGGAAGCATCGATGCGACCGGTCGTAACGCGAACTTCAAGTACAGCGGTGTGCCGGCCAATCCGGGATATGTGCTGAATGCCGCAACCACCGCGCACGACTATTACTTCAGCAGTCGCGGTCAGTTCCGCACAGCATCGCGTCTAGCCACCGATCTGGCTCTCAACTACTCCTTGCCGCTGTACCGCGGAATTCAGTTCTTCTTGCGAGGCGATCTGCTGAATGCATTCAACAAGCAGACGATCGTCGATCCCTCGCAGTTGAATACCAACGTGGTCACCTCCCGAACGGGCGGCGTGGTTGTGTACAACGCGGATGGCTCGGTGAAGACTCTGAGATCCGGACTCTCGCCGTTCAACCCGTTCACGGACAAACCGGTCGAATGCCCGCGCGGCGCGCCCGCGACGCAGTGCGCTTCGATGCACGCGAACTATCAGCTCGATCCGGCCTTCGGAACGGCAGCGAGTGTTTCTGCGTTCCAGATCGCCGACCGCTCGCTGGCCCCTCGCACCTATCGCTTCTCCCTGGGCGTTCGCTTCTAACCCTTCGCCCAAAGGCAGTACGCAAAGAGCCCCGACCTCCCGGTCGGGGCTTTTTGTTTTCGGGGATTCAAGAAGAGTCGATGACGGAATCAAATGTTTGAATTGAAACCATTCGCTGACATCGTTTCCGAACCTCAAAGGTTCGGCGTTTCAGGTACTTGACGCTTCCGAACCGCTCGGCCACCTTTCTGCACTTGGTGTCGCTCCGTAGCGAGCGGTGAACAGGCGTTCATCGCTGCGCACAGTGGTCCGCATCTGCAGCACCAATTCAAATCAACACGGAGGACATCGAATGAAAAACTCGAGTCGACTTACATTCGTGGCTCTGGCGTTGGCGCTTCTGCTCATTCCGAATTTTGGAATGGCGCAGACTTCGCGAACGACCGGAGCCTTGATCGGGATCGTCACCGATGGGCAGGGAAATCCGCTGCCCGGCGTCACGGTGACGGTCACCAGCCCGCAGTTGCAGGGAGCGCGTACCGCCGTTACCGACACGAAGGGCGAGTACATTCTCCCCACCCTGCCACCCGGCACGTACCGCGCGCAGTACGAGCTCAACGGCATCAAGACAGCAGTGCGCGAGAACATCGTTGTCAATCTGAATCAGCAGACGAAGGTCAACGTGCCGATGCAGCTCGCGCTCAGCGAAACGGTCATCGTCAACGCCAGCACCATCGTCGTTGATCCCACTCAGACGGCGACCCAGACCAACTTCAAGGAAGACCACCTGAAGTACGCCGTGGTTGGATCGACCAATCGCTCCTATCAGAGCGTTCTGGCTCAGGCTCCCGGAGTGGGCGGGCCGAATGCGACGACCGGACCGGGGGGCGGCGGCAATCCGCAAGTCTCCGGCGCGAACCTCGCCCAGAACAACTTCCTGGTCGATGGGCTCAATACGACGGATCCCGTGACGCACACCTTCGGACCGAACCTCGCGTTCGATGCGATTCAGGAGATCTCGATCCAGACGCTGGGCAAAGACGCCGAGTACGGCGCCTCCGGCGGAACGATCAACGTCATCACCAAATCGGGCGGCAACAACTTCTCAGGTTCCGCGGATTACCGCTACAACGATCCGCACTTCCTCAGCTCGGGACAGCGTCTCGTTCCCGGCGCGCCGTCGTACTACGGAGGTCCGGCCGGAGCGTCCAAGCTGGCGTTCAACAAGGCTGCCCAGACCAACAAGTCGAAGCAGCCGCAAGCCACGTTCGGGGGGCCGATCCTTCGCGACAAGCTGTGGTTCTTCGGATCTGCTCAGAAGCCGGAGACGTCGCGCCAGGCTCCCAACCTCAACGGATTCCAACCGGGACCGCGGACGTTCACCGGCTGGAACACCATCGGAAAGCTGACCCTGACGCCGTGGGCGAATCAGACGTTCACCGGACGCTATCTCGACAGCCACGCGAATATCTCGAACATCTCATTCAGCTCGCTGGTACCGACAGAGGCGGACGCTCGTCAGACGCAGCACACCAAGACGTGGGGCCTGTCCTACGACGCCATCGTGAATGCACACTGGCTGGCCAACGTCTCGCTGGGTCACACGCCTTCATCGCTCGCGGCGATGCCGATGAGCGGCAACCTCAGCACGCCGGGCAATCAGGACGTCGGCACCGGCATCAATTCGATCAACTACACCAACAATCAGGGGCGCTCATCGAAGCGCGATGAGCTCATCGGAACATCTACGTACTACATCGAACGCTTCGGAACTCACGGGCTCAAGGGCGGCGTCGACTACAACAAGACATCGTTCAGCAGCATCAACAACGCGGTGGGCGACCCGAGCCTGATTCCGGGTTTCGACGCGAGCTTCTGCTCGCCGCAGTACGGATTCCCGACGGGCATCACCTGCAGCGGCTACACCCTAACCAACAATGGGCAGCCCTTCCAGATCTACCTGCAACCTCTGAATCCGCAGGCCGGCGTCGATTCGAAATCGCAGGCCTATTTCGTTCAGGACGAGTGGAGCCCGGTGTCCCGGGCCACGATCCGTGCCGGTCTGCGGTACGAGTACATCACGTGGGGAGTCAGCGGAAAGTCCATCCCGAACTTCAAGCTCCTGCAGCCGCGGCTCGGTTTCGCGTACGACATCTTCAACAACGCGACCTCCGTCGTGCACAGCTACGCCGGAAAGATCATGGACGACAACCAGCTCACGTTGCCGAACTTCGGCGTCGCGCAGCCGCTTGGATGGGCCTTCTTCAACTACAACGCCACCACCGGCAAGTACGTCTACAACCCCGGCGCATCGCTTCCCGTCTTCCTCACCGGCGGAAGCTACGACTCGAACTTGAAGCCGAGCTACTCGAACCAGTACAGCCTCGGATTCACGCAGCGCATCTGGAGAAACACCAGCCTCGATGTCACGGGCGAGATGCGCAAGCAGCACAACCTGTTCGAGGACTACTGCGGCAATGAGACTGCTGGCTTCTTCGATACCTGCATCCTGACCAACCAGCCGGGCTCCGATGTCGGCGTGCACAACGCGCTGCGGTCCGACTATCGAGGAATCATCACCAAGATCGAGAGCCGTCCGTACAACTGGCTGGATCTTCTCGCCTCCTGGACGCGCGCCAAGTCGCGCGGTTCAACGGAGTCGACTCAGAATCAGAACACGTCGTTCGACTTCTATCCGGCGAACTTCACCAATACGTACGGGTATCTCACGGATGACGCGCGCGATCGGGTCAAGCTCGATGGTTACGTGCGGCTGCCGCTCGACTTCACAGTGGGAGCGAATTACTACTGGGACAGCGGAACGCCGTGGAACGTCACCCAGACGGCGAGCCTGACCAGCGTCACCGGCGTCGACCTCCCGGAGGGGACGTACTTCATCGAGCCGCGCGGCTCGCGTCGTCTGCCGCACTTCTCGCAACTCGACATGCAGGTGCAGAAAGACTTCCGGGTGGCGAACACCAAGCTGGGCCTCATCGCCACCGTGTACAACGTGATGAACCACGAGACGATCACCGCGCTGAACGGAAACGCGGGAGCCCGCGCCAAGGTGGATCCGACCACCGGAACGGTGTTCATCGATCCCAATCAGCAGACCGGCGCGAATCGTCTGTCGCGCACGTTCGGGCAGCCGACCGCCTTCCAGATCCCGAGGCGATATGAAGCGGGAATTCGAGTGGAGTTCT
>QHVS01000288.1 GCA_003223635.1 Acidobacteriota bacterium | reverse complement strand
TCGGCGTCTTCTCCGTGATCGGCGTGATGACCGCGCTCAGCGTGATCCAGATCTCCATCGAGAACGGCCTGAGCTTCCTGGGAAGCAATCTCTTTCAGTTCGCCAAGTACCCCGTCATCAGCACGCGCGATCCGGAGGAGAAGTTCGCCAATCGCCGCAACATCTCGCTGTTCCAGGCGAACGAATTCAAGCGGCTGATGGAAGGGCAGGCCAATGCGATCTGCTTCAAGGTCTTCGATCGCGGCAAGCCGGCCAGCTTCGGCAACTCCAAGGTCCAGGGCCTCACTCTCGTTGGCACGAACGAGAATTTTCTGATCGCCAACGCCTACACGCTCGGCTACGGCCGCAACATCTCGCCGGAGGACGTCGATCTCGCGCGCAGCGTTGTAGTGGTCGGAAGCACCATTGAAAAGAAGCTCTTTCCCAATCAGACGCCGGTGGGCAAGACGATCAAGATCAACGAACGGCCTTATCAGATCATCGGCGTGCTGACGGAGAAGGGATCGTCGTTCGGCCAGAGCCAGGACGATATGCTGCTCGTTCCGATCACCAAGTACTTCAGCGACTTCGGCTGGATCAATCGCACCGTCAACATCGCCATACAGGCGACGTCGCAGGCGACGTACAACCAGACGCTGGACAAGGCGATCGGCGCGATGCGCGCGGCTCGGGGACTGAAGCTCAGCCAGGAGAACGACTTCGAAATTTACTCAAATGACACATTGGTCTCGGCGTTCGCGCAAGTGGCGGGGACGATTCGCGTCGGAGCCTTCATCATCAGCGCGATCGCTCTCTTGGCTGCCGGGATCGGCATCATGAACATCATGCTGGTCAGCGTGACGGAGCGGACGCGCGAGATCGGCGTGCGAAAGGCCATCGGTGCGCGAAGGCAGGACATCGTGCGGCAGTTTCTCCTCGAGGCGATCGTGCTATCCGAGGTGGGCGGGCTGGTCGGGATCGTGCTCGGCGTAGTCGGTGGCAATGGCATCGCGCTCTGGTTCGACATCGCCATGGTCTTTCCATGGGGCTGGGCCCTTACCGGGCTCATCGTCTGCTCGATCATCGGCACGGGTTTCGGCTGGTATCCCGCCTGGAAAGCGGCGGCTCTGCACCCCATCGAAGCGCTCCGATACGAATAGCTTCTCGAGATCCCTCGCCCCGCGAAGCGGGGAGAGGGTGGCCCGTAGGGCCGGGTGAGGGCCCCTCATCCGCCGCTTCGCGGCACTTTCTCCCCGCATGCGGGGAGAAGGCACTCGATTGCGCGCGAAAACGGCATCGATTTCGCTCCTGAGGGGTGTAATGCGTTCCCTCGCGCTCTCCCTCGTTCTTGCTCTCAGCGCCGTGACCCTGTCCGCGCAGGATTGGCGTGGGCAGCTGAAGATGGTTGACAAGGATCTGCGCTCCGAGCACTACGCGCACGCCCGCAAATGGTCGATCAAGTTGATCAATAGCATGTGCGACCACCTCGGCACCGGGCTGGACTCCATGTACACGCTCGCGACAACGGTGGCATATCGGGCCATGGCGGAGAAGGGTCTCGGCAGGGACGCCGAAGCCGACTGGTACTGGCACACCGCGCTGGCGATGTACCCGAAGCTGGCGAAGAACGATTGGAAGCCATACGGAGAAGTCGGCGAGTGGCTCTCGGCGCATAGCGATGACCTGAAGCCAGCCGAGTCCAACGACGCACGTCCTGTGGCCATCAAGAAGAGCGATCCCAAATGCCCGCTCGGCGCAATCGCCGGCGGCTATTACCAGCCGGTGACGATCAGCGCGATCATCGACGCGGACGGAAGCGCGCGAATCCCAACGCTCGTCTCATCGACCGCTGCGCCGACGCTCATCTACGCCGCGCTGGAAGCGCTGAAGGAGTGGCAGTTCCAACCAGCATCGATCGACGGGACAGCGGTGCCGATGAAGTACGAGGTGACCGTCGACTTCCAGCCACCACGGCCGTAGCTTTACCGAATCGGGTGCCTCATCAGAAATCCCGCGATTGCCTCCGCCACAGGCCGCGGATATGCGATCTCCAGCGAGTGCGCCGAGTGCGGGATGGTCACCTGTTCTGATCCCGCGATTTGTTGATGCAACGCGGCGACAGATTCCTTGAACGGCTGCCGCGACTCGGCGCCGACGATCAGCAGCGTCGGAATGCGGATCGCGCTCGCGTTGTCGATCGTGAATTTCCATGCCTGCATCGCCGGCGCCTCGACATCGAAGAAGGTGGGGGCATCGGTGACAGCAAGGTCAAACGCTCCCGGGCCCAAGTATTGATCGATGGCCGTCGAGCCGACCACGGTGGACATGAATCGATCGATCGCTGCGCGATCGTTCCCTTTTGTATGCAACTCGACGGCGGACATGATGTCCCCGACCATCGCCTGGAGAGAGGGTGTCATCGGAAACATCGCCGGCTCCAGCAGCACGAGCGATGCAACGCGGTCGGGATGATCGGCCGTGAGCTGCACGGCGATATTGCCGCCGTACGAATGGCCGACCACGTGCGCGCGAGAGACGCCGAGTTGATCGAGGAGGGCGAGGGCATCGGCGGCCTGATTGGGAATGCTGAAGGGCGCGCGGGCGCGCGAGCTTCCGGCGAAACCGCGGCGGTGATAGCTGATCAATTGATATCCCGATAGCGCGGGCTCACTGAGCATTGGCTTGAACGCGTCCGCGACGACGCTGCCGTGAATCAACAGCACCGGCTCGCCTCGTCCGACGACGCGATATTCGAGATCGCCCCCGTTGACGGCGAGATGCTGCACCGCCTGCTGATGCGCGCAGCCCGTTGCGATGAGCGCCAGGAACAGCCAACAAATCTTTCGCATGGTGCGGAATTGTACAATTCATCGTGCCCCGAAAATTCGCGCTGCCCATCGCCTTCCTGGCCTGGCTCTTCTTCGCCTGGTTCATGTGGGCGACGCTTATCGGCGTCAACATGGGCTCGATCTGCGGGCGGGTGCTGGCGCCGTGGGCTTATCTGGCCGAGGCAATCGTCTTTTTGCCGACGATCTGGTTGACGCGGCCGCTCGACGCCTGGCTCGACATGCGGAACGCCGGGATGGCCATCACGATCGGCTCGGTCATCGAGGTCGTGCTACTGGCGACGATTTACAGCACGATCCTTTATCTACTGTTGCGGCGGACGTTGCTGGCCTCGCTCGGACGATTTTTCCGCCGCTTCGGATGGATCGTCGCCGCAGTCGTCGTGGTGATGATCGGCTCTTCGGTCTGGCTGCGCGCGCAGCTCAATGCCGGCGACTATGGCGCGCCGCTCGTTCATGAGGTCGGGAAGGTCGTCCTCAACGTGCGCACTCCTCTCGCCGATCCCAGTCGGACGATCGCCATGACCGGCATGCGCTCGCTTCCGATTGAGTCGTCGGACGAGTTGAGCATCGTCGCGCGGGACGGGGCGACGCCGCTGACGATCTCGGTCAAGCCGAATTATGGGAGTGACACCGCCGAGTTCGTACTGCATCGCCTTTTTCCCGATCGCCTCGAGTCGATGCCATCCCTCCGGGAAGAGCGGAACGCCGATCGGTGAGCCGCGCTGCGCGTACGGAAGAGCGAAGGATGTGTTGCTCGCTGTTCCAGGAGCGCGCGGGCGAATGTTCTACACGACGTCGCTGATCTCGCCGGCGCTGGAGAATGCACCGGTCGATCTCGACTCGCAACAGGTGATCGTGTCGCCGGACGGCACGTTCTACGTCGGCCTCGATGGAAAGGATCTGCAAGTCGCGCGCGGCTCCAAGGTTCTCGGCACGATGCCGCGGTTCAGCGATCACACGCTGAACAACGCCGCGGTCACCCGTACCAGCGACGGCATTCTTCACATCCTCGGAACGGAGGTGTTGATTTCGCATGACAACAGCTCCCGCGTGCACTATCTCCGTTTCGATCCGGCGCAGAGCCGCTGGCTCGGCGATGACCTCCTGATGGTGCGCGCGAAGTTCACTTCGACCAGCACGCCCAAGATCGCGCGCATCGGAGAATCGGTCGATGCCTTCTGGCACAACGACGGCGGCTCCAATACGCAGCCGGAGGATGGGCTCTATGCCCGGCGGATCGGAGAAGGGGAGACCTGGCACCTTGTCGGCGAGCGCTGCGAGTTCGTGGTGCTGGAGGACGCCGACGGTCGCGGTTCGACGCTCATCGGCGCAGCAACGAAGCCGAGCGAGAGTGGCATCGTGCGCTGGTTCCTTCGGCGCGGCAACGCCTGGTACGACCTCGGTTCAACCGACGCCGGCCAGAAGCTCTACACCCTGAACAACAGCGGCACCGAACCGTTCGCCGTCTGGCGGGGCGAGAAGCCGGGTGTCATCCACGCCGCGTTCAACGGCATCGACCACATCGTGATCGAGGGCCTACAACTGCCCTAAGCAACGCTAGTAGGACTACCGCTATGGAACGGCCGTTGCACGCCGTCGCGACAAGATAAAGGAGTAGCGACATGCAACTGACCGCGCTCAAAGGTGTTACTTCCCGCCTGATTCCTATCCTTCTTTTATTTGCTCTCCCGCTCAGTGCCGCAAGCCCTTCCTCCGGCAGCGTGAGTTCGACCGTCGGCTCTTCGACTACGTGGAACGGCACCGCCACCGGCGGGACCTCGGCTGACGAGAGTACGTGCGTTGAAGGGATCAACTGCGACACCTTCACTCTCACGGTGAACGGAGTGCCGGCCGATTGGGTCGGAAAACAAGTCTCGGTGAAGATCGAGTGGAACGTTCCGACGAACGACTACGACCTCTACATCCA
>QHVS01000280.1 GCA_003223635.1 Acidobacteriota bacterium | reverse complement strand
CGGCCAGCGATCCCGATCATCCTCGCAACGCGGTTCGCTGCGCGGTTACCATGATCGAAGAGACCGCGCGGCTGCGGGAGCGCTGGCAACTGGAAGGGAAGCCGGCGCTGCGCATCGGAATCGGCATCAACACCGGCGAGGCCGTGGTCGGCAACATCGGCGCGGAGAAGGTGTTCGGCTATACCGTGATCGGCGACGCCGTGAACCTCGCTTCACGCCTGGAGGGAAAGAACAAGGACTACGGGACCGAGATCATCATCAGCGAATTCACGAAGGCGAGAATTGACGAGGAGTTCGAGACGGTTTACCTCGATGACGTCAAAGTCAAAGGGAAGGAACAAGCGGTTCGCATCTTCGAGGTGAAAGGAATGTCTCATGCGTGACCTGGCCATGGTGCTCCTTGCGGCGATCTCAATCGTAAGCCCGGGCACCGAATCGAGGTGGGCGGTGACGAAAGGAGCGACGCCGGTCGGCACGATCACCCTGCTGACCAGCGACAACGGCGCGCGCGCCGAATGGAAAGCGACCGTACGCCCGGCCACGATCGTCTTCCTCGGCGGCAACGGCGGCGTGTGGTTGCGCACCACGGGGGGCGACATTCAACTGTCCACCATCAGCGCCAATAGCGTGGAGAACGCGGTGACGCCCGCACTCTTGCTGCCGTTCACCAACTCGCCTGGCGACGCAGTCGAATCGAAGGGCGGAAAAGTCACTAGCTACGCGTATCGCGGAGTGAAGGCGACGTATACCTACGATACGAAAGGCGCGTCGAAGGTGGAGGTGAAGAGCGGCGGGCAGACGTACACGCTCACACGCAATGTGCTGGCGTCGAGCAACGCCGATGCCTCGAACTTCGCCATCCGCCCGAAGAAAGGGGCCGCAGCGCGTCTGGCCCGCCTCTCGGGAGATCTCCTCGGGCCGAGCGACACGTCGGTCTCGGCGACCGCGGGCGGGCGCGGGGTGGGGACCAAGGGCTTGAAGTTGAATGACGGCGGCAACTACGACGCCGTGGCTAAGCTGGAGAATCGCGACGCCGCGTGGCACGAGAAGCTCGACGACGCGCTCGCCGAATTCCAGAAAGACGGTAAAGTCGGAAAGAACGGGAGGAACGAATGATGCGCACCAGGCTGCTTGCTCTCTTGATCGCCGGCGTGACCACCGCCGCGCATGCGCAGTTCGGCGACATCCTGAGGAAGATCGATCCGAACAAAGTCACGAAGAGTGTGAAAGTGGCGCGCGAAGCGAGCCGCGATTTCACCGAGGGAGAAGAGGCTGACATCGGCCGAGTCGTCTCCGCGCGCATCCTGGCCACCTACCCTCTGGCCAAAAACGAAAAGTTGCAGCAGTACGTCACGCTGGTCGGCAACACCGTCGCCGCGTACAGCTCGAGGCCCACGCTGGAATGGCACTTCGCCGTCATCGACACGCCGATCATCAACGCCTTCTCCACGCCGGGCGGCTTCATCTTCATCACCACCGGCGCGCTGCAGGCGATGAAGAACGAAGCGGAGTTGGCCGGCGTCCTCGGACACGAGATCGCGCACTGCACGCAGAAACACATCCTGAAGGAGATCAAGCGCAGTAACGTGATCTCCGCCAGCGTCGATCTCGCGCAGTCGACGGGCGCCGGAGCGCAGTGGCTCAACGACGATCGCGCTCGCCAGATCGGGCAACTCGCTTACGACAAACTGTTCACCACCGGCCTGAGCCGCGGCGATGAAGCAGAGGCGGATCGCATCGGATTCCAGCTTGCCGATGCCGCCGGCTATCGCGCCGGCGAGCTGCTGAACTTCCTCGCCGAGCTGGAGAAACTAGAGACGACATCGGCCATGAAGCAGCTCACGGCGACGCATCCTGCGCCCGCCGAGCGGATCGCTGCGCTCAGGCCGCTGGTTCGTCAGCCGGAGCATGGAGCGATCCTGGCGGAGCGATGGGCGTCGTGGACAGCGAAACTTTCACGGACAGGGACGTAAAGGTGTAGCACAGACACTCTTGTCTGTGCGCACAGGCAGGAGTGCCTGTGCCACACTGTCATCGGAGGACACATGCGAACCTGGCTCGCCGCCGCTCTTCTGCTCAGCGCAACCGGCGCCCTGGCTGACGACGAAGTCACGCATCTCTTCGCCTCTGCCGCATCTCGCGGCAACGTGCATCGCGTGATCGTCGACGTCCCGTCCGGCGAGGTGACCGTGAAGAACGGCCCGGCGGATCGGATCAGCGTCTCGGGCGAGATCCGGCGAAGCTATGACGGGCATCGCGAGCGCGAGAAGGAGCAGAGGATCGCGAATGACATCAACCTGGTCATCGATGTGAACGGCGATCAGGCGGTGATCCGTCGCCAATTCGGGCCGAACGCCAGCAGTTGGAGCGCCCGGAGCTGGCACACCAACTACAAGATCACCGTCGAAGTGCCGCGCGGATTGGATCTCGACGTGGAGACGCGCTACGGCGAGCTGAATGTCGATGGCGATTTCGGCAACATCAACGCCGATCTTCGCGCCGGCGAGATCCATCTTCGCACCCCCAGGGCCAACGTACGCGAGCTCAACGCCTCGGTTCGCGTCGGCGAGGTGCACGCCGACGTGGGCGACGTGCGCGAAGATCACGAAGGCCTCTTCCCCGGCCGGACGCGCTTCTACAACGCCTCAGGAAAATCAACGATCAACGTGCATACCACGGCGGGCGAAGTGCACGTGACGCTGACGCGCTAGCGCATCGACACGAATTTCTCCGCCTCTTTGCGCGTCCGCACATCCCCGCGCAATTGCGCCTCCAGCAGCGCGCGCTTGATCGCCCCGAGGCGCGGACCTTCCTCAATTCCGGCCAACGCGGCGATCTCATGCCCATCGAGAAGCGATCGGGTGTTGAAAATGTCCGGGATCGTCACCGGATCGCGGCCGACAGTCTGCAGGAGCGCTGGAAGCTGCCGGGCGATCGGCTCCCCGGCATCATAGAGGGCGATGACGCTCGCATCGCGCATCAGTCCCTGCAGCGTCAGCACTTCGCGCAGCAGGGCGCCGCTCCATTTCCAACGCTTGCCGAATCCGCGCGGATCGCGAAGAAGCAGCGCATATGAGCCTGCCATCGACACCACCGCATCGTGAAAACGCTCCGCATCGAAGGCGTAGCCGAAGAGCGTCTCGTCGAGCGCGGTCTCGTGCAGCAGGGCCACCGCGCGCCGAAAGCGATTCATCGAGAAGACGGCGTCCAGCTCATACCTCACCCGCTCCGCGGCGACGGTGACGATCTGCCCGGCGCGGCGCCGGATGGCGGCGATCGTCTCCGGGTCGACGGCGAAGTCGAACTGCACGGCCAGCCGCACGGCGCGCAGCATCCGCAGCGGATCATCCTGAAAATTGCCCGGACTGATCATCCGCACGCTTCGTCGTTCGATGTCCGCGACGCCGTCGAACGGGTCGCGCATCTCGCCGCTGGTGAGATCGATGGCGATCGCGTTCATGGTGAAGTCGCGACGGCCGAGGTCCATGCGCCGCGAGAAGTCGTAGATCCGATCTTCGAGGACCACGCGATAGACCTGCAGATCGCCGCGACCGAGCGTGATCACCTTGCCCACCCGGGAAGCGCATCCCAAGGGCTCGTCGCATTCGACGTCGACGTCGGCCGGCTCGACGTGGAGCATCAGGTCGCGCACCGCGCCGCCCACGACTTCGGTATGCGGAGGGAGCGTGGCCAGCGCAGGGAAGCGACGCAGCAGCTCGTCACGCAACATGGTTGCGAAGCGTGCCGATCCCCTCGATCTCCACTTCCACCGTGTCGCCCTTCTGCAGGGGGCCGACGCCGGCCGGCGTACCGGTGAGGATCACGTCGCCGGGTTCCAGCGTCATCACCGAAGTGATGAACTCGAAGAGCACGCCGCAGGGAAACACCA
>QHVS01000279.1 GCA_003223635.1 Acidobacteriota bacterium | reverse complement strand
CGCTTGTCCGAACGGTTGTCACGCCAAACGTAACGCACCTCAAGTTCGCGCGATGATCGATCCACACACGACACTTCCGGGAGTGAGCTCGACCCGCATCAGTCGCCGCGTGAACGCGCCCCGCGCGATCGTTTATCGCGCGCTTCTCGATGCGCGCGCAGTCGCGAGGTGGATGGTGCCGAAACTCGTGGCGCTCGTCGAGGCGGGCTAAACACTCGGACGGTGGCCGGGCTTCTGATACGCTTCGCGGCCCCGTGAAAATCCGAGCTGCGGCAATCGCGATCCTTCTTCTCTCTCGCCTCGCATCAGCGGCGGAACCGATCGATCGCCCGGCGATGGCTGCGCGAATTCGCGCCGAGTTTCTTCACTCCTGGGCCGCCTATGAGCAGTATGCCTGGGGTCACGACGAGCTGAAGCCGCTCAGCCATGACGTACGGGACTGGTACGGCGAGTCCCTTCTGATGACGCCGGTCGACGCGCTTGACACTCTGCTGCTGATGGGCGCGCATGACGAAGCGGAGAAGGCGAAGGCGCTCATCCTGGAGCGGCTGTCGTTCGACAAAGACATCTCGGTCAAAAACTTCGAAATTACCATCCGCCTTCTCGGCGGACTCCTCTCCAGCTATCAGATGACCGGCGATTCGCGGCTTCTTCGCCTGGCCGACGATCTCGGCACGCGATTGCTCCCCGCGTTCAATTCGCCAACCGGTATGCCATACATGTACGTGAATCTGAAGACCGGCAAGACGAGCGGCTCGCGCTCCAATCCCGCGGAGATCGGGACGCTCATCCTCGAATTCGGAACGCTGTCGAGGCTGACGCACAAGCCGGTCTACTTCGAGAAAGCGAAGAACGCGCTCGTCCAACTCTACAGGCGGCGCTCGAAGATCGGGCTGGTCGGCGACGAGATCGATGTCGAAACGGGCGAATGGGTCAGCAGCACCAGCCATGTTGGCGGCGGAATCGATTCCTACTACGAGTACCTGCTCAAATGCGCGCGGCTCTTCGACGATCGCGATTGCCAGTCGATGTGGAACACCAGCATTCGCGCGGTGAACAAATATCTCGCTGACAAGACCCCGACCGGCCTGTGGTACGGCGAAGCGGACATGAACAGCGGGAAGCGGACGGCGACACAGTTCGGCGCGCTGCATGCGTTCCTACCCGCCGTGCTTGATCTGGGCGGAGATACCGATCGCGCCCGGCGCCTCCAGCAGTCGTGCTTCCGGATGTGGACTCTTCACGGCATCGAGCCGGAGGTCCTCGACTACAAGACCATGCAGGTCGTCTCTCCCGGATATCAGTTGCGCCCGGAGATCATCGAGTCGGCGTATTACCTGTACCGCGACACCGGCGATCCGCGGTACCTGGACATGGGCCGGACATTCTTCGAGTCGTTGGTCACGCACTGCCGCACGGACGCCGGCTACACGACGTTGAAGAGCGTGGTGACGAAGGAGAAAGGTGACCTGATGCCGAGCTACTTCCTGGCGGAAACGCTCAAGTATCTCTATCTCCTCTTCGCGCCGGCAAAGACGCTGGACTTGAACCGCGTGACGTTCAACACCGAGGCTCACCCGCTGCGGCGCGTGCGTTAGCCTCAGCGACGCACATTCATCCGGGCGAGCGCGTTGCGCAATGCGCCTGCCAGCTTCAGCGCATCATCGTTCGCCCAGAAATGCATGAAGAAGAGCCGCGGCTCTTCGGTCAGCATGTGGCTATGGAGCGCGGTGATGGCGATCCCACCCTCTCGGAGCGCGCCGATCACCGGACCGACCTCGCTTGATGCGAGAACGAAGTCGCCGCTGATCGCGGCACGGCCGCCGCCCGTCGGCTGGAAATTGATGGCCGTGGCCACGCCGGCGGAGGGTGGAATCTCCATGCCGTGATCAACGATGCGCCCGGCGCGCGGAACGCTGAACTGATAGACGCCGCCATTGGCCTTTCCGGCCGAGCCCAGGATGCGATCGAGATCGGCGGTGGGCAGATCGATCGGCGCAGCCACCGCCGTCGATGCGGTCATCGGCGTGCCCGTCCGCGCCAGCGCGGCGTGCAGCGTGCGCGCGAGTGCGACGCCATCGCCGCGACCCATGAAGTGGAGATACATCACCCGAGGCGATTCGCCCAGAAGGTGGTTGTGCAGCGCCGTCTGCTCGATGACGCCAACTCGCAGCGCGGAGATCACGTCGTCAACCTCCGTCTCCGTCAGGACCAGATCGCCCATCACCATCGTCGAGGAACCCATATCGATGAACGCCGCCCAAGATCCGAGAGCGAGCGCCGGACGAATGTGAACCGCGCCAACAGTGACGTCGAGATCCGATCGCGGAAAGCTGAACTTGTAGACGCCGTCGGGTTGCAGCGTTCCCGATTTGCCGATCGCACCGTCGACGTCTTTCCAGTCCGTTCGGTGCACCGGCTGCGTCGTGGACGCGCAAGCGGTAAGAAGCAAGGCCAGTATGACTCCCGAACGCATCAGTCCTCCGTTCTCACCCCGCATGTTCTTCGGCGACGGTGAAGGTAAAGAGGATCGTACCGAAGATGCCGACGATCAGGGCAACAAAAAACGGCAACGATGGCCGCACTTCCCACAGCACTCCGCCGGTAAACGCTGCGGGCGCAATGGCCACACTGCGGATCAGGTAGTAGAGGCCGACGGTCCGCGCCCGCAGCTCGGGTTGGGCGAAGTCAACGATCAGGGCTTTACGCGACGGCTCTCCGATCTCCCGCAAACCGCCAATGACATAAGCCGCCACTGCCGTGCTGAAATCATGCGCCAGAACGATGGCCAGTGGGAACAGTGCAAAGGCAACGAATGTGGCGATGACGAACGGCTTTCGTCCGATCACGTCGGCAATCTTTGCTGCCGGAAGATACACAACGATCGCGGTGGCGGTCTGCACCGCGATCAGCACACCGTATTGCGGAGCGCTGATTCCGATGATGCTCATGACGTAGATCACTCCGAATTCGTCGACCAGGGCCTCGCACGTTCGGATGAACACATCGGAGAGCAGGAGCCAGCGCAGCGGAGCGGGAAATGAGCGCCACACCCCGCGAATGTTCGTCGGTGCTCCCTGCAGGCGAGGCAGTCGGACTGTGGAGACGACCGCCAGAGTCACCACGGCGAGGGCGATGGTGGCGAGGAACATTGCCTGCATTCCGCGAGCAAACCCGATTCGCGCCAGGATCAAGCCGCCGGCAACGGGCGCGATCACAATCGGCACACGCCGCAGAATCGATTGCACTGTGAAACCGATCGCACGCCGCTGCTTGGGCAGGGCGTCCCCCACCACCGCGAAGAGCGTTGGGCTGGCCATGCTCGACCAGGCCGCCGCGAACACCAGGGCCACCAGCGCCCACGGCCACGAATTTGCCACGGCGTAGATGACGTAGCCGATCAGAGCGAGAGAAACGAAGAGAAGCAGCGCCGCTCGCCGGCCGAGGCGGTCGCTAAGCCAGCCGCCGGGGTATTGATAGATTCCGTCCAGGAAGTCTTCCACGCTGCCATACAAACCGATCGCGCGGATCGGGGCGCCCAGCGTCTGCAGATATCGAGGGAGGAACTTCTTCCAGAGATTCTCGCCGAGGGCCAGCAGGAACATCGCTGCGGAAACGGCGACGATGTTCCGCTCGAGACCGAGAGACGATCGAAGACGGCGGGCAACGCTGCTGAATTCCATCTCTAAGTGCTGCAAGAGTAGTGGGTTGGCTGGGCGTTACAATGATATCGATCCGTCCACGGCTGACCTCATGGTTTCCTCAATTGAAAACATCCGCGACTTCGTCTTGCAGGTGGAGAAAACACTCGCCGCCCGCCGTCTGTACCATCCGACCAGCGCGGCATTCCGCGAAGCGAATGAGCGGCTTTATGAAAAGTGTCGTGGCGCCGCGGGAGCCGATGGATTCACGCTCGGCTTCGGCTCCACCGATCTCTACGTCGACAAGGCGTCCGTC
>QHVS01000278.1 GCA_003223635.1 Acidobacteriota bacterium | reverse complement strand
GTGGAACAAGATCGTCTACGAGCGCGGAGGCCTGGCTCTTCATTCCGGATGCAAAGTAATTCCCGTGAAGGGGAGCAATCGGGTCGGCTTGATCGTCGGCCTTTCCGGAACCGGAAAGACGACCACCACGTTCACGAAGCAGAACAACTCGCAGCCCGTACAAGATGACTTCTGCGCGCTGATGCCGGGCGGAAAGATCCTAGCTACGGAGAACGGTTGCTTCGCCAAGACATTCGGCCTCAACGCGAAGGACGAGCCGACGATCTACCACGCCTGCGCGTCACCGCATGCCTACCTGGAAAATGTCTCCCAGGATGCAAACGGCAAGATCGATTATTTCGATACGTCATACACGCCAAATGGACGTGCAGTCATCCGCATGGAAGATATCCAGGGAGCATTCGACGCCCGGCAACTCGAGAAGGCCGACTTCCTGCTGATTCTCAACCGCAACGAGAACATCATCCCGGCCGTGGCCAAGCTCGAAGGGCCGCTGGCCGCCGCGTACTTCATGCTCGGGGAGACTAAGGGGACAAGTGCCGGAGGAGCCGCCGAGGCAGGGAAGTCACTGCGCGTTCCGGGAACGAATCCGTTCTTCCCGCTCCTTCACGCTCAACAGGGCAATCGCATGCTGGAGCTGATGAAGAGCAGCCCCATGGACGTCTACCTCATGAATACCGGCCGCATCGGCGGCGACGAGAAGGACGAGCGCTCGAAGAAGGTGCGCATCCAGCAGTCCTCGGCCATCGTCAAAGCGATCGCCGAGGGGACGATACGTTGGGAGAAAGACGCGGACTTCGGGTATCTGGTGGCGAAGGAAGTGCCCGGCATCGACGATGCTGACTATTTGCAGCCGAAGAAGATGTACGAGCGGCAGGGAAGGGGCGATGAGTACCGGCAGCTGGTCAAGAAGTACAACAGCGACCGGCGCGAGTACCTGCGGAAATGGAAGGGACTGAGCGAGGAGATTGTGAAGGCGATTTGATGCGCTATCCGCGGCTCACGGCCCGCAGCTAAGTCCCGCAACGCGCAGGGCTTCTTGTTTGAGGTGCGAGCCGCGAACCGCGAGGCACCGACTCCTTGACGCGTTTCGTTATAAGCTGTCGGCTCAAACCACGGAGCGGCAATGCGGAACAGGTCGTTGGCTTCGGCGTGCCTCCTGGCGACGTTTGCCACAGCGGCGTTCGCCGCTTATATCCTGCCTGCGCAAACGGCCGTGCACCCGCCCGCCCCAGAGCTACATGCCCGCGCTGCGCGTGTCACTCGCTTCTTTTCGTTCCGTTACAACCAGGTGATTGCCAATCTCCTCACGGAAACGCCGGCGCGATCGAACGATCTGAAGCTGAGCATTATGGCCGGCGAGATCAGCCGGTGCGAATCGCGGACTTGTCAGGTTCCTCTGACCATCCGCGTGGCCGAAGCGCAGGGACCGGTCAGTCTGGCCTTCGCGGTGGCCAACTCAAAAGGGGAGTTATCCGACGTGCATCACGCGGAGTGCGGCACTGGCAACTGCAACATCGCCCTCATTGTGGAGCGCGGCCGCAACACGGTGTCGGTGGGAGCCGTCGACGGCGTCACCCAGAGCAGCGGCTACACCACCGTGCAGGTCAACGCCACGCACGCAGTAGCCGTCAACGGCAAGACCGAGTGGTTCTGACCGTCCTACGTCTCCACATGTAGGAACAGGTATGCCGCCGCGATGGCGAAGAGGATATTCGCGCTCCACGCGGAGAGAAGCGCCGGGAGATTTCCCACCTCGCCGAACTTCGTGAACACAGCGAACACCATCCAGTAGACGATCCCTACCACGAGCGCGATGCCCACACCGTACAGAGCGCCGCGTTTCCCGATGCGGAAGGCGAACGGCAGAGCGATCATGGCCATGACCACGCTGATGAAGGGCCAGGACGTCTTCGCATACAACTTCACGGTCAAAGCCTCAGCGGCGTAGCCGGACTTGCGAATCGTCTCGATGTAGCGGCGGAGCTGGGCGAATGTCATCTGCTCCGGCGCCTTCACCTCGGTGGCGAAATCGTCTGGACGCTCTCGGTAGTAAAGGCGGAGCGGCGCCGTGAACGGAGTGTAGGTCGATGTGCCGTCGTCGGCGAATGATGCGATCCAGCCGTGATCGAATACCCAGCCCTGGCCGTCCCACCTGGCCCGCGCAGCGTAAACACGTCGCGTCAATCGGAACTTCGTCGGATGCAGCTCGAACACCTGCACCTGCGAGAGCTGCTTGGCGTTTCGATCGTACGAAAGGAAATTGATGATGTATCGCCCTTTGCCCAGGAACCACAGCTTCTGCTGGTTCTGGACGGCGATCGCGCCTTTGCCCTTGATCTTGTTCCGGAGCTGTTCAGCACGCTGATTGGCGTAGGGGAGAACGTAGTCGCCCATCAGGTACGAGAGAACGCTCATCAGCACGGCGATGCCGATGATGGGCAGGGCCACGCGATACAGCGAGACGCCTCCCGACTTGAATGCCGTCACCTCGTTGTTCTTGGAGAAAATCCCGAACGCCACCAGCGTCGCAACGAGCACCGAGATCGGCAGCGTGTAGTTGATGATCTGGAAAAGCCACAACCGGTAGTAAGCGAAGACCGTATGGAAGGCGATGTGATTCGCGCGGATGTCGCCGCTGAGATCGGTGTAGTCAACGATGATGAAGAGCGCCGCGACGGAAACCAGGACCAGTAGAAGGATCTTCAGGAATTCGCGGAGGATGTAGCGATCGAGGATGTTTGGGAAGGTGATGTCCAGGCGGGTAAGGAGCGCCGGCTCTTCTTCGAGCGCCCCGGCGGCGATACCGGCCTGCTGGCGACGGCGTGAGACGAAGAGCTTCAGAACGCGCCTGACGATTCCGACGTCGCTGCGTCGCCCTCCGAGATCCCGATTGGCCCGGCCCAGCAGGTAGATGCCGAGGGCGAGCAGGATGAGGTTCGGCGCCCACATGCCGAGCCACGGCGGAATCTTGCCGACCTCGGCGAAGTGCTCGCCGTTGTTGATCATCACGTAATAGAAAAGGATGATGGCGATGCTCAGCGAGAATCCTGAGCTCTTGCCGCCGCGGCGATTTGTGATCCCCAGCGGAAGACCGACCACGCCGAAGACCAGACAGGCGAAGGGAAACGCGAACTTCTTGTGAATCTCGACGTGGGCCAGGTTGTAAGTCTCCTGATCGCCCTTTTTCGCGATCCGCGCCTGCTCGAGCAGTTCACGAAGGTTCAACTCCCTCAATGAGCGCGCGTAATGCGTCGGATCGGTGGAGAACTTGTCCGGCAGACGCATTCGCTGGAACGCGTTGCGATTGAGGTCGTAGCGCTCAGGCTTCTTCGGATCCCAGATGTGCGTCTCCGCGTTGCGCAGATTCAGCCAGACCTGCTTCGACGGTCCCATGATCGAGAGATTGCCCGTTTCGGCAACGATGATCCTGCCACTCGTTCTGGGTGGGTTCGCTACAGCCGCGGCAGCCTTCGCGCGAGCGGAGGCGATCACGCCCTGAGGCTGGCTGGGTACCGGAATGGGCTGCGACGACGCCTGCTCCTCGTCGTTGCGGCTGTCGGCCACGAACACACCTTTCCATTCGCCGGTGTGCGGGTCGATATCGTTCACGTAAATCATGAGGTTTTCGTATTCGTCGTAGAAGACCCGGGGCCGGATCTCTTTCTCGATCGACGAAGTGAACACCTCCGCCTTGAGGCTCTGCAGCGCGGTGTTGCCGCGCGGCAGCACGACGTTCATCAGGTAAAAGTTCAAGAGGAACATCAGACAACTGAAGATGAACACCGGACGATAGATCGTGCGCGTTGAGAGGCCCAGCGCACGCATGGCGATGATCTCCGAATCCGACGAGAGGCGGCCGACGGCGATCAGAATCCCGAACAGCAGCGACATCGGCACGGTCAGCACGACGATGTTCGGAAGCGATAGCAGAAGAAGTTTGAAGACCGTCGACGCGGGAAGCGATCGTCGGATGATCATCCCGGCAAGGTTGAAGAGCGACTGCATCAGGATGATGAAGGTGTAGAAGCCGAACCCGAGGGCGGTAGGCCCGACCATTTCCTTCAGGATGTAGCGGGTGATCAACTTCATTGAGGCGATCGATTCTAACGTGCTGGGTTGTTAGGAGATTCAGTCCGGTTCGTCAGGCTTTCCGCAGGGTCCGATAAGATAGATTATGTTAAGTTTCAGCCAGAGATGCTCTCGGTTCTCGGGCCAGATCGATCACATCAGCCAGTACGGCCGCCGCTGTCGGCAAGGATCCCGCCCCCCTCCCGGCGAACAGTATCTCCCCAACCGCCCTCCCGCGCAGGACGACTGCGTTGTTCTCATCGCGCACGGCAGCGAACGGATGAGAGTCAGGCAGCTCGCGGCGTTCCACGCGCAGATCAATCCAGCCGTGAGCCCGGCGGGCGGTAGCGATCTGGCGGATCACACAGCGGCGTGAGCGCGCCTGCTCGATCTCCTCACGCGTGACGTCGCCAATGCCGTGCACCCGCGCTCGGACGATGGTCGATTCCGCCGGAAATGCGAGATCGGCAAGGATGCGCAGCTTCTGCGCCGCATCTTCCCCACTGATGTCCAGCGTCGGGTCGGCCTCCGCGAATCCAGCCTCCTGGGCGCGGCGCAGCGCATCCCCGAAATCGAGTCCGTCCGCTTCCATGCGGGTCAGGATGTAGTTGCAGGTCCCATTGAGGATGCCGCTGACACTCTCGATTGAGTCGCCGGCCAGGCCTCGCTGAAGGGCGCGAATGATGGGGATGCCGCCACAGACGCTGGCCTCGAATGCGATCCGCACGTCGTGACAGGCAGCTAGCGCGAACAGCTCTCGTCCGCTCGCCGCGAGCAGCGCCTTGTTCGCCGTCACCACGTCGCACTTCCGCGCGAGGGCACGGCGGACGAACGCGCCTGCGG
>QHVS01000276.1 GCA_003223635.1 Acidobacteriota bacterium | reverse complement strand
GAGAAAGCCGGCGCCAAGTGCGTGATCATCGCACCGAAAGACGGCAAGGTGCAGGGCTTCAAGCATCACGATAAGGCGGACAGATTCAACGTCGATCAGACGCTGGCCAAAGCGGAGCCGGAGGAATTCGACGCCGTGCTCCTGCCCGGTGGTGTGATCAACGCCGACGCACTGCGCATCGACAAGATGGCGCAGCGCTTCGTCAAGGAGATCAATCTGGCCGGCTGTCCGATCGCCGTGATCTGTCACGGGCCGTGGCTGCTTATCAACGCTGGACTCGTCCCAGGACGTCACCTCACGAGCTGGCCGACGTTGGAGCACGATCTGCGCAACGCCGGCGCAATCTGGACGGACAGCGAATGCGTCCGCGCCCAGAACTGGGTCAGTAGCCGCAAGCCGGACGACCTGCCGGTATTCAATGAAGCGATGGTCAAGCTGTTCGCCGAGGTGCGTGCCAAACCGCTGCAACCGCAAAAGAAGGATTCGCGGGAGGTGCGTATCTG
>QHVS01000277.1 GCA_003223635.1 Acidobacteriota bacterium | reverse complement strand
GCATTCATTCTTCAACCACTTTCTCGAAGAGTAGTCCACAGAGCGACCAATATATTCCGTCAAACGCGAGGAGCAGCAGCAGCCACGCCCTGCCCTGCTCCATCGGATCGCCGAGGATGGCCAGCGAGGTCGCTTTCACTGCGGCGAGCAGCACGGGGACGATCAGCGGGAAGAGAAGCAGCGGGAGAAGCATCTGCTTTGCGCGAATCTGTGAGGTCATCGCCGCGTAGAGAGTTCCTGGAGCGGAAAGCCCCGCGCCGCCGAGGATGATGATCAGCAGCAGCGTCGGGAGTCGCATGGTGCCCGCGTCGTAAAGGACGATCATCACCGGAACGAGGGCGATGCCAAGAACAATCAGCTGAATTGCGTTGGCCACCGCTTTTCCGTAGTAGAGCGCGCGGGGACTGGCCGGAAGGAGCAACAGACCTTCCAGTGCGCTGTTCTCCATCTCGGCGTGAAAACTCTCGCTGAGCGTCAGCGTCGACGACAGCAGCAGCGCCAGCCAGAGAAATCCAGCAGCGTATTCGCGCAGCGCCGCTGCGTTCGGCCCGATGGCGAAACTGAACAGCAGCAGCGCCGTTGCCCCAAACACGAAGACGGCCACGGCCTGCGCGCGAGTCCGCCATTGGAGAAGGAGCTCTTTTCGCAGCGCCGCAATCATCGAGCGCGGCCTGCTTCGAGGGTGATGGTTCGATTGGCGAAACGTCCCACCCGCTCTACCTGGTGCGTTGCAATCAAGACCGACGCATCCCGACTCCGAAGCTCGGCCACGACTTCATCGACCAAACCAAATCCTTCCGGATCGAGTTGTCCGTACGGCTCGTCGAGAAACGCGATGGACGGCTGCTGCAAGAGCACGCGGGCAAACGACAGCCGCTTGCGCATGCCGGCAGAAAAAGTGGAGACCGGATCGTCGGCGCGAGCGGAGAGACCGACGCGCTCGAGCACCACCGCCGGCGAGGGCGCCGGCGCCCCACAGAAACGCGAGACCACATCGAGGTTCTCGCGAGCCGTGAGCGATTCGTATAGATACGACTGATGCGAGAGCAACGCGCTGATGGCGCGGATCTCTTCGCGCCGCGTCAGCTCGAACCCCCCCACCACCGCCCGCCCCCCGTCCGCCCGGATGGCGGTGGCCAGCACGCGCAGCAGCGTCGTCTTCCCCGACCCGTTCCGCCCGGCCACCATCATCACTTCGCCGCGCCGGAGCTGCAGGCCCATCGGCGGCCGAAGCGCCGCGCCAGATGCTCCGCGTCGATGGCGAGCGCGTCCATCGGCATAACGGTATCATCTCGCTCCGATGCGGAAACTAGTCGGCGTAGTCCTCCTCGCCGGCTGCACGGCGTCCGGCGGGCTGAAGCCCGCCGCTCCACCGACGCCGAGCGAACCGTACGGATTCACCGTGGAGGAAGAAGCGCGCATTCTTCAGTTGGAAGATCGCCGCGAATACGACGCTGCGCTCGTCGAGCGCTGGATCCGTCATCCCAATCCGTTGCATCGGGCCCGGATCGCTCTGGCTCTGGCGCGCATCGGGCCGCACACCTTCATCGACGGGAACGGCAATGGAGAGCGCGATCCGACCGAGCGGCAAGCGGGTGTCGACGATCTCGTCGCGCTGGTCAGCGATCCGGACATCAATGTGCGCGTCGTCGCCGCCTTCGCGCTGGGACAGATCGGCGATACCGCGGCGCTCGACACGCTGTCTCAGTTCGCTACGGATTCGACGAGCGCCGACGTGGCTGCTGAAGCGGTCGAAGCGATGTCCAAGCTGGCGACGAAGCTTCCTCTGGCGCGCTATGCGCCGTTCACCGCCGAGTCGAGCCCGGAAGGTGTGCGCGCCCGAGCGATCCGCTATCTGTTTCGCTTTCGATCCGACGAGGCGTCGGCTCTCGCCGTGGCGGCGCTCGGATCGCCGTCGAGCGCGATTCGTCAGGAAGCCGCCTACGCACTGGCCCGTCGTGCGTACGCACCCGCGCGCGGCCGGCTGGAACTGCTGGCCACGGATCCGAATCTCCTCACGCGCGCATACGTGCTGCGCGCCCTCGGCGCCATCGCCGCGCCCGAATCTCTTGGCGTGATGATCACCGCACTCGCTGATCCGCATCCGTGGGTTCGAACAAGCGCCCTCGTGGCCATCGCCCGCGTAGGAGCAAAAGATCCGCGCGCTCTGATGAAGCCCGAAGAGGCGCTGCGGGTGACGATCATGACCGAAGATCCCGATCCCGGCACCCGCGCCTCATCGATCGACGCCCTCGGCTACTACGCCAAACAGAACGAGCCGGCGCGCAAGCGACTCATGGAGATTGCCGGAAACGGATCGCGCTGGGAGCGCGAGCTGGCCGCCGGCGCGATCGCTAAGCAATTCGACAACGAAAAGATGCTGCCCGCCGATCTGAGCAGTTGGGCCAAAGTGCGCGTGCTGGAGGCGGCGTCACCGCTCTCGTATCGCCTTCGTCCCGTTTACGCGCGCGACCCAGATCCGATGGTGCGAGCCAACGCAATGAGCACGATCGCCGACGATCGCGTCAATGTCGCGCTCGAGCTCATCCGCCCGGCGCTCGAGGATTCGGACCCGATCGTCCGCGGCTACGCCATCGAACGTTATGCGAAGTCGCAAGACGCGAAGAAGCTGGAGATGCTGACCGCGGCGGAAGAGCGAGCGCGGCGCGACAAAGAGGACGATGCGCGCCTCTCGGCTATCCGCGGACTGACGGAAATCGACTATCCGGGCCGCGAGGCATTTCTGCGCGGCCTTCTGCGCGACAACGATCCGGTCGTGCGCCGAGTGGCGGCCGATCTCATCGAACAGAAGCTCGGAAAGCCGCGGCCGCAATACACGCCATTGCCGGTCGAACGGTCGGATTATGCGCAGATCGTTCAATGGGCCAGGCAGCCGCACACGGCGAGCATTCACATGACCCGGGGCCGCATCGAGGTGGCTCTGCTGACACAGGATGCACCGGTGACGGCATGGAACTTCGCGCAGCTCGCCGCCGCTCACTTCTTCGACAACACGACGTTCATGCGCGTGGTGCCGAACTTCGTGATCCAGGGAGGCGATCCGCGGAACGACACGGAGGGCGGGCCGGGCTACGCGATCCGCGACGAGATCAATCTGCAGAAATACACGCGCGCCGCGGTGGGGATGGCCCTCTCCGGGCCGGACACCGGCGGGTCGCAGTTCTTCATCACCCATTCTCCGCAGCCGCATCTCGACGGCGGCTACACGATTTTCGGCCGGGTGACCGAGGGGATGACCGCGGTGGTCGATCAAACGGAGCGCGGCGACAAGGTGGAGACGATCGTGATCGACGAGCGCCGCACTCCAGATAATGCCTGCTCTCGTCGGCCGTCTTTTCCAAATGATCGGCATGATCCTGCTCCCCATCGGTCTAATGGTTGGCCTGCTTCAGAACAACGTGGCCTTGGAAGTGCGGCTATTGTTTATCGGTGGCGCGTCCTTCGTGATTGGATGGCTCATGGCCCGAAGAAAGTAGCGCCGGCTACCAGCCCGCGCCGGCAAGACCGCGCCGGCAAGTTGCCGGCGCGCCCGCCGCCAAGTTGGCGGCGCTCCACCTTCGCCGCTTGCGCGGCTCAGGATAGATTGAACGCGCATGAAATACACCGTCGTCCTCACCGCCGCCTACCCGCCGATCGCGCGGGCGATCCTCGCCGGGGAGTTCGATGTCATCGAGCATCCGACGGAACCTGAGCGCAGCGAGGACGAGGTGATCACCATCCTCAGCGAAGCGGATGCGGCCATCACGCTGCTCAGCGATCCGCTGACGCGGCGGGTGCTCTCCTCGAATTCGAATCTGCGGATGATCGCCAACTGCGCGGTCGGCTACAACAACATCGACATCGACGCCGCGCGCAAGCTGGGCATCACCGTCACCAACACGCCGGGCGTGTTGACCGAGGCGACCGCGGATCTGACGATGGCCCTCATTCTGGCGACGACGCGGCGCCTCGTGGAGGGAGACAACGAAGTGCGGCACACCGGTCGCTGCATCTGGGAGCCGCTGCACCTCCTCGGCACCTCCCTGCAGGGCAAACGCCTCGGCATCATCGGCATGGGGCGCATCGGAACCGCAGTGGCGCGGCGAGCGCACACCTTCGGCGTCGAAGTCGTCGGAGTGCGGAGTGGGGAATCGCTCGATGAGCTGCTGAAAACGAGCGATTTCATCTCCATCCATGTTCCGCTGACCGCCGAGACGCGCCATCTCATCGATCAGGCGGCTCTGGCGAAGATGAAGCGCGGCGCTTATCTGTTCAACACTGCGCGTGGGCCGATCGTCGACGAGGATGCGCTCTGCGACGCGCTGGAGAGCGGCCACCTCGCCGGCGCCGGATTGGATGTCTACGAAAATGAGCCCGACGTCAATCCGCGGCTGCTGAAAATGTCCAACGTCGTGCTCGCCCCGCACATCGGATCGGCGACGTTCGAGACTCGCAGCGCCATGGCTCGGATCGCCGCGACCGACGTGCTGCGATTTCTACGCGGGGAAAAGCCACTGCACGTGGTGACGTGACGTCGGACTCATGAGTACCGCCGGCTACTAGCCGGCGGGTGCGCAGGCTACCAGCCTGCGCCGGCAAGTTGCCGGCGCTC
>QHVS01000263.1 GCA_003223635.1 Acidobacteriota bacterium | reverse complement strand
GGCAGGAGCTTCTGTTTTTTCAGCAGATCGATCTTGTTGAGGATCGCGAAACGGCTTGCTTCACCCGTCTGGCGCAGCAGGTCGATGACGTACTGATCGCCGTGCCCGAACTCCTCCGTGGCATCGACGAGCAGCGCGACGATGTCCGCTTCCGAGAGGCTGGCGCGCACGTGATCCATCATCCGAACGTTCATCTTGTGCAGCGGCTTATGAATGCCCGGCGTATCCAGG
>QHVS01000264.1 GCA_003223635.1 Acidobacteriota bacterium | reverse complement strand
CAGACCGGCGACGGGGATGTTCTGCGTGTAATCGAGATCGAGCTGATGATGCGAAGGCGCTCTCCGTGAACCAGCGGGCTCCGCGAACTTGATCGTCTCGCCCGTGTCGTTATCCGGATATTTGTTGTACACCGTGTAATCCCATGGCTCCCACGGCTGACCGGATTGGTAGACGGCGTAAGCGCCAGCGCTCGCACTCCACGGCAGGAAGTACGCGCCGTACACCTTCAGCAGATGACGCCGGTCGCCATGCATGAGGCCGTACTTGTTGTCCCACAGTTGATGGCCCGCGCCGTCGGCGATGTTCGACGAGCCGATGAACGTCAGGAAGTCATTGCACGGTGGGCAGCCGGTTGTTTTGTCCTGATCGAAGTTCCCATAGTAGTGACTCCAGGTATACGAGCCCCGGACGAATGTCTTATTGCCGCGCCACTCCGACTCCATCGTCGCTTCGTAGTATTTCGTGAATGCACCGTCGAGCTGTGCGATGACATACGACGAGCCGCTTCCGATTTGCGCCCTCTTGGCGTCAAGGTCGGGAATATATGGGTCGTGGGGGATGGGCGCAGGTGCGTTGTAGTCGATCCGGGCGGTGTTGTTCGTGTCCTCCCAGAAGTGATCACCCTTGCGATATCGACCATAGAGGCGGCCGGACCAGCGGCTGGTAATTTGCTGCGCCGTGCCGACGAGATACTCTTTAATCTCGCGAGGATCCATGTTCTGGACGAACAGTTTGCCCGAAGAAGAGCGTAGCGGATCGATTCCGATGAGATCGCCGTTCTTGTCGAAATACACCCTGATCGTTCGAGTGGTGAAGTTGCGATCCCATGACGCAGCGCGGGGCAACGAGCTCACTGCCGGGTTATAACGAGCAACGCTGGCATACACGGTATCCACGCCGTTGTATGCCCACGTGGCGCCGAGGCGCGGCTGGATCATCTTCTTGAAAGGGATGTTGTACATCCTGTACTTGCAGCCCGGACATAAGGTGTAGCCCGACAGCGTCGAGCTGTCATTCTTCAGTCCCTGGCCGTAGAAGGTGTCATTGCCTGCGATCACGCCGGCATTGAGCGACCAGTTGCCCATGTGAATCGTGTCGTTCAATTCAATGTTCTGCGAGCGCAAATCGGAGTGAATGGTGCGCACCGGCGTATTTCCGAACGTCGCCTGGCCAATGCTCGCCTGGAAAAAGATCGGCTGCCCTTTACAGGCCGTATTCGAGGGGCAATTCGAGCGGCCGCCGATGATGCTGATGTTGCCCCACCCATTCGAAAGGCGGTTCAATCTCTCCGTATCGGTATACCGCTGATACCCGACGTGAACATCGTGCGCGATATTGGTGCCTAAAGTCAGGTTGTACGCGATCTGACCGTTCTTGCGGAAGAAATCATCGAAGTCGAGCGAGTCGAGGCCTGCCACGCCAACAGTACCTCCGCCTACTCGAGCGCCCGTTGCTGGATTGATATAGCCGTACTTGGCGATGAACGGAGCGATGAAGTCATTGAACGGCTGGTTCCCGGAGATCGGAATCGGAATGAACACCTGGCCCATCTGATCGAGATTATTAATATCCAGGTGAGTGCCGACCGCAGTGGACACCGCTACGTTCACTGGAAAATCAGGAACGCTGTGATTGAGGTTCCTGAAGTCTGTCAACTTGAGGGAGGCGTAGCTCCTGGAATTGATGACCCAGGAACCTTCGAGCGCTCCGATGTCGAGATTCGTCTTTCCGCCGACACCCGTCGTTGCGGTGTTGAACTGTGTGGAGGCGGAGCCAAAGCTCGTTCCTTTTTCCGTGTGCCTCGAGGTCCGGTAGCTGCCGTTAATGAGCAACGCGCTTGTGGGCGTGAATGTTAGCTTGCCGAATTCCTCATTACGGGTGCTCCGATATTGCGGAAGCGCCCCGTACACGTTGGCTACGTTGTTGCGCTTGACCTCAGGACGATAGTAAGACCCGTAAAAGAAGAGGCGATCAGCGAGGATCGGACCACCCAAACTGACCGAGCCCCAGCTCTGGTCCTGTTGGAACGTTGTCGTTTGTCCAACCTTCTGGGAGGCCGTCATCCCGTGGTTCTGCAGTTGAAAACTGACCTGGCCAGCCAGCTTGTTCGTTCCCGACCTGCTGACCGAATCAATGGTGAAACCGCCCGACCGATTGAAATCAGTCGCTTTCGCACCACCTTTGATCACCGAGACCTGCGCAATGTCGTAGCTCGCCGGCTCGGCGGCGAGCGTGCCGTACTGCGGCCAGGTCACATTGACGCCATCGAACAGATAAATGTTGTCCTGTCCGTTACCGCCGGCGCTCGGCCCTCGAAGCGCCTCCGGCGTCTGCTGAACGCCGGGCGTCAGCTTGATGATGTCGCGGTATTGCTGGCCGACCGGTAGAGCCTGAATCTGCTGGCTCGTGAGGCCGCTCTGAATCGCCTGCGAGGTCTTGTCCACAAGCGTACTCTCTGCTGTCACGGTGATGGCCTCGGACAATCCCTGCACTCCCATCCTCACGTCGGCAGTGGTGTTCTGCCGGATGATCACCTCCGCTCTGCGATTCATGGTCTGCATTCCGCCCAAGGTGAATGTCAGTGTGTACGTCCCGGGTTGCAACGCCGGCAACTGATATTCGCCATTCGTGTCCGTCGTGGTCACCCGAGGCTGCGGCAGAACGTTGGACCGCGCTTCGACCGTGACTCCCGGAAGGCCAGAGCCGTCAGTTGCGGCCACCTTGCCACTGATCGAACCCGTCTGCTGGGCCAACGCCGTCGCCGCCGTAACAATTGCAATGAGGCAGAAAGCTAACCTGCGAAAGTACATGGGATCTCCTCCTCTCCAAGTTAAAACGGCTGCCTGTGGTAATTCGGCGCGATTCTACACCGGCATCAGGAGAGCGGCCATTCGAGCTCTCCGAGAAAGCGCTCATCTTCGCGCCATCGTTCATGCACGCCGACATGTAAGTCGAGAAAGACCTTTGCGCCGAGGATGGACTCCAGTTCCAGACGCGCCTCAGTGCCGATGCGTTTGACCATTTCCGCTCGCTTGCCAATCACGATCGGCTTCTGCGACTCCCGCTCCACGACGATCGTCGCGTAGATCTTGATCAGGTTCTTCGCCTCGTCCTCTTCCCACCGATCGACCGAAACCGCTGTGGTGTAAGGGAGTTCGTCCACCGTGTGCTCCAGAACTTTCTCCCGGATGATCTCCGCGGCGAAGAAGCGCTCCGGCTGCGTGGTGAAGTCCTCGG
>QHVS01000261.1 GCA_003223635.1 Acidobacteriota bacterium | reverse complement strand
GGGATCGTCTCTGATCTTTCCGAGCGACGCGGCGGACAACACTCCGGCGGCGGCCACCGCCGCGCAGAACGCGCTCGGCACGATTCGTCTCAGCGCGCGGCGGGGGATGATCCTCAACGTCCTTCCCGATGACGCGATGGTGTTCGTCAATGGCCTGGCCATCGGCGAGGCCCGGCAGTTCAACACCATGGACAAGCTGTACGACTTTCCCGCCGCCGGCAGCTACACAATCCGCATCGTCGCTCCCGGCTACAAGGAGCGACAATTTGTGATCACGGCCGCGGACGATGCGGTGCAGGAGATCGCAAGAATCGACGCCAAGCTGGTGAAGTGAGGCGTCCTTCGGAGTGCGGCGGCTTGCCGCCGCTTTTTTTCTCCAAGGCGGCGGCAAGCCGCCGCACTCCGAAGGCCGCCGCCCATCAATGGGCCGCGTGTTGCTCCTGATGCGCCTTCTTCGACTCGGCGATGATCTTCTCCTGCAGGTTGCGAGGCACTTCCTCGTAGTGTGAGAACTCCATGTGGAAGCTGCCGCGCCCCTGGGTGATGGAGCGCAGGGTCGAGCCGTAGGTGAGCATCTCCGCCAGCGGGACGCGCGAGTGCAGCGTCTGGATGTCCTCCTCGGCGTCGACGCCCTCCATCCTTCCGCGCCGCGAATTCAGATCGCCCATCAGATCGCCGACGTATTCCGTCGGCGCGCTGATGTCGACTCTCATGATCGGCTCGAGCAGCGTCGGCTTGGCCTGCTCCATCCCCGCCTGAAAGGCCAGCGATCCGGCGATCTTGAAGGCCATTTCCGAGGAGTCGACGTCGTGATACTGACCATCGAGCAGCCGCACGCGGAAGTCGACGACCGGATACCCGGCCAGATAACCGCGCCTTCGGGCGTCCTGAATTCCTTTCTCCACTGCGGGGATGTACTGCCGCGGAATCGATCCTCCGAAGATCTCGTCGACGAACTCGAAGTCCCCGCCGCGCGGCAGCGGCTCGATCTTGATCTTGCAATCGGCGAACTGTCCGTGGCCGCCTGACTGCTTCTTGTGCCGCCCGTGCGCATCGGCCGGACGGGTGATCGTCTCGCGATACGGAACCTTCGGCGGATGAAGGATGACATCCACGCCGTACTTCTTTTTCAGCTTGGAGACGACGATCTCCACGTGGAGCTGTCCCTGCCCGCTGAGGAGGAACTCCTTGGTCTGCTCGTCGCGGTGAAAGCGGATGCTGGGATCTTCTTCGATGATGCGCGCCAGCGCCGTGCCGATCTTGTCTTCATCGCCGCGCGCCTTTCCTTCGATGGCGAAGGAGATCGCCGCTTCCGGATAGTGGATGTGTTCCAGCACAATCGGATGATCTTTCGTCCCCAGCGTGTCGCCGGTGCGGACGTCTTTCAACTTGGCCACCGCGCCGATGTCGCCGGCCCGCAGCTCGGTGATCGGGACCTGCTGCTTGCCCTGCAGAAGCTGCAGCTTGCCGATGCGCTCTTCGTGATCGCGCGTGGTGTTCCAGTACGTGCTGTCGGACTTCAGCGTCCCGGAGAACACGCGGAACAGCGAGACACGCCCGGAGAACGGATCGGAAAATGTTTTGAAAACGAGTGCGGCAGGGAACGCCTCCGCCCGGCGATCGAAGGTGATCTTCTCCCCCTTTGGATTTTTACCGTCGATGGTTTTCGCGTCATCGGCTGAGGGGAGCAGGGCCACCATGGCCTCGAGAATGGCGTGGCCGCCGATGTTGTGGGATGCGGAGTCGATGAGGACAGGATAAATCTGATGATGCGAGATCTCCCGCTTCAAGCCATCGATCAGCTCCTCCTGCGACAGCCCGCCCTGATCGAAGAATCGCTCCATGAGCGTGTCGTCGCCTTCAGCCACCTTTTCGATGAGCTTCTCCCGCCAATCGTCCGCGTCGCTCTTCAGCGCGGCGGGGATGTCGATCGTGTCGAACTTCCCCGAACCATCCGTGGCGTACTGGTAGGCCTTCATGCTCACCAGGTCGATGACTCCTTTGAAATCTTTCTCTTCGCCGATGGGAAGCTGGATGGGCACCACATTCTTGCCAAACTTTTTCTGCAGGGCCTCCAGGGTGCGGGAGAACGAGGCCCGTTCGCGGTCCATCTTGTTGATGATGATCATCCGCGGCAACGCGAATTCATCGGCGAACTTCCAGACCTTCTCCGTCGTCACTTCCACGCCGGTGACGCCGCTGACCACCACGGCTGCCGAATCGGCGACGCGCATGGCGCTTCGCGTCTCCATCAGGAAGATGCCGAAGCCGGGCGTGTCCAACAGATTGATCTTGGTGTTGTTCCACTCGACGAAGGCGGCCGCCGCGGAGATCGAATGCTTCCTTTCGATCTCGTCCTGATCGAAATCCGTCGTGGTGGTGCCGTCGTCGATGCGGCCCAACCGGGTGGTGGCGCCGGTGTTGAACAGGAGCTGGGAAACGAGGCTGGTCTTGCCCGTGTCGTTATGGCCGACCAGAGCCACGTTCCGGATTTCAGAGCCCAAATAGACCTTCATGGGTGACCTCGCATGGCGGGATTCGAAATGGAGGTAGATTCTAAATTAAAATGGACAGTCCAGCGCGTGGGAGAGCGCGCGCGGCTTCAGCATTAGGGCAGGAGTTATTATTGACGGCCTATGAGTCCCCATCTGTCGGGGGTCCGTCTCCGCGCGGAGAGCGGGGCCAGGTGAAGCTCGGCCGTTACGAGATCGTCCGCGAGCTCGGCAAGGGAGCGATGGGAATCGTTTATCTTGCCAAGGACCCTCTGATCGGACGCCTGGTCGCGCTGAAGACCATCCGCCCGGCCGCCCATTCGGACGACGACGAAACGAAAGAGTTCCGGCAGCGCTTCATTCGCGAGGCCCAGGCGGCCGGCATTCTGAACCATCCATCCATCGTCACGGTTCACGACATCGGACAGGACGACACGGGGACTTCATTCATCGCCATGGAGTACGTCGAGGGTCAGAATCTGAAAGAGATTCTGGCGCAGGGTCGCGCGCTGACCTACGACCAGATCGGCGACATCATCGCCCAGGTCGCCGACGCGCTCGACTTCGCGCATTCCAAGGGGATCGTTCACCGCGATGTGAAGCCGGCCAACATCATTCTGCTCGACGGCGGTCGGGCCAAGATCACGGACTTCGGAATCGCCAAGATCGCATCCAGCGTCGCCAACCTCACCAGCACCGGCCAGTTTCTCGGCACGCCCAACTACATGGCGCCCGAACAGATCAAGGGCGCTCCCGTCGATGGCCGCACCGACATCTTCTCCCTCGGCATCTGCCTGTACGAATGCCTGACCCGGCGGAAGCCGTTCGGCGGCGATTCGCTGACATCCATCTCCTACAAGATCGTGCACGAGCCGTTTCCGCCGCTGCACGAAATCAATCCGCAGATTCCGGATGGCTACGAGGACATCATGTCCTTCGCTCTGGCCAAGGATCCGGCCAGGCGCTACCAGCGCGGGCGCGATTTTGCGCTCGCTCTTCGCGCCGTCGTTCGAGGCGAGCGGCCGGCCCCGCAGCATGAGGCGCTGCTGGAAGAGCAAACCATCACCACGAAAAATCCCGACCGCGTGGCGACGATGGAGATGCCGTTTCCGGAAGCGAGCGGGAGGGTCGCGGAAGCGCGTTCCCCTGCAGCGCCGCGTTCGGCGCGCGGCGTGCGGCATCGAACCGTGGAGGTCTTCCAGCACACGATCGACGAAGTTCGGGCCATGCCGCTCTGGCGCCGGGTTGTTCCTTCCGCGATCTTTTTCGCCATCGTGGCCCTGCTGACCGTCGGGCTCGTCGGCGCCGTCGCTTCCATTCGTCACAAACGGCCGGACATTCCGGAGGTCGACGTGCGCGCGGAGTCGAGGTCGGCTGCAGAACGGCAGTTGCGCACGCAGGCCAACGAGCTGCTTCGGCAGGGGAAGGTGACCGAGGCGTATGAGAAGTTCATGGCATTGAGCAAACTCGCGCCCGCCGCACCCGCCATTACCGCGATCGTTCACAAGTTGTCGCTGATCCGCCAGCAGGACGAGATCAGCAAACAACAGCTCGCGCT
>QHVS01000140.1 GCA_003223635.1 Acidobacteriota bacterium | reverse complement strand
GCGCGCCGACGAGATGCACGCCGACGACATCGGGCGTCAGGAAGTAGACCGGCTGGCCAAGCATCCCTGCTTCGGCTTCGATCCCGCCCACGCCCCAGGCCACGATGCCCAAACCATTGATCATCGTGGTGTGCGAGTCGGTGCCCACCAGCGTGTCGGGATACCAGACGCCGTCTCGCTCCAGCACGCCGCGGGCGAGATATTCGAGATTCACCTGATGCACGATGCCGATGCCCGGCGGCACGACCCGAAATCCGTTGAAGGCCTGCATCCCCCACTTCAGAAACTGATAGCGCTGCCGGTTGCGCTTGAACTCGACATCCATGTTGAGCTGCAGCGCGTCGGGACGATTGGCGAAATCGACCTGCACGGAG
>QHVS01000139.1 GCA_003223635.1 Acidobacteriota bacterium | reverse complement strand
GATCGACCAGCAGTGGCACGCCGGTGAAGTCCTGCAGCAGGACCCGCGCGACCATGAAGGGGATCTCTTCCGTCCGCTCGGCCTTCGCTCCCCATCGGGCCAGCGTGCGGACATCATTCTCGGTGATTTTTTTTCCGTCGACGTTCCGCAGCACGGACTCCAGGACGGTGCGGATGCTGACCGGCAACCGCGAGACGGCGCCCACGCCCGCCGCTTCCAGCTTCGGAAGCGAGTAGAACTGTCCTCGCTTTCCGTTGCCGAGATCGAACGTGTCGAGCGTGCTGAAGGGATTGCGCATCGCGCGGGCGATTTTATCACCCGTGCGAAAAGGAGAGCGGCGGCATGGCCGCCGCACTCCAGATTACGAAACCAGGGCGATGACGCCGGAGGTTGTGCCCGTCGAACGCAGCGGATCGAACTTGCGTCGCAGTGAATTCAGATCGATGCGCGCATGGTTGTGCATGCAGAGCTGGGCGATCGCGGCGCGCAACAGCGCCTCTTCACCTTCGATGCGCATCCCCGACTCGTATCCACCACGCCGATCTGCCGGACGTGACCACATCACGGTTCCTACCACTTCCACGCTCGCTTCTTTCGGTCCCAGACGGAAGCGCAGCGTAGCCACGGTTCCCACCTCGATCGGATTCCGCGTCCCAACGCGCGCTCCGCGCACCGACAGGTCGAGCAGCCGGGCCAGCGCCAGATCGCCGAAGTTCGCGGTGAGCGGCGCGGTGATGCGATAGCGCTCCACGTTACGAGCATCCTCGATGGGCAGCGCGTCGCCGCTTCCCATCAGCTCTTCGATGACGTCGCTAATCTCCGGCACGACCTTCTCGAACATCACGCCGCAGAGGTAGCGGTCCATCTCCTCATCATTCATGGAGAGGGCCACGAGCTGGCACCACAGCACAGTCGCCTTCGTCGTCACCGTGCGTTCGTCGGCCCAGATAATCAGAGGCACGACTGCGCCGAGGGGCACCGGCTCGGTGACCTGGAGGCGCGCGCCTTTGATGGAGAGATCGACCACGCTGACCTCCAGCTCACCGATCATGGCTGGAAGGCCGGTCGTCAGAAAGTAGCGGGGAACTGTCCGAAAGTCGTTTGACACGATGTCACCTCTTGCCTGATTGGCAATGTAGGAGAACGACGTCAATGGAATGGCTGCCGGGCGTCGAAAAACCGTGAACGCCATTTCGCCCGATGTGTGACGAAATTCACGATGCGAGGGCGTCCACCGCCCTGGCCGCGGCGCGCAGACTGTCAAATTTCCGCCGCAGGGAGTGCAGGTCGATCCGCGCTTCTCCCCGCATGCACAGGCGGTGGATGGCCAGCCGGAGCCGATCCTCTTGCGCCTCGATCTTCAGGCCAGCCTCGAAACCACTCCGTTCGTCTCCGATGCACCAGACGACCATGGCGTTGACGATGACCGGCCCCATCTCCAGATCCACCTGAAAACCGAGGGTTTCGATGGTTCCCGGCTTCAGGAACTGTCGGACGGCCAGCCGGGCGCCGTTGATGGAGATGTCCACCACGCTCGTGTGCCGGGGGCCAAAGGAGCCAGTCAACGGCGTGGCGAGGCGATACCGGTCGGCGTTGCGGCAATCTTCAATGGCGACCGCAACATCCGCTTCCAGAAGCTTTTGGATCAATTCGCCCACTGCGCGAGGAGCCTCTTCCTCGAAGGTCAGGCCGCTCAAATACCGGTCGGACCGATCGTTAAGGGAAAGATCGTCGATCTGGGACCAGACGACCGTTCCCATCACGTCGACGGTCACTCCCGCCGCGAAGATGCGCAGGCGCAGCGGCGTCCCGATCGACAGCGACTCGACGGTTTCCACCCGGACTCCCCTAAGAGAGAGATCGATCAGGCGCGCCGGACCGGTACCGACGGTCGCCTGCAGCGGCGGAAGAAGAAAATATCGGGGCATGGCTCGCAATGGCATTCGCAACGTCTACCTCGAGCTTGAATTTAGGGCGGGGGGCGTGAAGGGGGCGGCGGGAGGGCGTGGGAAATTCGTCAAAGGGGTGCTTAGTGCTCAGTGCCCGGTAGAGACGAACTACCGAGCACTAAGCACTGAGCACCGCAACTCCTCGCTCCGGCCATCCGCGTTGCCTCACCTCGCCGAACGTCAGCAGCGAGTTCGCGTAGTAATCGCGGAGGAGAATTTCGTCCGCATTCCATTGCCATCTCAGTGGGGCGCCGGCGCCCTCGCCGGCGGATTCTTCGATCAACCGCCGCAGAAGCAGGATCTCGCGCGCGGCGGCCCAGATCTCCTCTCCGTTTTTCTCGGCGGGCAGCCAGACGCGGTCTCGCCATTCCGAGCGCTGCCGATCGATCGCCGCGGCCATCTCCGCATCGGTGAGCGCTCGATCGGATTGACGGAACGCTCGCGCCGCCAGGGTCACTGGCGTCGCCGGCAGCGCGCTGGAAATCTCGGCCATCACTTTCTCCGCCAGCGCGCGCAGAGCCGGCTTTCGCACTTCGAAGTCGGCGGCGAGAATCGAAGGATGGGCCCGGACGTAATCGTCGACGGAGATCGGCGAGCCGAAGCTGACGATGGCGTAGCCGTACCGTTTGAAGCGGCGGAAGACGCTGCGCCAGAAATTCTTGAAGAGAAACTGCAGCGAAGTGTTCAGCTTCTGCACCCTCGTCGAACGGTCCTCCCTCCCCAGCAACTCCTCGGTCAGATTCCGATCCTCCAGCACGCGGTCGTAATTGATCGCCGTCGGGATCAGGAACAGCGGTGCGCTGAACTCCGGATCGCCCTTCGCGGTGACGATGTAGTCGAGCATCCCCAGCTTCGGCTTGAGAAAGGCGCCGTCCCGCGTCAGGCCGCCTTCGATGAAGATTCCCTGCGTCACTCCGTGCTTGGTGATCGTTCGGACAAACGTGGAGAGCACGGCGTGGTACAGCGGCTCGCGATATCGGCGGCGGATGAAGTAGGCACCGAACCATTTGAAGAGATGGTTGAGCGGCCACACCCGAGCCCACTCCCCCACCGCATAGGAGAGAGAGATGAACTCGAAGAGCATGTGGGCGACCAGGACGTAGTCGGCGTTGGAGCGATGATTGATGACATAGACGACGATCGAATCTTTGGGCGCTCGATCGTTGAAATTGCGCAGCAGCGTGCGCTCAACGACCGGCTGATAGAGAAAGTACATGATGGCCTTGGCGATCGGCGCGCCGAAGCGGTAGTACGCCAGCAGGTTGAACTTGGGAACGATCTCCTGCAGATAGGTGCGGGCCTGCCTCATCGCAACGTCAGTGCCGACGTGATGTTCTTTCGCGTAAGCCTGTACGGCGTGCACGACATCGCGCGATCCGAAGACCTCCAGCTCAATGTCGGCGTGGCGGCGCTTTAACTTGAAACGGTCGATGCGGATCCGCTGGCGCCGCTGCAGACGCCGGGCATGACGCTTCGTGATCAGGAAGGCGGCGATCGCCGCCACCATGACCGTGGCAGCGATGATCTCGAGACGAAGCATGGGGAGAGTCTAGCCTTAGGAGTGCGGCGGCTTGCCGCCGCCTTCCGCGAAGGCCCTATCGCGGCGCCCGCTCCAGACGAGATTCCGTGCTGTAGTAAACCGCGCAGTCATCGAGCGCGAACGAGAATGAGTCTCCGCTGGTGGCACGGACCGTTCGCGCCGCTCCGCCCGCGGCCGGAGCGGCGAGGATGAACGCGTTCCCGTCAACATTGAACCCCATCGCATACACCAGCGAATCTTTCGCCGTCACGGTCGACGCGAAGAATTGATCGATCAGAAGCGCGGGAGGGCCTCCGGCCTTCGGGAGGCGAAACACCGCGGGCGAAACGTCGATCCCTGAATAGAAAATGTCGGATGCGCTCGTGGCGATCGCTATCACAAGCAGGCCGTCGACGAGCGTGGTCATCGGACCTCCCGATTTCGAGACTCTTCGCAAACCGGCGCTGAGGTTGCCTTCGGCCAGACCGGTCTCATCGAAGTAGACGTCGGTTGCGTCGAGGACCAGCGTAAAGGGAGCATTCAACTTGTCGGCGAGAACGGTGCGGCCGGTCCCATCCTTCGTCATGCGCTCGATGAATCCGTCGGCGTTCAGAGTCCCCGCGACGATCGTTCCCAGCGAGGCCCAGTAAACCGATGTGGCGTCGACGCGAACTTCCATCGGAGCGGGGAGCTTCGTGGCCAGCAGCGTCGCCGTGCCGCCACTCTTCGGTACCTTGTACAACGAACCGGTCGTGTCGTCATCGACGGTGATGAAGTAGATCGTGGTGTCGTCCATGGCGAACGGTCCGATCTCGGCGCCGACCGATGCAATCGTCGTCAGCGTTCCGCCATCCTTCGGGACGCGAAACAGATCCAGGAGACCGTCCGAGACATAGACAAAGTCCGAATCGACATCGATCCAGTTCGGGAAGACCTGTTCCCGCAGCACCTTCGGCGCGCACGGCGAGGACGAGGGTTGCAGAACCGCGCGGCGCCGTTGCGACGTGACAGCCGCGGCCTGATGACGCGCGCCGCTCCACGTCATTCGGGTCAGCTTCTGCATGACCAGCTCGCGCGGACCTCTGAGCTGCGCGGCCGCAGGTGGAACGACCAACAGAAACGCTGTGAGAATCGCGGAGAATGTCCGCATAAGAGGCCTCCGGGCTGGCGGGATTGTATGTCGAAGGTGGTCTGGATCATCGATCCCGAGCAGTGGCCGCGCGCGCTGTTGCGCGCCGAGCTGCTCGAGCGCGGCTATGACGCCGTCGGATTCCTCACCGTCGACGACGCGCTGCGCATGATGCCGATGCGCTGGCCCGATCTGATCGTGGTGGACCTTCGCCACCTGTCACGCCAGGAGGCCGCCCGGCTCTTCGGCGCGGAGGTGCCGGTGATCGCCCTGACTGGCGTTGCGCCCGAACCTTGGGTGTCCGAGTTGCCGTTCGCCGCCGTGCTTCAGCGGCCGGTGTCGATTGGGAACATTGCGGATCGAGTGGAGCGATTGGCGTGACGCCCTCATCCGCCGCTTCGCGGCACCTTCTCCCGCTGTCGCGGGAGAAGGATCTCGAGAACCCTCGCCCCGCGTAGCGGGGAGAGGGTGGCGCGAAGCGCCGGGTGAGGGGACCCTTACGACCCCGACGGCACCACTCGGTACGCGACGCCGACCGGCTCGCGCTCCGGCTCGAAGATCTCTTCCAGCTCGCCGCGGGTGGGCTCTTCCATCTTCGGCTTGCGGCGCAGCTTCTCCATATAGAGGTAGAAGACCGGCGTGACGTAAAGGGTCAGGGTCTGGGAGAAGATCAGGCCGCCGACGACGGCGAGGCCGAGCGGGCGTCGCGACTCCGCGCCGGCGCCAAATCCGAGGGCGATGGGAAGAGTGCCCATCAGCGCGGCCATGGTGGTCATCATGATCGGACGGAACCGCACGATGCAGGCGTCGAAGATGGCCTGCTCGGCGGTCTTCCCCTGGCGCTGAGCCTCGATGGCGAAGTCGACCATCATGATGCCGTTCTTCTTCACCAGACCCACGAGCATGATGATGCCCACGAACGCGTAGATCGACAGGTCGACCTTGAAGATGAGCAGCGTCAGCAGCGCGCCGAACCCGGCGAAGGGCAGCGCCGAGAGAATGGTCACCGGATGGATGAAGCTCTCGTACAGGATGCCCAGGACCATATAGATCACGGCGATGGCCAGGATGAGCAGCAGCCCGAGTCCCTGCAGGGATGACTGGAATGCCTGCGCGGTTCCCTGGAAACTCGTGGAGATGGAAGCCGGGAGCACGCTCTTCGCTGTTGCGTTGACCTGATTCACGGCGTTGCCGAGCGAGACGCCCGGCTTCAGGTTGAAAGAGATCGTCACCGATGGAAGCTGTCCGGAGTGGTTCACCGCGAGCGGACCGAATGACGGCACCAGGCGTGCCACGGCGTTGAGCGGAATGAGCTGACCCGAGTTCGTGCGCACATACAGCATGTTGAGCGCCGCCGGCTCGTCCTCGAATTCCGGCTTCAGCTCCATGATCACCTGATACTCGTTGTTCGGCGCATAGATGGTGGAGATCTGCCGCGTGCCGTAGGCCGAGTAGAGCGCATCTTCGACCTGCAGCATGTTCAGGCCTAGGGCGGCGGCGCGGTCCCGATCGATGTCGACAGTGAGCGTCGGATTCTTCAGTTGAAGGTCGGTGGCTACGTCAGTGAGCCCCGACATCTGCCGCATCTTGTCCAGCATCGCCTGCGACGCCGGGTAGAGCGCGTTTGTGTCCGCTCCTGACATCGTGAACTGATAGTTGGAATTGCCCAACCGCCCGCCGAGCCGGATGGGCGGCGGGTTGGAAACATACGCGCGAATTCCGGGAATCCTGTTCAGCTTCGTGCGCAGGCTGGCGATCATCTGATCGATGGTCACCTTCCGCTCCTTCTTGGGAATCGTGCGGATGGAGATGATTCCGGTGTTGCTGGCGCCGCGCGATCCGCAGGTCGAGAAGAAGGTCGCCACGCCAGGCTCCTTCGACACGATTTCCGCGGCAGCGAGCTGATGGCGCACGAGATCATCGAAGCTGATTCCCTGCGCCGCCTCGATATTGATGAAGACCTGCCCCTGATCTTCGTTGGGGATGAATCCCTTCGGCACGATCATGAATAGCCAGACGGTGGCCACGAGAAGGATCAATGACACCACCAGGGCCGTGGCCTGATGGCGCAGCACCCAACGCAGACCGCGCTCGTAAAAACTCAGCGTCGCCTCGAAGACGCGCTCTGACTTCTGATAGAGCTTCCCGTGATGCTCCTCTTTCGGCGGACGGAGGAAGCGCGCGCTGAGCAGCGGCGTCAGCGTGAGTGAGACGAAACCGGAGACGAGAATCGCTGCGCCGATGGTCACCGCGAATTCATGGAACAGGCGTCCCAGAATTCCCCCCATGAACAGGATGGGGATGAAGACCGCGGCCAGGGAGATGGTCATCGACAGAATCGTGAAGCTGACCTCCCGCGATCCGTCGAACGCCGCCTGCAGGGGCGGCTTCCCCATCTCCATGTGCCGGACGATGTTCTCCAGCATGACGATGGCGTCGTCGACCACGAAGCCGACCGACAGCGTCAGCGCCATCAGCGAGAGGTTGTCCAGCGAGTAACCGAAGATGTACATCACGGCGAACGTGCCGACCACTGACAGCGGCAGGGCCAGGCTGGGGATCACCGTGGCGGAAACATTTCGCAGGAAGAGGAAGATGACCAGAACGACCAGGAACAGCGTCAACATCAGCGTGAACTTCACATCGGCGACCGAATCGCGAATGGACTGCGACCGGTCGCGATGGATGTTCAGATCGACTGACCCCGGCAGCTCCTTGCGAAATGTCGGCAACAGGGCACGGATGCGATCGGCCACTTCGACGGTGTTCGTTCCCGGCTGCTTCTGAATCGCCAGAATCAGACCACGCTTGTTCAGGAACCACGCGGCGGTCTGATTGTTCTCCACGTCGTCCAGCACGTTCCCCAGCTCCTCCAGATGGACCGGCGCGCCGTTGCGATAGGTGACGGTGAGCGGACGGTAGTCGGACGCGCGGAGGAGCTGCCCGTTCGCCTGCACGGTGTACGCGGTGTACGGACCGTTCATGACGCCGGTGGGCAGGTTGACGTTGCTGTTCTTGACCGCGTTCTGCACTTCGTCGATGCCGATCCCGCGCGACGCGAGCTGCCGCGGATCGAGCTGGATGCGCACTGCATATTTCTGCGCGCCGTACACCTGCACCTGGGCCACGCCGGGAATCATGGAGATCCGCTGGGCCATCATCGTCTCGCCGTACTCGTCGAGCTGATAGAGCGGCATGGTGTCGGAGGTCAGGGCCAGGAAGAACACCGGCTGGTCGGCCGGATTGGATTTGTTGTACGACGGAGGGGCCGGCATGTTCGGCGGCAATTGGCGCGCCGCGGCAGCGATCGCCGACGCCACATCCTGCGCCGCTGCGTCGATGTTGCGGCTGAGGTTGAACTGCAGAGTGACCGACGTCGATCCGAGGTAGCTGGCCGACGTCATGGAGTCGAGGCCGGCGATGGTGGAGAACTGGCGCTCCAGCGGCGTGGCCACCGCGGAAGCCATCGTCTCTGGACTCGCGCCGGGAAGCGACGCATTCACCTGGATGGTCGGAAAGTCGACGTTGGGCAGATCGCTCACCGGCAACTGCCGATAGGCCATGATGCCGAACAACACGATGGCCAACATGACCAGCGTGGTCATCACCGGGCGTTTGATGAAGAGTGCTGCGATGTTCATTTCGTTGTTCGTGGTCCGCGGCTCGTGGTTCGCAGGTTGTGGCGCGAGCCACGAACCGCGAGCCACCAACCACGATCAAATCGCGTTCTTTACTTCTACCTTACTCTTCGGCGTCAACCGCAACTGGCCGTCGGTCACGACGGTCTCTCCCGGCGCCACGCCGCTCTCTACGATGGTCAGCTGATTCACTGCCTCGGCGACCCGCACCGGCCGCATCTCGACCGACCGGTCCTGCTTCACAACATAAACATACTGCCCCCGCTGCCCTACCTGCACGGCTTGTGACGGAACCACCACCACATTGGGTCGGTTTTCCATCGTCACGGCGACAGTCACGAACTCACCGGGCCACAGCGCGCGGCCCTGGTTGTCGAACAGAGCCTTGAGGGTGATCGTGCCGGTCGTTCGATCGACGGTGTTGTCGAGGAAACTCAGCCGTCCGGCCGCGATTGGAGCGCCGCCGCCTTGCGGCATGGCGGTCACCGGCACGTTGGCGATTCCGCGCGCTCGAAGGGATCCGAGCTGCGACTCGGGGATGGCGAACTGCACGTACACCGGCGCGATCTGATTGATGACCACCAGGGGATTCGCGTCGCCGACGTGCACGAGATTCCCGGCATGCACCATCAGGCTGCCGGTTCGGCCGTCGATCGGCGAGCGGATGTCGCAGTACGCCACCTGCAGCCGCGCGTTCTCCACCGCCGCCCGATCCGCCGCCACCACCGCCCGCGCCGCCTCCGCCCCGGAGGTCATCTTCTCGTACTCCTCTTTGGTCACGTAGTCCTTCTTTACAAGATCACCGTAGCGCGCCGCCTCCGACTGCGCGTTGCGGAGCTGCGCCTCGTCGCGCGCCAGATTGGCTTGCGCCTGAGCCAGCGCTGCCTGATACGGACGCGGATCGATGCTGAAGAGAGGCTGCCCGCGGCGGACGTCGTCCCCTTCGTGGAACCAGACCCGAGTCAGCTCGCCGCCGACCTGGGCGCGAACCGAGACGGTCGAAAGGGGCTGCACGCTGCCGATCGCCCGGATTTGCAGCGGAACGTCCTTCTGTTGGGCAACGGCCACGGTCACTGGAACGGTGTCCTCCGCGGGCTTCTGCTTGGTCCCGCATGAGACCAGCAGGATGACTACGAATGCAGAGTGCAAAATGCAGAATGCAGAATGGCTCTGCACGCCGCTTTTCAATTCTGCATTCTGCATTCTGCATTCTGCATTCATTGTGTAGCTTCTCCTGGCCACAGCGTTCCCGTGTCATGCGCGAGTTGGGCCACGGCCACGAACCAATCCGCCCGTGACTGCACCTCTTGCGCCCGGGCGCTCTCCAGCGCTGACTCCGCGGTAAGGACATCGAGAATGCTGCCGACGCCGCTGCGATAGCGGCCGGCGGCGACCTCCGCTGATTGTTGCGCGCCGGTCAGAAGATCGCGGCTGGTGCGGACGCGCTGCGTGGCGGTAGCAAGCGCGTAGTAGCTGCTCCAGACCTGCAAGTCCACCTGCTGGCGAAAGTCGCGCGCGCCCTCCCGCGCGATATCAGCATCGATCCTCGCTTCCCGCAGATCGTATTGCGTCCGGAATCCTGTAAAGAGCGGAACGCGCATGGCGATGCCGACAGAGTACGGGCTGGCGGTCGCGCTGGTCACGCCGGAGAACGTCGTCCGGCTGGCGTTGGCGGTCAGGCCAACGGTGGGAAGCGCGGCGGCGCGGACCTCGCGAACTCGCGCATCCGCGCGCAGCACTGCCGCACGCGCTGCCGCGAAGTCGGGACGCTGCGCCTCGGCCTGAGCGATCAATTGATCCACTGCCGTGGTCACTTCCTGCACCGGCAGATCGGTCGGCAGCGTGCCGATCTCGAATCGCGTCGTAACCGGCACCGCCATCGTGGTGGCCAGCGTTCCCTCGAAGATGCGGAGATTCTGCTCAAGCGTCTCGAATATGAGTTGAGCCTGCGACTGCGCCGTGCGCGCCTGCAGCACGTCGGCGATCGTGGCCACGCCCGCCCGATGCCGGGCATCGGCGGCGTCGACGTTGGTCTGCCGTTCCTTGAGCGTCGCGCTTTGTGCGTCGAGCAGCGCCTTGGCGTCGAGATAACCGAAGAATGCCTGCTGCGTACGCAGCACCACGTTCTGGATCTCCTGATTGTGCGTGAAATCCGCCGCGATCAGCGTCTGCCTCGCCTCCTCCACCACCGCCGCCCGCCCCCCGAAGTCGAACAGAAGATAGGTGAGCGCCAGCGAAGGGCCGTAGGTCGTGCTGTTGAAGATGTTCAGGCCGCCCTGCGTGGCCTGATGCGTTCGGTTGTACGTGAGGCTGAAATCAAGCTCGGGATAGTACGCGGAGCGACGGCTGCCGAGATTGGCCTGAGCCGCGCGAGCCTGAAGCCAGGAGGTGCGCGTGGCCGGATTGTTGGCCAGCGCGACGTCGATCGCCCGCGCCAGCGTCAGAGGGCCGGAGATATCCGGCTCATTTTTCGGGAGTGCGGGGGGAATCGCAGCGGCGGGCGGATTCCATGGCGTCGCGGGCGCCTGTGCCGTCCCGGGATCGTGCCCGCTCGCGCACGCGGCGAGAAGAAGAAAGGTCAGAGTTGCCAGGTTGCTGAGTTTCTGGGTTGCTCGGTGAGCTCCAGGCAGATTTCGCCCAGCAACCCAGCCACCCAGCAACCGAGCAACCACGTTCACGCCCGCCTCCGCTTTTCCAACCCGGCAAGAAAGACATCCGCGATCAGATTCGCGTCGCCCTCCACAGGCGCAGGCTTCTCGCTCTGCAGCCGCTGGTTGAGAAGAGCGAAGTTGGACTCGATGAACATCGCTGCGACCTTGTGGGCGTCGGCGTCTCGAAATACGCCGCTGCGGATCCCCTCGCGGATCACTCGGGCAATCTCCTGAATCAGGCGCCGATATCGATCGCTCTGGTAGCGGGCACCCTGGGTCAGCTCACGCTCATAGATAAGGATGCGAAAAAGGTCGCGCCGCTCCTCGAAATACGAGAAGTAATGATGGCTGTAGGAGCGGAGCTTCTCGGAAGGCGCCTCGTCGCTGCGGAGGATCACCTCCAAGGCCACCATCAGAGGAGCGAGCGCCGATTGTTTGACCTCGTCGAGCAGCTCCTTCTTGTCGTGGTAGTGGAGATAGACCGTTCCCTTGGCGATCCCCACTTCCTGGGCCACGCGCTCCATGGTCACGCTCTTCAGCCCTTCGCGGCACATCAGGCGGATGACCGCCTCCTGAATGCTCTGCCGCTTGTACGACTGCCAGAGGCTTTTTTCGGAGATGAGTCGTCGAGCGTTCATGACCGGCGGGTCATTTTACGGCCTGACGGGTCAACGGGTGTCACGATCGTGTGGCGAATCAAGGCCACGCGGCAACTCTGCCTCATCCCTCATCCCTCATCCCTCATCCCTCATCCCTCACTCTTGACCCCGCGCCAGCGCATCCGTAACCTCCCGCAATGCCCGAGTCCGAGAAAACCTCTCGCGATCGCCTTCTCTCTGCCGGCAAGACACTTTTCGGTCGTCTTGGGTACGAGCAAACCTCGACTGCGGCCATCGCCCGCGAGGCTGGGACCTCCGAGTCGCAACTGGTCCGCTATTTCGGGGGGAAGAGCGGGCTGCTGGAGGCGATCTTCAACCAGGCGTGGGAAGGTCTGAACGACGACATCCGGCGCCACCTCGCCGAATCGGAGCATGGCCGCGAGGCGATTCTCCGCATTCTGGGCCTGGTCCTGGAGGCTTTCGGCCGGGATCACGAGATGGCTTTCCTCTTTTTGTTCGAGGGACGCCGCGTGCGCGGCAACGACGTGGCGCTGTCGAAAGGCTTCCTCAAGTTCCACGAGCTGCTCCGCGAGCTGATCCGCCGCGGCCAGAGTGACGGTTCCTTCCGCAATGACATCTCCGCCGACGTCCTCGCCTCGGCCCTTCTCGGAGCGGGGGAAGGGATGATGCGCGATCGAATGATCGGGCAGCGCGTCGGCAGCTCCGTCGTTGTGTACGAGGATGAGACCATCCGCCGTATCTTCGAAGCGATCGTCAACGGTTTGGCCGCTCAACCATGAGACTGCAGCACGTCACGCCCGCCTCCGCTTTCTCCAGCTCCGAGACGTCGACGGGCACGACGCGATAGCCACGTTGTTCCAGCCGACGCCGCGTCCGCGTGTGCGAGGCCGAGAGAACGATCACACCATCCAGGTAGAGCGCATTTGCCGCGAGCGGCTCCGTCGGATCGACGGCAATCATTTCGAATCCTTTGAACGCTTCGATCCAGTCGGGATTGAAGAGAAGCGTTCGTTTTTCGATCTGGGTCACCGCGGACTTGAGATGAAGGCAGCCGCGAAAATAGACGGCTACGACTTTGTAGTCCGGCGCCAATCTCTGAAGCTGCTCGAGCGCTGCCTCGTTCGTGCGCTGCGAACGGCCGACGTACAGCGTGCGGTCGAGGCGCAGGACGTCGCCGCCGTCGATCGTCGCCGGCGCCTGGATGTGCACGAGCGGTCGATAGTTCTGAAGCATCGCAGCGACGCTCGCTGTCTCAGCCTGTCTGGACTCGGCGCCCGGTCGGGTGATGACCGCGATCTCGTCGAGCACGATCGCGGCATCTTCGACGAAGACCGCGTCCGGGAGCTCCGGCGCAGCCGCGATGCGGACGACTGTGCAGCCGTGCCGCGCCAGCGCGCGCTCGTAGTGATCGTGCTGTGCCGTCGCACGCGCCGCGTCGATCGGCTGGCGCTCGACGAACGTCAGCTCACAATCGCCGATGGCCGGACTGACCGGACGGGTGATGGCGAGGCGCATTGTGTGTGCAGGCCCTGGAAAGACGAATGCAGAATGCAGAACTTAGAATGAAGAGAGAGGCCGGTCGTTCCCTTTTCTCAATTCTTCATTCTGCATTCTGCATTTATGTGTCCGAAGCGATCCTCACGCTTGTCCGAGCTTCGCCAGCTCTCCCTCGAGATACTTCAGCGCTTGCTCGAGCGAGGCGCGGCGAAGCGACGACTGCGTTGCGGCCAGCTCGCTTTGGATTCGCCTGCGCGACAGCTCCAGGCTGTAGCGCTGCCGCTCGAGCTCCAGATCCCTCCCCGCCACCCTGGCGGGCGATGCCTCGCGCTCGTCCTGCCGGTCCTCCATCTGCGACTCGACTGACTTGCTTTCCCAACCGCGCGCCATGACGACATTTTAGCGCAGCAAGGTCTCGTCCAGCGCGGACATCAAGCGGGAGATCTCGTCGTCCGTGGAGTAACACGCGCATCCGATGCGCACCAGCCCCTCCACGCC
>QHVS01000138.1 GCA_003223635.1 Acidobacteriota bacterium | reverse complement strand
ACGCGCCCTTCCATCTGCTGGTAAATCTCCGGCCCCGTGGTCTCGTAGTGCGATTCAGTGTTGAACACGTTGGCGAACTGCTGAGGGACATAGGAGTTCGGAATCTCACGGGCCAGCTCCTCTGATCGCGCGATCGCTCCTTTCATGCCGTCGTCTTTCGGCGTGAGCACAACCTCGCCGCCGAGAGCCTTCATCACTTCCCGCTTCTCTATGGAGAAGTTTTCCGGGACGCAAAGGATCACGCGGTATCCCATCTGCACGCCGACCAGGGCCAGGGCGATCCCGGTGTTTCCAGCGGTCGGCTCGATGATCGTCCCTCCCGGCTCGAGCAGACCGGCGCGCGCGGCGCGCGCGATCATGCCGACGCCGATGCGATCCTTAATCGAGCCGCCGGGGTTGAGGAACTCCAGCTTGACGAAGATGTCCGCAGCATCCGGCCCGGGGATCTTTCGGAGCCGGACCATCGGTGTATTGCCGATCACGTCGAGGATGTTGCTGACCGGTGGGAGGAGGGGGCGGCTCAAGGCGGCGGGATTCTAGCTGGGGTCAGGCCTTTCGTTGAAACGATGAACGATGAGGATGAACGATGAATTGTTCTGACCCCCAGAAACAAAACGGCCGGCGCGTCTTGCGCCGGCCGTCCGTGTTCACTGTATGGAGACTATGCCCAACTGGTCGAACGATTCTGGGATCGGCGCTGGTTGTAGCAGTCGCGGCAGTACACCGGCTTGCCGCTCACAGGTGTGAACGGAACTTCGGTGGCCACGCCACAGCTGTCGCATGTGACGCTGACCATCGTGCGCTCGCGTCCGCCGCCGTTTCCATCCCGGGCAGTCTTGCGTTTGTCGCGGCAGGACTTGCATCGCTTCGGTTCGTTTGTGAAACCACGCTCTGCGTAAAACGCCTGTTCATTCTTGCTGAACACGAACTCTTGTCCGCAATCAGCGCAATTGAGATTCTTGTCGTTGAATGTATCCATGAACCAATGATCTCCTGATGGTGTTGCCTGTTATTGTGATTCGAACGAATGCCGCAGCGCAGAACTCGTGCGGGGTGCCGCGACTATCGACCCCGCGAAGGTTTCACAGCGAACTGACTAAGCGACCAGCCCCCCTTCCAATGAGAAAACACGGCCCCTGAACGTACGCTGCTTTCCCAAAGCGTGTTCTCATCTTCGGTTGGAATCTTTGTCGCTTTTAACATAGATGTCTAGTCAAGGCAATGAATTGCGCGGCACTTCAAATAATTGACAGAGTGAAGACCAGCCGTGAGTGAGCACGTCATTCGGATCGGCCCAGCAGGGTGGAGCTACACAGATTGGGAGGGAACCGTCTATCCGCCGCACGGATCGCGCTTCGATCACCTGGCCTACCTGTCGTCATTTTTCAACACGATCGAGATCAACTCGCCGTTCTACCGCATCCCGCCGCCGACACACTCGAAGAGTTGGACGCGCCGTGTGTCGTCGAATCCCGACTTCAAGTTCACCACGAAGGTCTTCCGCGGTTTTACCCATGAGGAAGCGCAGCTCGGGGCGGAGGAGATCAAAGCCTTTCGCAATTACCTCGATCCCCTGGTGGATGCCGATCGCCTGGGCGCCGTGCTGCTTCAATACCCGTGGAGTTTTAAGAACACGCCCGCGTCGCAGGGGAAGCTGGAGAAGCTCTTTCGCGCGTTCGACGGTTACCCGCTGGCCCTCGAAGTTCGGCACGGATCGTTTCAGAACGAGGAGTTCGTCCGCTTTCTCGAAGACCACAACGTTGCCTGGGTCAACGTCGATCAGCCGCTATTCCATGAGTCGGTGAAGCCTGCGGAGATCACCTCCGGTCCGCTGGCTTACGTTCGCCTGCACGGGCGCAATTACGAAAAATGGTTTGCCCACAATGAAACGTGGGAGCGCTACAACTATCTTTACTCGCCCGAGGAGCTGGCGCCATGGGTGGAACGGATCCGGGGGATGGCCCAAGGGAAGGAGGCCTACGTGATCACCAACAATCATTTCCGCGGGCAGGCCATCGTGAACGCTGCGGACTTACAGGAAGCGCTGGGACAGCAGTCACGGCTGCCTCCGCAACTAAGAGAGGTTTACGGCGCGCGGGTTAATGGTTAACTGCTAACCTTCGCCCCGCGTCATGCCTCGGAAGAAACGCGTTCTCGGCACCGCCGGCCACATTGATCACGGGAAAACCGCTTTGGTTCGCGCGCTCACCGGCGTGGACACCGATCGTCTGCCGGAAGAGAAGCGCCGCGGTATCACCATCGACCTCGGATTCGCGAGCTGGTTCACGGACGACTATCAGATCGGCTTTATCGACGTTCCCGGCCACGAGCGCTTCGTCAAGAACATGCTGGCCGGCGTCGGCGGCATCGACAGCGTGCTGCTCGTGGTGGCGGCAGATGAATCGATCAAGCCGCAAACTCACGAACACTTCGCCATCTGCAAGCTCCTGGGCATTCGCACCGGGATCGTGGCCATCACCAAATCGGATCTGGTCGAGCCCGAGATCATCGATCTCGTCCGCCTGGAGGTCGAGGAGCTGGTGGCGGGAAGTTTCCTGGCGAAGAAGCCGATCGTCGCAGTCAGCAGCGTCAGCGGGGCGGGGCTGGACGATCTTCGTCGCGCGATCGTGCAGTCGGTGGGCGAGGTGGAAGATCGCGACGCGACCACGCGCGTGTTTCGGCTGCCGATCGACCGCGCCTTCACCATGAAGGGCTTCGGCTCCGTGATCACGGGAACGACGTACTCCGGCAGGCTGAGCGTCGACAGCGAGGTGGAGGTGCTGCCGGGCGGCGATCGCAGCCGCGCGCGGAACATCCAGGTTCACGGCGAGGCTCGCGATGCCGCGGCAGCGGGCGAGCGGACCTCGATCAATCTCGCCGACATTCCCCTCGATCGCCTTCACCGCGGGCAGCAGGTGGTGACTCCGCACACGCTGCGAACGTCGCAGGTCATCACCGCGCGACTCGATCTTCTGGCCGAGGCGAAGCCGCTGAAGGAACAGACACGAATCCGCTTTCATCACCTCGCCTCCGAGCTCCTCGGCAACATTCGCTTCATTGACGACACGAAAGACGAGCTGCGCCCCGGAGCGTCGGCATTCGTGCAGATCCGTCTCGAATCGCCGGTGCTCGCCGTGGCCGGCGATCGATTCGTCATCCGTCGCTACTCGCCGGCCTTGACCATCGGCGGGGGAATGATTGTCGACGCTCATCTCCCCAAGCTGAGCCATCACACACGCCCGGAACTCCTGCAGGCGTTGGAATCGGGATCGCTCGCCGAACGCGTCGAACTGATGGCCAGGCTCGAGGGGCTGCGGGGCTTGACGATGCACGAGGTCCAGGCGCGCACGGGGATCCGCATCGAGACGCTAACGCGCGAGCTGAAGACGGTCCCGCGGCTTGCCGACGCGGGCGAGCGGCGATGGATCCACCTCGATGTGCTCGCCGACTTCCGCCGCCGGTCGATGGAGTTTCTCCAACGGTATTTCCAGCAGCACCGCACGTCGATCCATGTGCCCAAAGGAGAGTTCGTGCAGAAGCTCATCCCGCATGGCGCCGACGGCGCGCTGACGAACTTCCTTTTGCAGGACCTGGCGCGAGAAAAGATCGTGCAGATCGAAGGCGATGCGCTCGATGTCCCGGGGCGATCAAAGAAGCTGGGCGGGGCGGAAGGGGAGCTGGCGCGGATGATCGAGTCGCGATTCGCCGATGCCGCTCTGCAGCCGCCCCCGGTGTCCGAGCTGATCAACACCATCGCCCAGAAGCCGAAGGTGATCGAAGGAGTGATCGGTTTCCTGGTGAAGGAAGGAACGCTGGTCCGCCTGGCCGATGGCGTCTACGTGCATCGCAACGTCCTCGACGCCGCGCGCAGCCGAATGGCATCGCGAAAGGGCGAGACCATTGACGTCGGCCAGTTCAAGGAGCTCTTCGGGCTGTCGCGCAAGATTGCGATTCCGCTGCTCGAATTCTTCGATCGCGAAGGCGTGACCCGGCGGGTCGGCGACGCAAGGCAGGTCCTATGACGCGGTGCGCGGACGAGGCGGCGGGGTGACGGGCGTCCGCTGCGGCGTGATCTCCTGATACTTACTGCTGACATTCAGGAACGACTCGGGGATGTCCCGCTGCTCGATCTTCACCACAATCGTGTCGACGATCATCCTCGATCTGCCGTACGCCAGCTCGGCGCGATCGGCCAGGGCGAATCCTCGCAGGTTCAGAAGCGCGTCGTCGAACTCCTTCATGATTGGCGCGAACGGCGAGGTCGCCGGTTGCGACAGATACATCAGCGTGTAGAGCCGCGGCGGCAACGCCGGATGATTGGCCACCCACAAATCGCGCTGATATCCGCCCAGGCGCAACAAAACCTCTGAGGCCTGAGCGCCCAGAATGGCGCGTTTGGCGCCGGTGACCCTCAGCTTCGCCGCCGGGATTCCCTCGGGGAGTGGCGCGATCACCGCCTCCCGCCGTTTCGCCAGAAGCGAACGGAACGACTCGGTCCGATAGGTCTTCGCGATGTCGTCGACAAACGTCACGGAATCCCGGTTCAGATCGAACAGGCGCCAGGAGTCGACCTCATCGCTGCTGCGTGCCCGCCCGTTGGCGATGGCCAGAACGTGGATGAACGTCTTGTTCTGCGGCAGCAGCGTAGTCTGCACCGTCACCACCGTGGCCCGGACCTGCGGCTCGCGGGGGGCCACGATCGACTTCAGCGGAAGTCTCGCCTTGCACTCGGTGAGAGCAATGAGCAACGAGCAATGAGCCATGAGTGTTCGCGCCGTACCCCACTCATTGCTCATTGCTCATGCCTCATTGCGTTCAATCACTCCTTGGCGTCATACCAACTGCGGCCCCACTTCGCATCCACGGCTAGCGGCACGCGAAGCGCGTAGATGTTCTCCATGGTCTCCTTGACCAGGCCGGCCACAGCTTTTGCCTTCGATTCCGGAACTTCGAACACGATCTCGTCGTGCACGGTCAGAAGCATCTTCGCATCGCCGGGCAGTTTTGCGTCGAGCGCGATCATAGCCAGCTTGAGGATGTCGGCCGCCGTTCCCTGGATCGGCGCATTGGTGGCCATCCGCTCGGCGTTGCCTCGAACGGTGAACGATCGATTGTGAATCTCCGGAATGTAGCGAACGCGACCCAGCAGCGTGGTCACTTTGCCGGTTGACCGCGCTTCTTCGAGCGTCCGCGTCAGATACTGCTCGATCTTCGGATAGCGTCCGAAGTAGGCTTCGATCCAGTCCTTCGCTTGCGCCGTGGAGATGTTCAGCTCATTCGAGAGCCGGAACGCGGACATCCCGTACAGTACCCCGAAGTTGATCGTCTTCGCCGCGCGACGCTGTTCGGCGGTGAGCCTGTCCTCGGCGATGTTGAACATTTTCGACGCCGTGGCCCGATGGATGTCCGCCCCACCTCGGAAAGTCTCGATCAGCGATTCATCCTCGGAAATGTGGGCCAGGATTCTCAACTCCACCTGCGAGTAGTCCGCTGACATCAGCACATTCCCTTCGTCGGCCACGAACGCTTTGCGGATCACTCGTCCCTGCTCGGTGCGGATGGGAATGTTCTGCAGGTTCGGATCGGATGAGGAGAGCCGGCCCGTAGCGGCCACCGCCTGGTTGAACGAGGTGTGCACGCGGCCGTCTTTGCCCACCAGTTGGGGCAGTGCGTCGACGTAGGTCGATTTCAGCTTATGCAGCTCGCGATGTTCGAGGATGAGCTGCGGCACGACGAATCCGTGGCTGGCCAGCTCCTGCAGCACGTCCATCGCCGTGGAGGAGGCCTTCGTTCCTTTCGTCTTCTTGATCACCGGATACTGGAGCTTCTCGAAGAGAATCTGGGCGAGCTGCTGCGGCGAGTTGATGTTGAACTCCATCCCCGCCTCGGCGTAGATCCGCTTTTCCAGCTCCTCGAGCTGCGCGCCCATCGTGGCCGACATCTGCCGGAGAAGATCGAGATCGACGCGGATCCCGCGGTTCTCCATGCGCCCCAGAACAGGGATGAGCGGCAGCTCGATGGTCTCGTAAATATTGACCAGCGCAGATTCGCGGCGCAGATCCGGCTCGAGCACATCGCGCAACGCAAGCACGATGTCCGACTTTTCGCCAAGGTAGCGCTGATAAGGACCGATTGGCGGTCCTACCTCGTGATCGAGCGCGAGCAGGGGAGCGGTCTTGGCCACTTCCTTGCGCGTGATGACGTCGAGCTTCAACCGGTCCCGAGCGACGTTGCCCAGCGAATGGCTGGGCAAGCCGGGATTGATCACGTACGACATGATCATGGTGTCGGCCCACCGACGGGGAACCGGCCAGCCATTGGCCACGAGCCGGCGCATCTGCAGCTTCGCGTCGTGCGCCACGAAGGTCCGATCGCTTTCCAGCAGGCGCTTCAGCTCTCGGCTCATTTCGCCCATTCCGCCCAGGTCGCCGGAGATGGGAACGATCAGCGATTCCGCCGCTCGCATGGAGATCGACGCGGCGATCAGCTCGTCGAAGCCGTCGGGCGTCGTCGCTTCCAGCCAGATCGCGACGTCGCTGTTCGCACCCGCGAAGTCTCGAATGTCGTCGGCACTCCCCGCCACCCGGTACTCGCGCTCGACTGCCGGCGCCTCCGGCAGGTACTCCTGCATCAGCGATGCGAACTCCAGCCGCGAGAAGAGCTCGTGCAGCTTCCCGCGGTCGGGCTCACGGCGCTTGAGCGCGTCGAAGTCGATGTCCACTTCCAGATCGCACTTGATGCGCGCCAGCTCTCGCGAGAGAAACGCCTTCTCTCGATGCTCTTCCAGCTTCTTCCGCTGGGCAGGCTTCAGCTCATCGAGGTGTTCGTAAATGTTCTCCAGCGAGCCGAACTGCGCAATGAGCGACTTGGCTCCCTTCTCACCGATTCCAGGTACGCCCGGGATGTTGTCGATGGCATCGCCCCAGATGGCCATCACGTCGATGACTTTTTCGGGCGGTAGACCGAACGCCTCCTCGACTCCTTTCGCGTCGTACAGCACTTCGCGGCCGGTGTGGTAAAAGCGGATTCCGTCGCCGACGAGTTGAAAAAAATCTTTGTCCGAGGTGGCGATGACCACCTCGTAACCGCGATCGCGCGCGGCGCACGCCAGAGAGCCGATCAGATCGTCCGCTTCCCAGTCTTCGACGCCGATCACCGGAATGTGGAAACCCTCCAGGACCTCGTTCACCAGAGGCATCTGGACGGAGAGATCGTCCGGCATCGGACGCCGATCCTTTTTGTAATCGGCGAACGCTTCATGCCGCGTCTTCGAGGTTCCGACGTCAAACGCCACGGCGATGCATTCGGGATCGTGGTCCTTCAGCATCTTTCGCAGTGTCTGCGTGAATCCGTAGACGGCGTTCGTGGCCAGGCCGGAGGAGTTCGTCAGTCCGCGAATCGCGAAGTAGGAGCGATAGACGTTGTTGGAGCCGTCGACGATGAAGAGAGTTGGACGTTTTGCCATCAACCGCGCTGGATTATAGAAGTCCTGCGGGACGCAGGACCTCGCCTAAAACACTTACGGAGCCTTTCGGCTCCGTTCGTGGTACATCGTTGGCTGGACCGCTGCGGCCAGTCGGTAGGATTCAAGGAAGCTTAGTGAATAATCGTCCAAAATCGGTCCAATAGTTAAGGAGGGAGCCCGCAGCGGCCACTAGGCGCAGGCGAATGAGAGGGGACCCGCGCAAAGATGGTCTCGATTGTGTCGAAACCATGTTCATAATGGCCGTACTCGGTGCACTTTGCGAGCCAAGTCGAATAACAAGCGCAACTAAGCGCTGATCAGCCGACGAGCCCGCGGAAGGCCGCTGATCGATCGCAAGAAATGGCTGTGTTCAGGCCGCTTCACGACACCACACTCTCGGATCGGCTCGTCATTGCACGCCGATGAAATACCCGGCAATTTTTGCTCCCGCTGGCGCCGCGGTTGCAAATCTGACCGCCCACCATGCTCACACGGTTTGCGTTCAGCGCACTTCTCTGTCTCGCCGCGCTTCCCTCTTTCGCGGAGAACTGGAGTATCGGCGGCGCGATCGGACCGTTCGTGTTCGGTCGATTCGCGGAACGCACGGTGGTCATCAACACCGAAACTGGAACCGGAAAGACAACGTCGCGGCTGTCGGCGGCGACTCGGCCCGGCGCCGCGGCCGACATCGAGCGCGATTTCAACGACTGGCTCGCTGTGCGGCTCGAAGCAGCGTGGACCCAATCCAAGCTGCGCCTCAAGTCCTCCGGCGGTGGGACCGGTGTGACGATCGACTCCGGCCGGGTGAATGTCACGACGTTCGTCGTCCCGTTCGTCGTTCGGCTGAACCGCGGCTCCATCCGCTTCCATCTGATGGGCGGTCCTGCGTACGCGCTCTACAACATGCATCGCCGCACCGGCGAGGGGAGTGTGCCGCTTTTCGAAGGGACACGTGGGCGGTGGGGCGGGGCGGGCGGCGCGGGGGTGGGGTGGCGCTGGAGCGAGCGATTCGGAATCGAGGGGCAGATCACGGACATTGTCACCGGCTCGCCGTTCCGGCGCGAAGATATCGCCGCGACCAACATCGGCGTTCACATTCCGAAGCCGCAGAACGTTCACACCACGCTCGGAATCCGATATCGTTTCTGATGTGAAGAGTCGCGACGACGCGCTGGCCCTGCTGCATCAGTACACAAAGAGCGATTCGCTGCGAAAGCACGCACTCGCGGTCGAGCAAGCCATGAAGGCATGCGCGCGCAAATTCGCGCCCGATGAGGATGCGACGCGATGGGGAATCGCCGGTCTGCTGCACGACTTCGATTACGAGCAATTCCCGAACGCCGATCAGCACCCCTGGGTAGGCTCGAAGATCCTGGCCGAGGCTGGTTTCGATGACGATCTCCGGCGCGCCATCATGGGACACGCTCCGTACACCGGTGTTCCCCGCGAAACGATGATGGCCCGGGCCCTCTTCGCGTGCGATGAGCTGTGTGGCTTTCTCACCGCGTGTGCTCTGGTTCAACCGAGCAAGGCTCTGATGGACGTCAAGCCGGCTTCAGTGAAGAAGAAGCTGAAAGACAAGGCCTTCGCGCGCAGCGTCAGCCGGGACGATATCTACAACGGAGTTCAGGAACTGGGTGTCGATCTGGATGAGCACATCGCGTTCGTGCGCGATGCGATGCTGGAGATTGCGGAGGAGATCGGTCTGGGCGGGTCTACGCCGGCGTCGCCAGCAGGGAGTTGAGATCGTCGAGCAGCTTGTCCAGCGGCACTCCGTAACCTTCAGCCACCTGGCCGATCGTCTCCTCAGTGGAGATCGCGCAATGCGAGCAACCGCCGAGGTGATAGGAGGCGAACACCCAGCGGGCGTTAGGATGAAGAGCCATTGCCTCGCCCACGGTCATGCCCGCTTCAAAGTGTTTTTCGGTTGCAATCAGGTCAGTCATCGTGGGGCCTCCGTTTTGATTCTACAATGCGCGCCATGAGGGTGCGGCTTCTCTACTTCGCGGTCCTGCGGGACATCACTGGCAAGAGTGAGGCCGTGGTGGAGGTGCCCGACGGCACGCGCGCCGCAGACATCTGGCGCCGCCTTCGCCAGCAGCATCAAGAGCTTGCCGGCTACGAGAAGCCTCCTCTGGCCGCTCTGAACGAAATGTATGTCACCTCCGAGGCGCCTCTGCACGACGGCGACGAGCTGGCGTTTATTCCTCCCGTCGCCGGCGGATGAGCTATCTCACCGATGATCCGATCGATGCCGCCGCGCTGGTCCGGCGCGTGATCCGACCGTCCGACGGCGCGTACGTGCTCTTCGAAGGCGTCGTTCGCAACTCGAACGAAGGAAAGCAGGTGGAATCGATCTTCTACGACGCGTATCGCCCGATGGCGGAGAAAGAAATCGGAAAGATCGTCGACGAAGTACAGCGGCAGTTCCCCGACGTGGCCATTGGCATCGCGCATCGCCTGGGAAATCTCGCGGTTGGCGAATCGTCAATTGCCATCGCCTGCGCCTCACCGCATCGCGGTGAATCATTCGCGGCATGCAGGATGATGATCGACCGAATCAAACAGACCGTACCGATCTGGAAAAAAGAGCGCGGGCCGAACGGCGAGGAGTGGGTCGGTTGGCAGAAGTAGTGCGGGACGATCAGCTGCCGGCCGGCGCCGGGACTGCGCCGGAAGTTTCGGCAATCTCCGCGGCCAGCGTGCTTCTTCTCCGGGACAATCCTTTTGAAGTTCTCATGATTCACCGCCACGAGAAGAGCAGGTTCGTTCCCAACGCCTGGGTTTTTCCCGGCGGTGCGGTCGATGACGACGACCATGAGCTCAGCGACGGTTCGGTCGTGAACACGATGCGCGTCGCCGCGGCGCGCGAGCTTTTCGAGGAAACCGGAATCTGGCTGGGCCTGACGCTGCGCGATGCAGCGGAGAAGCGGCGGAAGCTCCTCGCACGGCAGGTCCGTTTTGGCGACCTCTTCGCGGAGGCTCCGATCGACTTCGAGCGTCTGGTGTGGACGGCGCGATGGATCACCCCGGTCGGCGTCCCGCGTCGATTCGACACGTACTTTTTCCTGGCCTGCGTCGGACGTGATGTCGTGGCCACGGCGGAGCAGAACGAAGCGGTGGAGGTCGTCTGGATCTCGCCAGCGCGCGCGGTCGAGCGGCACATGAGCGGCGACTTTCCGCTCGTCTTTCCGACGTTGAAGAATCTCGAAGCGATCGTCGGCTTCGCCTCCTCCGCCGATCTGCTCGAGGTGCGGCGCAGGGCGGAAATTGCGACGACGCGGCCGATTCTGGTCCTCGAGAACGGCCAGAAGAAGATCATCCTGCCGTGATCATTCGCGACGTCCTCGCCCCCAACCCAGGCCCGTTCACTCTTTCCGGAACGCGCACCTACCTCCTCGGCCGTTCGGCGGTGCTCGATCCGGGACCGGCCATCGATTCGCATGTGGAAGCCATTCGCGCCGCCATGCCGAATCTGAAAACGATCCTCATCACGCATCGCCACGGCGATCACGCTCCGGCCGCTGTTCCTCTCAAGCACGCCACCGGCGCGCGGATGATCGCTCCGCCAGGCGTGCTGGATGACGAGCAGGTCGATCAGCGCGTCCGCGGCGGCGAGCGGCTCGACATCGATGGCGAAACTCTCGAAGTGATTGCCACGCCCGGACATACCTCCGAACACGTCTGCTACCTCACGTCCGATGGCGATCTCTTCACCGGCGACACGATCCTCGGCGAAGGGACGACCGCGATTTTTCCGCCGGACGGCAACATGGCCGACTATCTCCATTCGCTGCGGACGCTGCGCTCGCGGAATCCGCGCCGCATTTTCCCCGCACACGGTCCCACACGCGACGATGCCGTCGCGCTCATCGACCACTACATCGCCCATCGCCTGGAACGCGAGCAGCAGATCGTCACAGCTCTGGACGCGGGGGCGCATACGGTCAGCTCGATGCGGCAGAGGATTTACCCGGAGTTGGACAAAAGGCTGCAGGGAGCAGCCGAGGTGCAGATTGTGGCGCACTTGATAAAGTTGGAGAGCGAGGGACGGGTTGATGCGCGCGGTGGCGCTTACTTCCTTACTCCTGTTGTCTGAGGTGGTCATGGCCGTGGAGCTTCCCAGAACGGTCGCCGAGTCGAGCAATTACCGCTCGACATCGCGATACGAAGATGTGATGTCGTTCATCGCCGCGGTGCAGCGCGCCGATCCCGAGGTGCGGGTGGAACCATTCGCGACCACTAACGAGGGGCGCGCGCTGCCGCTGGTGATCGCCGGGCCTCCCGGTATCGTCGATCCGCGAAGCGCGCATGCCACCGGGCTTCCCATCGTCTTCATCATGGCGAACATTCACGCCGGTGAGGTGGAGGGAAAAGAGGCAGCGCAGATGGTGCTGCGCGATCTCGTGTCATCCTCAAGAGCGTTGCGCGATCAGATGATCGTTCTCATCGCTCCGATCTACAACGCCGACGGCAATGAGAAGATCGATTCCCAGCACAGGCCGACGCAGAACGGTCCCCCGAACGGCGTCGGCGTTCGGGAGAACGCGCAAGGTCTCGATCTCAACCGGGACTACATGAAGCTCGAGTCCCCCGAAGCGCGCGGCCTGATCGCCAACGTGCTCCACCGCTGGGATCCGCTCCTGACGGTCGATCTGCACACGACGAACGGCTCGTATCACGGTTACGCTCTCACCTACAGCCCGACGCTCAATCCTGACGCGCCGCAGGAGCTGATCGACTTCGAGCGCGAAACGCTCCTGCCCCACATTCGCGAGAGGATGAAATCGCGGCACGGCAGGGAGACGTATCACTACGGCAATTTCGTCGATCAGCTCAACCCGGAGAAAGGTTGGTACACATTCGATTCGCGGCCTCGCTTCGGGAACAACTACGTCGGCCTGCGCAATCGATTCACGATCCTCTCGGAGGCGTACAGCTACATCGACTTTCGTGCGCGCGTGGAAGTTACGTATCAATTCCTGCACGAGATTCTGGAGGCGGTCACGAAACACGGCCGCAAGATGATGAAGCTCGCCGACCGCGCCGACGCGCAACTTCGGCGCGGCAAGCTGCGTAAGTTGGGCGTTCGATTTGAGATTCGGCCGTGGCGCGACGCGGAGATCCTCTGGGAGCGCGCCCTTCCCGCCGAGCAGGGCGCCGGAGCGCCCGATCCGTGGACCGAGAAGGGCTCCATCAAGCGCACCGGCCAGATCGTTCCGGTGAAGATGACCGAATACGGGATCTTCGCGGCCACGGAGCGGAGCAGTGTGCCGTATGCATATCTGATCGATCCCGCCGCGAAGGACGCGGTCCGCAATCTGCTCTTGCACGGCATCGTCGTCGAGTCGCTACGCGGAGAAACGACGCTGGAAGTCGAACAGTTTGCAATCAAGGATATCGAGCGGGCGGAGAAGGCCTTTCAGGAGCATCACGAGACGACATTGACCGGCAAATGGAAGGAACGCCGGGAGACGTTACCCGCCGGCACGGTTCTGGTACGGATGAATCAGCCGCTGGCCAGGTTGGCGTTCTATCTGCTCGAGCCGCGGAGCGACGACGGCCTCTTCGACTGGAACTTCTTCGATTCGCAACTGGAGTCGAAGGTCGCGCCGGTGCGAAAAATCGAGAAGCCAGTCCCGCTCGAGGCGACAATCATCACCGAGGTGCACTGAGTGAAGCACAAAGATTTCATCGAGATTCACGACTACAGCGCCGCGGAAGTGATGGACATCTTCCGGCTCGCCGCGGAGATGAAGAAACAGCCGGCGAAGTTCAACCGATCGCTGGAAGGACAGACGCTGGCCATGATCTTCGAGAAGTCCTCGACGCGGACCCGCGTGTCCTTCGAAGTGGGTATGTTCCAGCTCGGAGGCCACGCCCTCTTCCTGTCCTCGCGCGACATCCAGCTCGGGCGCGGTGAGCCGATCTACGACACGGCGAAGGTGCTCTCGCGCTACGTCGACGGCATCATGGCCCGCACGTTCGCCCATAAGTCGGTCACTGATCTCGCCGAATACTCCAGCGTCCCGGTGATCAACGGCCTCACCGATTTGTCTCACCCCTGTCAGGCCATGACGGACTACTTCACGGCATGGGAGAAATTGGGCGACCTGAAAGGCCGGAAGATCGCCTACGTCGGCGACGGCAACAACATGTCGCATTCGCTGATGTTCGGCGCGCCGAAGGTGGGCATGGACATCGCGGTAGCTACGCCGGGCGGCTACGCGCCGGATCCGGAGATCGTGGCCAGGGCAAAAGGCGACGCGGACATGGCCGGAACCAAAGTCACGGTGACGACGTCAATAGATGAAGCGGTGAAGGGCGCAGACGTCGTGGAGACCGACGTGTGGGCCTCCATGGGCCAGGAAGAGGAAGCGGAGAAGCGACGCCGCGATTTTGACAAATGGCAGGTGGATCGCCGCGTAATGTCGTTGGCCAAACGGGAAGCGATCTTCATGCACTGCCTGCCGGCCCACCGCGGCGAGGAAGTGGCGGCAGAGGTGATCGATTCGGAGCAGTCTGTCATCTACGATGAGGCGGAGAACCGGCTGCACGTTCAGAAAGCGATCCTCCAGGTCCTGATGAAGGATCGCAAACGGTCACGATGACCTCCGCGGACGTTCGCCATACCCGCGGTCTGCTCGTCGTCATCCTCCTGGGGGTGATCTTCATCG
>QHVS01000260.1 GCA_003223635.1 Acidobacteriota bacterium | reverse complement strand
AAGATCGGATAGTGGCCGATCATCCACGACGTCATATAGCCGCCGTACGACCAGCCGCCGACGGCGATGCGGTCGGCGTCGACGAATCCGCGCTGCTTGACCGCTTCGATGCCGGCCATCACGTCGCGACCCGGGCCGGCGCCGGAGTCATTCTGAATGGCGATGGTGTACTTGTTGCCGAGGTTGTCGCTGCCGCGGTAGTTCGGGGAGAAGACGACCCAACCCTGCGCGGCGAGAACCTGCGGCAGATAGGCGAAGCCTGACGTCGAAGTCGAGCGCGGCCCGCCGTGAATGTAGACGACCATCGGGAACTTCTTCGACGCCTCGAAGCCCGGCGGATAGACGAGGATGCCATCTTCGGGGAACCCTTCGCTCTGCCAGCGGATCGTTTCCACGCGTCCGAGATCGAGGGCGGCGAGATCATGGTTGAGATCAGTCAGCCGGCGCGGCTTGGCTGAGGGTGAGTCGAGAACGTACAGCTCGCGCGGATGGGATGACGTGGAGCCGGTGAACGTAATCACGCCGTTGCGCGAGACGGTTGCGTCGGGCCAATAACTGTGCGTCGGATCGACGTCACCAAGATCGAGGCGGCGGGCGGAACCGCCATCGGCCGGCACGATCCAGTACACGGTGGCCGTTCCCTCATGTCCGGCGGTGAGAAACGATTTGCCGTCCGGCAGCCAGATCGCGCGGAAGACATTCCGATCGAGCGACGCCGTCACCTCCCTGCCATCCCCGCCGGTGGCCGGCGCCACCCAGATGGCGTTCTGATTCTCGCGAACGCCGCTCTGCGGATGCCAGTACGCGACGCGGGTTCCATCCGGGGAGAAGACCGGTTGGGTTTCGTCAAGATCATGACTTGTTAGGCGGCGTGTCGCGCCGCTGGCCACGTCGACCAGCGCCACGCGAGCGATGTTCGGAGTCTTCTCGTGCGCGTTCTCGCGCCGGGTGATGGCCATTGTTTTTCCGTCGGGCGACCAGGAGAGCGGAGACGGCGCCGGGCCCGGCGGATGCGCGACCGGCAGGCTCCACGATCCGCTCGTCACGCGGCGCGCTGCTCCACCGTTCGCCGGAACGATCCATAGATGCGAGGGGGTCACCTCCTCGCGCGTCAGGTAGTCGTCGTCCTGCACCTCGAAGGATCGGTTGTTCTTGTCCTCGTTGAGCGTGGCCTCGTCCGAAGTGACGAAGGCGATCTGCGATCCGTCGGGACTCCAGGCGAACTGCTGGACGCCGCGCGCAGCATCGGTAATCCGGCGTGCCTCTCCAACCCGAAGAGGCATGACCCAGATCTGTCGCTTCGCATCGCGGTCCGACGTGGCGTTGGCCAGGAAGGCGATGCGCTGCCCGTCCGGCGACCAGCGCGGCGAGGCCAGTCCGCGCCGCTCATACGTTAGCGGCTGCTGCGTACCAGTTGCCACATCGACCAACATCAAATCGCTGTCCCACCGGTCGTCCTTCACGTTGGCCCGCGCCACGACGCACACGATCAACTTCCCATCCGGAGAAATCTGCGGATCGGTGACGTTGACCAGGCGATAGCGATCGGCTGGCGTGAGGCGCGCGGCCTGGGTTGCGCTGGCGAGTAAAAAGACAAGTAAGAGTCGCTTCATAGTCCCTCCGTGGTCATGTCGGTCTCTGCAACGAATTCGGATTCTCTCCCGCGCGCAGCGAAATGCGGGCTCCTTCTTCACCCAGCTCCAGGCATTCGAAGAGATTGCGCACCAGTTGGCCGAGGCGATCGCCTGAAATCTGGGCAGCTTCGACGGCATCCACCAGCTCGCGGCCCAGGATGGCCGCCTCGTCGCGGACCTTCGCCGCCTCGGGAGGATTGTCGTCGTTGACGCTGTAGCGGAACAGCAGATTCGACAACCGCGCGGCCACGCCCAGCACCGCCTCCGCCTCCATCCCCATCTCCTCGGTGTGCCGCTCCAGCAGCACGAGAATCCGATCGGCGATCCGTCCGGCGTGCGGCAGATCGAGCGGGATTTGAAAGTGGGCCATCGTGATTCGTGGTTCGCGACTCGTGGTTCGCGAGCCACGAACCGCGAGCCACGGATCACGAAAGCGAAATGTATCATCTGGCCCCATGTCTCGCACCGCGCTCGTCATCGCAGCCGTTCTCGCCCTCTTCCTCGCCTTCAACGTCATCACCGTGTGGGCGCTGTTGCGTTTTCATCCGCGGCGAAAGTGGATCGTCATCGCATTGGCCACGATCGGCAATGTGATGTGGTGCTTCTTCCCGCTGCTCAACGCGCGGACCGATGTCTCCCGCGCCATTCGCGCCATCTTCGGCCCGCCGTGGTTCGCCTGGCTCTGTTTCGCGATGGTCTACTCGGTATTCATCGCCCTCGTCGCGCTGGTGCTGCGGCGACGTTCCCGCATCCGGATCGCCTCGCGCCTCTTTCTGTGGATCACGCTGGTCGCGCTCGTCGCCGGCGTCTACGGCGCGCTCGTCCCGCTGCGCGTGGAGCACGTGCCCATCGCGCTGAAGAATCTTCCGCCGCAGCTCGACGGGTTTCGCATCGCGCTGATCGCCGATCTCCATGTCGGGCTCTTCAGCCGATCTTCGCGTCTGCGTCAGATCTTCGATGTGACGCGCGCGCAATCGCCTGATGTCGTCGTCCTGGCCGGCGATCTCATCGACGACGACCCGTACTTCGCACCGAAACTCCTGGCTTGCATTCCGTCAGATCTCTCGCCGCTCGCCGTCCTCGGCAATCATGAGATGTACGGCGAGCCGATGGAGATGATCGCCCGCCTGCGCGGCAGCCGCGTGCGATTGCTGGTGAATGATGCAGTTGTCCTGCGCGAGCTCTGTTTCGCCGGCATCTCCGATTACGCCGCGCGCACCGACGCGCTGAAGCCCAACATCCCTGCGGCGCTGGCGCGATGTTCAGCGACGTCCTTCCCGATTCTGCTGTCCCATCAGCCGCGCGCGTTCCCGGAAGCGCAGCAGCGAAACATCGCGCTCACGCTCTGCGCTCATTCGCATGGCGGGCAATGCGGATTCCGTCCGCTGCGCTGGTCGCTGGCCGGACTCTTTCTGCCCTATCACATGGGTCTCTATCGCCGGGGCGAGTCGCAG
>QHVS01000259.1 GCA_003223635.1 Acidobacteriota bacterium | reverse complement strand
TCATTCCGCCCGACAGCTCGCGCGGAAAAGCGTGCTCGAACCCGTTCAGGCCGACGAGGTTCACGTAGTGGGCGATCCGCTTGCGACGCTCCTCCTCCGGCAGCCGGAAGAGTCCGAAGCCGATGTTCCCTTCCGACGTGAGCCAGGGAAACACTCCCCGCTCCTGAAAGACAAAAATGCGGCGCGGATCAGGAGAGATGACGCGCTCTCCGTCGATGGTGACCTCGCCGCCGGTGGGCTCCACGAATCCAGCGACGATGTTAAGCATCGTCGACTTGCCGCAACCGGAGGGGCCCAGGATGCAGACGAATTCGCCCTCGCGAACATCCAGATCGATGTGCTGCAGCACATCGACCGGCCCGAAGCTCATGCTGACGTCTCGAAAGCGGACTTTCACTCGACGGCGTAACGAAATCGAGTTTCTCCAGGCGCCGCATGGAAGTATCCAGCGCCAACCCGATCAGGCCGATCAGCAGCATGCCGGCGATCACCAGGTCGTAGCGATTGCCTGCGTTGCGAGCGTCGATGATCAGAAACCCGAGTCCGGAGTTGACGGCGATCATCTCCGCGGCGACCACCACCAGCCAGGCGATGCCCAGGGCGATGCGCATAGCCACGACGAGCTGCGGAAGAATCGCCGGCAGGATGACGCTGCGCAGCAGCCGACGTGGCGAGAGAGCGAAGTTCCGCCCCGCGCTCACCACGATCGGATCGATGTTCTGCACCGCGTTCATCGTGGCCAGAGTCAGCGGAAGAAACGAGGCCACGAAGATCAGGAAGATCGCCGAGACGTCGCCCACGCCGAACCAGAGGATGGCGATCGGAATCCAGGCCAGCGGGGAGATGGGACGGAGGATCTGCAGCAACGGATTGAACGCCAACTCACTGCGCCGGCGCAGGCCCAGAAAGACGCCGATGGGAATGGCCAGACAAAGCGCCAGCAGATAGCCCCACGTGACGCGGAAAAGCGAAGCCACGATGTATTTGATGAGCAATCCGCGCTCGGCGAGCTCCAGCACCGCACGCAACACGACGATCGGTCCAGGGATCAACGAATGCGGGTTGACGGCGACGGCAACCTGCCAGGCCACAAGGCCGAGAGCGATGCCGATCAGCGAGACGAATCCTCTGCGCTGCAAGAGATGCGGAGAGTAACACGCGCACTCAGTTACAATGGTGCCCCACTTCCAGGAGGCCCAATTCCATGCTCCGATACCTCGCTCTCGCTCTGCTTGTGCTTTCGCTGGCTGCGCCGATCTTCGCGCAAGGCCCCTGCAATCTGGAGATCGCCTTGACCTGCACGTCGGGGGATTGCACATCGACGACGAAGAATGCGGGGACGAACACATGCGCCGGCGACTACATCATCGGCTACGTCGCCAGCGTTCCAGCCGATCAGGTCACGTTTACGAATTTCACCAACACGCTCGGCCTGGTGGACTGCTTCGACAGCACGCTCTTCCCGGGGCTCGGCGAAGCGTTCGCCCTCTGCGAGGGAACGACGTCATTGGCGCCCGGAAGCGCGTACACCATGACGGTCCACTATCAGGCTTCCGGGACTGCTCCTTCTCCCCTTCCGCTCTTCGCCGCGACCGTGGTGTCCGACACCGACACCGGCGATCAGTTGGGCCTGGCCTACATGTTCCTCACTGGGCAGATCCTGTCCTGCACGCCTGTGGCGAGCGTTCCTTCCGGCACGCAGTCCGTTTCGTGGACGCCGGTAGTCGATTCGAGCGTGAACACGTTCATCGTCGAGGAGTCGACGACACCCGATTTCAGCTCCAACGTCATCACGCGAACGGTCCCGGGCTTGTCGACGCAGTTCCAGCACCCTGTCAGCACGGCGACCGTTTACTACTATCGCGTTCACGCGCCGACCTGCAGCGGGAATCCGGGCCCGAATTCTGCCGTCGTGTCGATCGTGATTCAGACGCCGACGGTGACCGCACGAGCGGCAGATGCCGTCGTGCCGGTGGGCAGCACGACGCCGGTCACGATCACCGTCTCCATTCCTTCACCGACCGGCAAGCAGGCATTCGATGTCCCCTTCACCGCGGCCGTGGACAAGCCATATCTGACCGTGACGCCGTCATCGGGAACGATTCCGCCGGGCGGTACGACCGTGACTGTGACCGCCAATCCGACGAACCTTCCGCCGGGGGCAAACACCGGCACACTGAACGTCATCTCGAACGGAGCGAGTGTCGCCACCAAGTCGGTGTCGGTGAGTCTGGTGACTCCGGTGAGCCCGGGCGGCAAAGGTCTTCCGCCGTCCAACGCACTGGTCATCCCCGTGGTCACGCATGCACCGGGCGCGACTGGCCCCTTCCAGTCGGATGTGCGTCTGACCAACGCCACCGGCGCGCAGGCGACGTATGACGTGAGCTTCACTCCGTCGCACACGAACGGAACGCAATCCGGAAAGAAGACGTCGATCACTGTCGACGCGGACCAGACCATCGCCCTCAATGACATCGTGCGCGACTTCTTTGGCCTGGGCGTCACTGACACCCCCGGCGACAGTGGATTCGGATCGCTGGAGATCCGGCCGACAAACACATCGTCGACGCAAACCTTCGCGTCGAGCCGCACGTTCACCTTCAATTCAAAGGGCTCGTTCGGACAGTTCATCGCCGCGGTGCCCTTCACCGCATTCGCCACCAACGCCTCGCTGGTTCCGTTTCCAGGCGGAGGGCCGCCGCAGACCGCGTCTCTGCTGAGCCTTCAGCAGGTGGCCCAGTCTTCCAAGTTCCGCACGAACCTCGGCCTGGTGGAAGGATCGGGACAGGCGGCCAGCGGCCGGATCAACTTCTATGACGACGCCGGCGGCCTATTGAAATCGGTTCAATACTCGCTTCAGCCTGGTGAGCATCAACAGAAGAACCTCTCCGCCGATTATCAGGTCACCAATCTGGAGGACGGCCGCATCGAGGTGACCGTCGATTCGGCAACTGGCGCGGTGACCGCGTACGCGTCGGTGATCGACAACATCACCACCGATCCACTCGCGGTGATGCCGGTCCAGACTTCGCAGATCAGCGCGACTCGCTATGTGGTTCCCGGCATGGCGGAGTTCACCTCGACATTCTCGAACTTCCACTCCGACCTTCGCCTCTTCAACGGCGGGTCGACCCCGGTCACCGTGACGGCCACCTACTACCCACGGCTCGGCGGCTCGATTTCGGCCACGCCATTCACCATCGCCAAGGGTGAGGTCAAAGCATTCAACAACGTGTTGCCGATGCTCTTCAACGCGGCTGACGGCGGCTCGGTTGTCTTCACGACGACTTCGCCCTCGTCGCTCGTGGCCACCGGTCGCACGTACAGCAACAGCGCCGATCAACCTGGCGGAACGTATGGGCAGTTCATTCCCGGCGTGTCGCCGGCACAAGGCATCGGTCTGGGCGACCGGCCGCTGCAGATCCTGCAGCTCGAGCAATCAGCTAATTTCCGCTCGAACGTGGGACTGGCTGAACTAACCGGCAATCCAGTCGACCTGAAAATCTCGGCGGTGGTTCCCGGCACGAAAGTCGCGGTCTCCATTCCGCAGCACCTGAACGCCAACCAGTTCGTGCAGATCGATAGCATTCTGAAGAGCTTCGGCCTCGGCGCGAACGTCTACAACGCCCGCATCATCGTAGAGGTCACCAGCGGCAGCGGCCGGGCCACGGCATACGCGTCCGTGATTGACAATTACACGTCCGATCCGACATACGTCCCAGCGCAGTGAGCGAATACACCTGCCCGATGCACCCGCAGATCGTGCGGGATGCACCGGGCTTCTGTCCGATCTGCGGCATGGCGCTCGAGCCGCGCACCGCGGCCGCGGAGGATCAGCCAAACGAAGCGCTGATCGAAATGCAGCGGCGCTTCGTCGTCAGCGCCATCCTCACGGCGCCCGTCGTGGTCCTCGGCATGCTCAGTGTGTCGCAGGCAATCCTGCCTGCGCTTCTCCAGCTCCTCCTGGCCACGCCGGTCGTCGTCTGGGGCGGATGGCCCTTCTTCGAACGCGGATGGTCCTCAATCGTCACGCGCAATCTCAACATGTTCACGCTCATCGCCATGGGCACCGGCACGGCGTACATCTACAGCATCATCGCCACATTCATCGGCTTGCCGGTCTACTTCGAAGCCGCTGCAGTCATCACCACGCTCGTTCTCCTCGGCCAGGTACTCGAGTTGCGAGCGCGCGAGCGAACCTCCGGCGCGATTCGCGCCCTGCTCCGCCTCACGCCGAGGACGGCACGCGTGCTGATGCACGGCAGTGAGCACGACATGTCGATCGAATCGATCAAGCCGGGCATGCGCATCCGCGTCCGCCCGGGCGAGAGGATCGCAATCGACGGCGTGGTGGTCGAAGGCTCCGGCGTCATCGATGAATCGATGATCACCGGGGAACCCATTCCGGTCGAGAAACAGAAAGGCGACAAGGTCACGGCGGGGACCGTCAACACCACGGGGTCATTCATCGTGCAGGCGGAGCGCGTCGGGGCGGAGACGCTTCTCGCGCAGATCGTGCGCATGGTGGCTGAGGCGCAGCGCAGTCGCGCGCCTATCCAGCGGCTGGCCGATGTCGTCTCCGCATGGTTCGTGCCGATCGTCATCGCAGTCGCGCTGGCCACCTTCGTCGCCTGGATGTTGGTCGGTCCCCAGCCGCGCCTGCCTCACGCGCTGGTTAACGCTGTCGCCGTGCTGATCATCGCCTGCCCCTGTGCGCTCGGATTGGCCACACCGATGTCAGTCATGGTGGCCACTGGCAAAGGAGCGACGGCAGGAATCCTGATCAAGAACGCCGAGGCGCTCGAGCTCTTCGCGAAAGTCGACACACTGGTGCTCGACAAGACCGGCACCCTGACAGAGGGAAAGCCGAAGGTCATTGCCGTGGAGGGCGAAGAGAACGTGCTGGCCATGGCGGCTGCGGTCGAGCGGGCCAGTGAACATCCGCTGGCTGCCGCCATCATTGCCGCCGCTGAAGAGCGCGGCATGGCGATCGGAAAAGCGACCGATGTGCGGACCATTCCGGGAAAGGGAGTGATCGGTCGAGTGGATGGCCACCGTGTCGAGGTGGGTCGTTTTGGTGAGACAGCGGGAGTCGTCGTCACCATCGATGGCCATGCCGCCGGCCGCATCGCCGTAGCCGACGCGATCAAGCCGACCGCGCCCGACGCGCTGCGTGCGCTCCAGGCGAAAGGGATCTCCATCATGATGATTACCGGCGACGCGCGGTCGACGGCGGAGAGCGTGGCGAAGCAGCTCGGAATCGATCGGGTGAAAGCCGAGGTGCTGCCGGCGGAAAAGGAAGCTGCGGTGCGACGCCTGCAGGAAGAGGGTCACCTCGTGGCGATGGCCGGCGACGGAATCAACGACGCCCCGGCACTGGCGCGCGCTGAGGTCGGCATCGCCATGGGAACCGGCACCGACGTGGCCATCGAAAGCGCCGACGTGACGCTGGTCAAAGGCGATTTACGCGGAATCGTGCGGGCTCGCAATCTC
>QHVS01000258.1 GCA_003223635.1 Acidobacteriota bacterium | reverse complement strand
TGCTGTTGGCCAGGTCGCGCGACAGATGGATTCCCTCCACGATTTTCGCCACCGCCCTGCCACCCGCCTGGGCATCCTCGCGCACCTGACTGGAGATCTCCGCGTCCGCTTGCGCGCTGCCTCGCAGATCGCCGATCGTGGCATCCATCTCCGCCACGAACGACAGGACCTCGTCGCCGATCCCGGCCAGCACGTCCGTGCGCTGCGACATCTCCCGCGTCGAGGCGTCCATCTGGCCCGTGGACGACGACGTCTTCTCCACGGATTGAAAAAGATGATCCGTGCTCTTCGCCACCTCCTCGGCCGAGGCTTGAAGCTCCAGCGCGCGGCTGGAGGCGTCTTCGGTCAGCGCGGCGACGGTCTCGGCGGCGCCGAGGACCTTGCGAATTCCGCCGCGGACGTTTTCCAGCGCCGTGGCCGAGCGCTCCGTCAATTCGGTTTGATTGCGCGCGCGCGTCAGCAGCGACTCCGTGCCGCCGGTGATCACCCGCACGCCGTCGGTGATCGTCGTGCCGCTGCCGCCCACCCGCCCGAGGAGGCGGCGAAGATTTTCGCGCGTCTCGCCGAAGCTGTCCGCGAGCTGCCCCAGCTCGTCATCGGAAAAGATCTTCGACGCGGCGTCGAAGTTGCCCTGGGCCATCTGCGCCGCCAGCAGACGCAGCTCGCGGATCGGCGTAGTGACGTCGCGCGCCAGAAAATAGGTGGCCAGCGTGAAGACGAGCGTGGTGATCAGCGCGATGATCACCGTGTACAGCGTGATCTGCACCGGGATGTTGCGATACGGCTCCCACGGAATTCCGAGCACGAGGATCGATCCGTCTTTCAGGCGGGCGAATTTGACGACGTGCGGCGAGACGAATGCAGTGCTGTCGCCGCTTCCCATCCGCTGAATGGCCCGCACCTCCGGCGCGATCAGCGGATCGCGCGTGCTGGTCACCCGCCCGTTCTTCTGAATGAGGTGCAACGCGTAGCCAGCCGGAATGTACTGGCGCAGGTCGTCGAGAACCATCGGATCGACCCGGGCCAGGAGATTCGCTGTTTCGTAGACGCGGTCGAACCGATCGGCGGAGGAGGTGATGGCCAGTTGCTCGAGCGCCGTGGCCGTCCTCGAGGGGATGAGGGCGATCAACACCGCGGCAGCGATGATAAATGAGCCGATGAACACCGTGGCGATCTTGCGGCCGACGGGAAACTCGCGGCCGAGGTAGCGGGTGGATGAGGCGCGCTGCGCGGCGCGGACGAGCTGATGCTTGCCGGCCGCGTAGGCCCAGGCGATGCCGGAGAACACCGTGAGAAGCGCCGCGACGACGAAGTACGAGGCGCCGAGAAGTGACGGCATCACCAGGAACGTCGCGGCGGCGACGAATGCCACGCCGGTGGCGGAGAAACCGATGAGCGAGGCTCGCTCCGTCGCCACGAGCGCGTCGGACATCGCGCGCGATGCGTCTTGGCCGCTGCCGAGGGCCTTCTCCACGGCGCGCACTCGGGGGAGAAGGGCGCGGACGTACAGCAGCGCGACCACTGCGTAGATGGCCATGAGCAAAAGGACCACCGTCGCCGCGCCGACCCGGCTGAGGCGAACCACCTGGCCGATAAAGAGAAAGGAGAGAGGGATGGAGATGGCCGCGGGGGGGATCAGGAGCCAGAGCAGATAGCGCGCCGGAGACATGATTGATTGTAAGCGAGCGGCGAGCGGCGAGCAGCGAGCGGGAAGGGGGGCCCGCTCGCCGCTCGCTGCTCGCTGCTCGCTTCTCAATACAATCCCCCGGTGTCCTCTATCCTCTATCTACATGGCTTCGCGTCCTCTCCGGAGAGCCAGAAGATTCGCAGCCTTCGTCCGCTACTGGCACCGCAGATCGAGCTGGTGACTCCGGATCTCAACGTCCCGTCATTCGAGAGGCTGGATTTCGACGCGATGGTGGAGAAGGCTGCACAGGCAGGAGTGCCTGTGCCACACGCGGTCGTCGGCAGCTCCCTGGGCGCACTCGTCGCTCTGGCCGTCGTTAAGCGAGGTCTCCGCGCGCCGCTGGTGTTAATCGCCCCGGCGCTCGGCGTGGCCGATCAATGGCTCGACCGGATCCCGCCGGGCGATCTGGTCATGGTGCCGAACTACGCTCTCGGGACAGACGCGCCGATCCACCGCGCGTTCTTCAAGCAGATGGCCAAAGTGACCGTCGATGAAACGCCACCCCCGGTTCCCGTCACCATCCTCATCGGAAGCAAGGATGAAAGCGTGCCCCTCCAGCGGGTCGCTTCGGTCTGGCATTCATGGCAATCGAGTGGCGCATTGGCGAGACAGTCGAAGTTCGTGGTGATTGCCGAAGGCGATCACGGTTTGACGGCGCATGTCGACCGGATCGCGCAGGCGATCCGGGAAGCGCTCGCCCGCCCCTCTGGTATCCTCTGAAAAATCCCTT
>QHVS01000137.1 GCA_003223635.1 Acidobacteriota bacterium | reverse complement strand
TTCGCGCTCTCGGTTCCCAATTGCGCCGCCGTGAGCGGCGACAGTCCGCCGCCGAATTTGCCGATCGGCGTGCGAACGGCAGCGATGAGGAAGATGTCGTCGATCAGTCTTGCCATGGTTGCTGGGTTTCTCGGTTGCTCAGTTGCTGAGTTCCTGAGCAACCCAGCAACTCAGCAACCCAGCAACTGCCGTACGGTTCCGTAGTAAACATCAATGGCGGCCAACAAATCCCGCTTCGCAATCCGCTCGTCCGCTCCATGAGCATCGAGAATCGATCCGGGTCCGAAGAGCAGCGGCTTTCCCAGGTTTCCCAGGTGCGGCACGTCGGTGTTGAACGCAACAACGGTGGACGGCGCCCCTTTCGGTACAACCATGAATTGCGGCGGGTTGCCTCGGGCCGCCACGATCCGGCCGCCAAAACGGGCGGCCAGCCGCTCCAATTTCGCGCGGACCTCAGCCGGATCGGCCACGGTTCGAAACATCACCTCGCATTCGGCCGATCCGGCGATGATGTTCGGCTTCTCGCCGCCGCGCACCACGCCGACGTTCGCCGTCGCCTTGCCCAGCTCCTCATGCGTCCCCCAGTCGGCTCGATTGATCTCAGCGATCGCGGCGATCATCTTGTTGATCGCCGAATCGCCGCGCTCCGGATACGCAGAATGCGCGGCGACGCCATCGAAGCGCAGCGTGCAGGTCAGTGCCCCTTTCGATGCGCGGGCGAACTTCGACTCCGTCGGCTCGCCGACGATCACGTATTCCGATCCAAGGCCGGCGAATTCGATGTTCGCGCTCTTCGCGCCGATCGAATCGGTCTCTTCGCCGACAACGAGGAGAAACGCAAAATCGCGGTTGCCTTCCGCCCGCAACCGCTCGCCCGCCGCAATCATCGCGGCGATGACTCCCTTCGTGTCGCACGCTCCCCGACCGTGGACATATTGATCGTCCACGCGCGATGCAAACCACGGTGGCACAGTGTCGATGTGCGAATTGAGAACGACGCGCGGCTTTCCTCCCGCCGCCGCGTAGAGATTGAATCGGGAATCGCCGACGGCATGCCGGCGGACCGAATATCCGAGCCTTGCCAACTCCTGATGCAGGAACTCCCCGACCGCCCGCTCCTCCTCGGTGGGCGAAGGAATGTCGATCAGCCTGCTGGCCAGCGCGATCGCATCGAGGCTCACAATCGAAATAGCTTACTCGTCGGGGCCGGTTGCACGCAGCGTGAAATCGATCTTCGTGGCCGTTCTGCTGTGCCTCGCCCCAGCAACACACGCTGCAGAGGTGACGTTTATCTCGCCGCAGGAGGGAGGACAGGCGCTCGGCCCGTTGCCGATCGAAGTGACCACGAGCGTGACCGGCGTGGATCGCGTGGAGTTCTACGTGGACGGCGCGCTGGTCGGCGTGGCCCGGAGGGCTCCATTTCGAATCGCGCACGATTTCGGATCGTCGCTCGCCGGCCACGAGATCGTGGCCAGGGTGTATTCGAACGGCTATCGGACAACGGACACTGCGCGGATCGTGACCGCGGCGATCACCGCTGGCGAGACGCTGAATGTCGATCTGGTCGAAGTGCCGCTGCGCATCCGGTCGGAGCGCAGCATCACCGGGAACGATCTGCGCGTGCGCGAGAACAACGTCGATCAGACCATCCGGGAAGTGCGCGCGGACCGCGGACCGGCGCGATTCGTCTTCGTCGTCGATCGGTCGCTGAGCATGGGCGGCGGCAAACTCGAGGCCGCGCTCCGCGCCATCGATCGGGAATCGAAGCTGCTTCGGGCCGACGATCGCGTCGAGGCGGTGCTGTTCAACCACAACGTGATGAAGCCGCGGTCCGTCGTGCGCGGGGAGAGAGTCGCGAACATCTTCGGCAGAGTGACACCGTCAGGCGGCACCTCGCTGCGCGACGCAGTGAGCTCGATCGCCTCCCGGGAGCGAACGTACGCGATCGTGATCACCGACGGCGGGGACCGCAACAGTTTCATCTCTGAGGAGGAAGCGCTGCGGAGGATCAGCGGGACGAAGACCATCCTTGACGCGATCGTCTTCGGCGATCCGAATCGCTTTCTGGAGCAGGCGGCCAAAAACACCGGCGGGGCGATCGCCCGCGCCAACACGTCGACCATCGACAGCCACCTCCGGCGAATGATCCAGGACATCAACAGCCGCTACCAGCTCGTCTACCAAAGCCACGGAAATGGCAGCGGCTGGCGATCGATCAGCATCACGCCGCGGCGAAGAGACATCGAGATCTTGAACGCCCGCAAAGGTTACTTCGCCGAATGATCCTGCTCGCCGCGCGCCGCTCGCTGCTCGCTCTGCTCATCGCCGCCCCGCTGGCGGCGCAGACCCGCATCGCTTCCGACTTCGAGATCCAGCAGATGGAGCGGCAGGTCGCGCGCTCCACCGACTTTCTCTCCCAGCTTTCCGGGCATCTGAATCTCGGCGATCTGCGCGCCGCACGAAACGAGAGCGCTCTAGCTCGCGGGGAGTACATCAAAGCGCTGGAGATCGCGGAAAAAGAACGACTCGATGCACGCCGGGCATCGGCCATGACGCGATACGCCACAGCGACTTCGTACGCCGCACTGGCGGACGCGAAGCTGGGAGACGGCGCGCATGCCTTTGTCCTGTCGGAGGAGGCTCTTCGGTACACGAGCGATTCGGCGAAGACGTGGAACCTGGTCGCCAGCACGATGTCCGTCCTGCGCCGGCCGGCGAAAGCGGTCAGCGCCGCCCGAAACGCTGTGGCCATGGCCAGGCGAGACGTGCAGCAGTCGCCCACGACGAGCAACCGCCTCGACCTGGGCATTTACGAATATTCGCTGGCCTCATCGCTGATCGATCTGAACCAGACCGCGGAGGCCGAGCAACTGCTGCTCGAAGTGGTGACATCGCTGAACTCGAATGAATTCAGCAACGTGAAGCGCGATGTGGCCCGAACAGAGTCGTTCGAGATCTACTCCTCCGCTCGTGGGGAAGGGGCCGCGTACGTCTCGTTGCTCAATCGCGCGCAACTCCGATTGGCTCGCCTATACGAAGATCGTGGGGATATCGCTCGTGCGCGCGCGCAATACGAGAGCGTGCTGGCGGCTCGCAGCGATGATCCGACCGCGCTCACCGCCCTGGCCCGGCTGGCGCGGACGCCCGCGGAGCGGGAGCGCTACTACGCCGACGCGTTTGATGCGAATCCATTTTCCCTGCCGCTGATCCGCGATTATCAGCGATACCTCGGCGAACAGCGGGCGGCGAGCGGCGAGCAGGAATTCAATACGACTGGGGCAAAGGTGCGGGTGGCTCTCGCGCAAATGCAGCGAGGCGAACTGGTCGCGGCGACGGCGACAATTGATGCGCTGGTGCTCCAGTTTCCCGACAACGACACGTTGAAGCAATTGCGACGGGAGATCCAGCAGCGACGCGCGTCGGCCGAGATTCCGGCATTCCTTCGAAGCCGGGCGAAAAGCGCATCGCCGACCGCCGCCGAACTGCGAGCGCTGATCGCGCTGTTTCGCGACGATCGGCTGACGGCGGAACAGCGCGCGCAGCTCGACGCAATGACCTTCATCTCCACCGCCGTTTTCAGTGGGGCGCCGGCGTCCCCGCCGGCGTCAGGTCAGACCATTTTTGAAAGCGGAAGCATCGACGCGGTCCCGTTCCGCTTCGCCGAACCGATCGCGTTCAACGGCACGTTCGCGCCGCAGACTCCCCTCCGACTCACCTATCGCATCCTCGGCGCGACCCAGCAAGACGGCGCCGATGCGCTCCTCCTCGAACCGCTGCGACTGGAAGCCCTGCGATGAAACGATGGGGCATCGTCTGCCTGCTGATCGTCCCCGGTGCATTCGCGCAGGTCGTGACCACCACTCCCCGCGGCGTTGCCCTTGCCAACTCAGGCTCACTGCAGCTTTTCGATCGCAGCGGACGCGAGGTGCTGTGGAGCGGCGAGGGCGTCGATTCGCCGACAGCGGTCATTGCCTCCAGCGACCGAATCGCGGTGATCGACTCGATCAACAACGAAGCGCGCGTAGCTGACCTGCCGACAGGCCGCGGCCGCACCGTTCACACCGGCGAGACTCCGATCGACGGCCTCTTCGTCGGCGGCGACTTTTTTCTCCTCGCACGCGACGCACGATCGCTGGATCGGATTGGATCGGACGGGGCAAAGGCGTCTGTGGCCGTGGCAGCTGATCCGGCATTCATTCGACAAGCGGGCGACCGCATCTACGTCTACTCGCGGGCCGCCGGTGTTCTGCAGGAAATCACGATCTCGCCATTTGCGGTTCATCGCTCGGCCCAGGTTGGGCCCTTCGCCTCCGATCTGGAGTTGGATAGCAGGAATGCGTACCTCGCCTATCCCCGCGCGGCGAAGATCGGTGTGGTGTCGCTGGCCTCAATGACATCGGCCGGCAACATCGATGTCGGCGCGGTGCCCGTCGACGTCGCGTTCGCGTCGAGATCCACCGCCCTCACCGCGCGGACCCTGGCCGTCGCCGACCCTTCGGCCAAGCGGGTGTGGATGATCGAGGGAGCGCAATCGTTTACTCAGGCGGTGACGCGCGGTTTTCTCCGCGGCCTTCTCGGCCTCGGTCTGTTCGGGGGCAGGGCCTCGCAGTTCCCAACCGGCGTCGACCGGGTCATCGTCCGCGGTTCGGCGTGGTTTGCCTTTGACACGAGCAGCGGTACGCTGTATCGCTTCACGAAGTCGAGGAGCGTTGTGCTGGCGAAAGGCATTGCTCCTTCGGCGTTTAGCGTCGGCCCGGACGGCGTGTTCATCTGGAACGACGCGGTACGGCGGTTGCAGCGATTGGAGTAGCGATGGCTGACCGAAAAACGTGCGTTCGCTGCGGGCGTCCGATCGATGCGTACGCCCGCGCCTGCCCATTCTGCAACTGGGATCAATCGGAAGCGCCGCCCGCGAGGGTCGAGACTCCAACCACTCAGCCGGCGTATGTCCCTCCGTCAGACAACCCATGGCGTCCGAAGATCATCGCCATCATCGCCTTCGTGGCGCTGGTTGTGATCGCATTCGTCATCGGGACGTTCATCCATGGCTTCGACGCCAGCGAGGTGAAGGCTGCGCAGAACAGGAACGGAGCATCGCCAGCTCATTCCACCGCGGCGCCTCCGCCTGCGCACAACATCGTGACGCTGGTGCCCGTCACGGACGGCAATGCGCTTCCATCCGTCGAGCAACCGATCACCAGCGCGCCGCCGCAGGCCGAAGGTCAGCAGTCGAGCGACGCCACCGCATTGCCGGCGGACGAATATGCGGCCGCGGCCGCTCGCGCGAAAGCGCAGAAAAAAGCGGCGGGTCCGTCCCTCGATCCGCGCACGATCACCGGAACTTCGTCTGAACCGCCGCCGCCTCGGCGAGCGGAGCGCGAACGCCCAACTAAGACCGAATCGACGCCGCCGCAGCCCGCGCCCGAGCCGCGCCGCGTCGTCGCACGCACCGAGCCGGTGCCCGAGTATCAGCCGGTGCCTGATATCCACGTCAACCGCGATACAACCGCGCGTCTCTTTCTCACCATCGGCCCGGATGGCCTGGTCCAGGACATCGACATCGCCGAGGCGATCCCTGGCGAGACGTCGAAGTTGATCCGCGCGGTCCAGAGCTGGCGGTTCAAGCCGGCGACGGAGAACGGCGTCCCCGTGACGGCGCGCTTCTCTGTCGATATAACGATTCACGCAAATGAGTAGCGCAGTCTGCGTTGCCTGTCGGCACGAGATCGACGCCGCGGCGCGACTCTGTCCTTACTGCGGCGCCGATCCGCGCACGGGGGAGAAAGTCGACACGCAGGCTGTGATGCAGGAAGTCTTTCAGCCGCGCAAGATCTCCGCGACGGAGGGACTGCTCGAATATGCGCGGCAGCGACAGGGATTGGTCATCGCCGTCGCGATCCTCCTCGGTTTTCTGATACTCGGAGGCCTGCATCAGTTCATCAGCCGCCGCAACCAGACTGCGGTGTCGGACGCCGAGGCCGTTCCGCTCACTGACGTGGCCGACCTGAACAATCAGGTGGAAGAGACGACCAAACCCCTTCCGATGCCCGAGATGCAACTCCAGTACGACGGCCATCCGGAAACGATGCGCAACTTGGTGGTCGAGCCGGGCGCCGTTCCGCCGCCGCAGGAGGTCATTGACCAACTCAATGCGCGAGAGGCAGCACGTCGGGCTCGGGCCGCCGCCGCTGCAGAACGCGCGAAGATGGCTCAGCAACCACCGGCCGCTGAACCGGCGACCGAGACGAATCCCCAGCCGACCGCGCAGCCTCCGAATCAGTAGATGCTCGTCGCCACCGCCGTAGTCATCGCCGCCCTCGTCGCCTGGCTCCTCGTCTACATGCTGGCGCAGAAGCCGGACACCACCGTGCAGAAACTCATTCAGCAAGGCCGCTACGCGGATGCTGTCGCCGCAGCCGGAGATGACTGGATGCATCGGGCCGAAGCGCTCAAGCTGCAGGGACGATTCGAAGAGGCCATTGAATCGTATCGGCGATCCGACGATCCTGCCGCTCGCGAAGGCATCGCCCTCTCACTGGCCCACCTCGGCCGCGATCTCGAAATGGAGTTCCAGGCGCTCGCTCTCGCCTACATCCTGCTCAAACGCAGAAAACGTGACGAGGCGCTGCAGATCTACGGCGACAACCTCGAGCTGCTGGAGACGCGCTTTCACGATGACTACACCGATCGCGATCCGCTGCTCGCGGAAACGCTGGTGATGTACGCCGCGCTGTCGCACGCTTCCGGCGACTCGGCCCGGGCCAGCGAGCTACGCGCGCGCGCGGCGGCATGGGCGCCGGGAAGCGTGTGGAGCAAGTAACGCCGCCAACCTGGCGGCGGGTGCGCCGGCAGCTTGCCGGCGCGGGCTGGCAGCCCGCGCACCCGCCGGCAAGTTGCCGGCGTTACAAGGCCAGGCGGTGAAACTCGCCCCGAATCCGCTGCATGTTGATCGGCGCAGCGCACGGATGCACGCGATTGGTCAGCAGAATCATGGTGCGTTTGCGGTCGGGATCGATCCACAGCGACGTCCCGGTGAACCCCGTGTGCCCGAACGAGCGAGGTGAGAGCATCTTCGTCGCCTCGCTGCCAGTCGGAAGCTGCCAGCCCAGGCCGCGGGCATCGTTCATACGCGGCGTGTGATTCCGCGTCGCGTCATCCACCAGCGGCCGCGGCAACAGCTCGGCATTCACCCAGGCCTGCGCGATTCGAAAGATGGCGCGAGCCGTGGCGAAGAGTCCCGCGTTTCCTGCCGTGCCGCCGGCGAAGAACGAATTGCCGTCGTGGGTCTCTCCCCAGATCAATCCGTCGCGCGCCGCCGGACGGTTCGCCATCTTCGCCTCGTATCGCTGGCCCCACTCCGTCGCCGCGATTCGGGGACGGAGTAGCGCCATGGGATTGAACATCGCATCGCGCAGCTGAAGCGCACCGAAGATGCGTTTCCCCGCCGCGGCGATGAAGTCGCCGTACATCGCACGCGCGGCGTACCACAGCATGATGAAATTGAGATCGGAGTAGATGACCCTCGTCCCGCGCTCGCACTCCCGCCCCTCATCCAGGATGGCCCGCAGATAGTCGTCGTACGCATACAACGGCATCCAGGCGCGCAAACCGGAGGTGTGGGTGAGAAGCTCGCGATAGGTGAAGCCCTGGAAACGATCATCGAGAGTGATTTGATGTTCGGCCACGGCCAGCAGAATCAGCGTGGTCGTGATCAGCGGCTTGGTGATCGAGGCGCAGTCGTAGACCGTCTCCACCGTCGCCGGGACGCGCAGTGGGACGGCGACGGCGTGCCCCACGGCGCCTTCGATTTCAATCCCCCGCGGCGATCCCACGACATACGAGGCGGAGGGGAATGACCCGACATCGATCTCCCTCGTCAAAAAAGAATCAATCGACCGGGCACTCGGCACTTCGTTCAGCACTGGAACATGTGCGGCTGGCATGTGTCAACGCGATTTTTTGTTGATCGCCATGCTACCCTCCGATGACACCACGCGGGGGATCCACGCCACAAGAAATGCTTCGTCTGGAAAAGCTCGAGATCCACGGCTTCAAGTCGTTTTATGACCCTGCCCACCTCACCTTCCCTGCCGCGTTGACCGCAGTGGTCGGGCCGAACGGCTGCGGGAAGTCGAATATCTGTGACGCCATCATCTGGGTTCTGGGCGAGAACCGCGCCTCGCACATCCGCGGCGAAACGATGGAAGACGTCATCTTCCAGGGGTCAGCGCGCCGCCGGCCGCTTTCGATGGGCGAAGTCACGCTCACGTTGAAGACGGACAACGGCCATCCCGCCGCCGACGACGGCCGGATCACGCTGCACCGCCGTGTGTTTCGCACGGGCGAGTCGGAGTTCCGTCTCAACGGCCGGCGCGTCCGCATGAAGGACATCTCGGACATCCTCATGGATACCGGCCTGGGGATTCGCAACTACTCGGTGATGGAGCAGGGGAAGATTGACCTGATCCTTTCCAACAAGCCACAGGACCGCCGCCGTCTGATCGAGGAGGCAGCGGGAATCACGAAGTACAAGACCAAACGGCGCGCGGCGGAATTAAAACTGGAAGAGACGCAGGCCAATCTGTTGCGCATCGACGACACGCTCGCCGAAGTCACGCGGAATCTGAATTCGCTCAAACGGCAGGCGGGCAAAGCGAGACGGCATCGGGAGCTGTCCGAGGAACTCTCCACTGCCAAGCGATCTCTCTACAAGGGAAGACTCGTCGCCGCAGAGACGGAGCAGCGCTCCGCCGACGAAGGCGTGAGCAACGCCCAGGCGACGGAACGGAGAGAGGCGGAGCAGCTCGCCTTCGCGGAAGGAACGTTGGATGAACACCGCATGCTTCTCTCCACGCGCACGACATTCGCGTCAAACGTGCGCGAAGAGATGGCCGCGCTCAATGGCGAGGTGGAGCGGCTGCGATCGTTCCTGCAGCAGTCGCAAATCCAGACTGCCGATCTGATGCAGCGGATCGAGAGCGGGCACGCGCAGGTCGCGCAGGTGTTAGGCGAGTCGGCGGAACAGCAGACTCTTCTCGATCAGCAGGCCGGCGCGCTGGAGACGGCGCGCGCGGAGCGCAACCGGCTGCGCGAGATCGCCGATCAGCTCGAGCAGCAGCGACAGGAAAAATCGGATCAGGTACGCACGCACGAGAAGGCATTGGCCGATGCGCGCGAAACGCTGATGCGCACCATCGCCCGCAGCGCCGAGGCGCGGAACCAGGTCCATCAGATCGAAGTGGCCGTCGAGAAATGCCAGTTCTACCTCGGCAAGCTTCACGAGGCGGCACGCCGCGCGTCCGAGAGCCGCGATTTCGCGCGGATGACGCTCAGCGAGCAGGAGGCGTCTCTCCGCGTCGCGGAACAAACGCTGGTCGAGGCACAGCATCGGGCGCGGGACGCGGCGGCCCGCCGCGACGAGCTGACCGCTCAGCGTGACGCAATGCGCGAATCGCTCTCCAAGGCCCGCGATCGCGTTTCGCAGACGACCTACAAGATCGATTCGTTGCGCACCCTCCTGACCTCACTGGAATCGCAGGAAGAAGAAGTTCGGCGCGCCATTCTGGAGCTGATCCCCAATGTCACCGCGGCGGCGGAGGCAGTCAGGGCGGCCGAAGGATTCGAAGCCGCGCTCGATGCCCTGCTTCGCGAAGTTTCAAAAGCGATCGTCGTCGATGACCGGCGAACCGCATCCGCGGCCGTCGCCCGCCTGCGGCAACGCGGCGCCGGGCGAGGCGCGTTCATCACCCTCGACTACCAGCGCGGCGGCGAGGGAAGCCGCCGCGGCGACGCTTCAAATGCCGTGGTGGGAGAAGGATCCGTTGCTGACGCTGTGCGCGAGGCGATCCCGGAGGCATACATCGTCGGCGATCTGGAGCAAGCGCTGGAGCGAGCGAGGGAGCGGCCTTACGCAACGTTCGTCACGCTCGACGGCGACATCGTGCGCGGTCCCCTGGTGATCGGGGGAAAAACGGAAGGAGCCACGCCCGGCGTCTTCTCACTCAAGCGGCAGCTCAGCGATCTTCAGGCCCTGCTGGGCAGCGAAGAGACTCGCGCCACGGGGATCGCCGCGGAGCTGCAGAAGCTGGAAGAAGATCTTCACGCTGCAGACGATGCGCGCATCCTCGCCGAAGAGCGAATGCGCGTCGCGGAGACGGACCTGCACGATCGCCGCAACGAACGCGAGCGCGCCGGCGTGGAGCTCGATCGCTTCGAACGCGATCTTCAGGTCGCGTCCGACGAGCGGACGCTCTATGTCGAAGAGAAAGAGCAGCTCGTGGCGCGCAGGAATGCTGCCGTCGAGGATCTCCAGCGGCTGGAAGGGCGCGAGCGCCAGACGCACGACGAGATCCGCCGCAGCGAGGACCAACTGACAACTGCTCGCGCTGCGTTCGAGCAGATCACTGACGTCGCATCCAAAGCGCGCGTCGATGTGGAAGCGGCGACGGGGAACGTCACGGCCGTGCAGCGCGAATTCGACAACCTTTCCCGCGTCGTGATTACGCTTGCCTCTCGCCGCACTCAGCTTCAAAACGACATCGACGCGTTGTCGCGGAAGCAGCAGGACACCGCGAAGGCGGCAGACGAGGCGCGCATTCAGCTCGACCAGTCGTCAGCGAAACTTCAGGAGCTCGCCGCGACGCGGGCCGCGCTGGAGACCGAGGTGGCCGAACTGGAACGCCGCGTTCAGGGGCTGCAGGGTGCCGGCGCGCAGTCACGACAGCAGTGGAACGCGGCGAAGGACGCCCTGTTCGAGGCGGAACGCCGGCGAGACCGCGCCCGGTCTGCGTTCGAACTGCTGCGCGAGCAGATCGCTCTCGACCTCCATGCCGGTGTCGATGCTCTCGCCGAGGTCGAGGCGCCTTCCGATGATGACGCCCGCGCGGCGCTGGATGTGGAAGTCGCGCGCCTGATCGAACACCTGGAGAAAGTCGGGCCGGTGAACGTGCTGGCCATCGAAGAGTCGCAGGAGCTGGAGCAGCGCGAATCTTTCCTGCGCACGCAGCGCGATGACCTGGTGCAGGCCATCGAATCGCTCCGCGGGACGATCCGCAAAATCAACATGACCTCGCGCGATCTGTTCCGCGACGCGTTCGCCGGCGTCAATCAAGCATTCGGCGAGATCTTCGCGTCGTTGTTCGGCGGGGGAACGGCGCGGATGCAGCTCCTGGACGAAGAAGACATGCTGGAGAGCGGTATCGAGCTGATCGCTCAGCCGCCCGGCAAGAAGAACCAATCGATCGCCCTCCTCTCCGGCGGCGAGCGCGCTCTCACCGCGCTGGCCTTGCTCTTCGCCATCTTCCGCTACAAGCCCTCACCGTTCTGCATCCTGGACGAGGTCGACGCCCCGCTGGACGAAGTGAACAACGAGCGCTTCGTTCGCCTGGTACGCGACATGTCGCACGAGACGCAGTTCATCGTCATCACCCACTCCCGTCGAACGATGGAAGCGGCCGACGTGCTCTATGGCGTGACCATGGAAGAGGCAGGCTGCTCGCGGCTGGTGAGCGTCAATTTCGCGGAGATCGAAGCGTAGAGGCGACGATCAGGCCGATGGCCGCCGATGCGGCGACGTCGGACGTCCAGTGCCGAAAGGCCAGCACCCGCGACAGCGCGACCGCGAACGCCAGGATCACTGCGATCACCCGAAGTGACTTCGATTCGGCGTTGAAGATCAGCACGCCGGCCAGGGCGAACGCTCCGACCGTGTGCCCGCTGGGGAACGAGCTGGCCGAGGCGCGCGCGTGATGGAAGGGTCCCAGCCACAGTTCCGGACGCGTGCGACCGACCAGGAGCTTGACCAACTGCACGAGGATTCCTGCCGCTGCTCCGGCCAGGGCCATGCGTATGGCGTAACCGATCCACCGACGCCGGCTGTACGCGACGCCGGCGATGAGAAAGAACGCGATGATCATCACCGGATTCATACCGCCACCGAAGCGGTTGGCCAGACGAATCCAATCTTCCAGCTCATTGGAGTTGATTCGCTCTGCCCAGGCGGTGATCGGGGCGTCGGCGGACAGCCAGATGATCGCCACGATCGCCGCGGCGCCTGCAACGGCGACAGCGACTGCCATGGTGACCTTCACCCGCGTCCCTCGCAACTCTTCCCGCACCCCGCTGAAATCGCGCGCGTCTTGCAGCAGCAGGAGGGCGAAGAGCCCGGCCACGCACCAGAAGGCCAAATCCCAAGCAGGCGACTCGCGCCCGAGGAACGACAGCTCGTCGATCCCGAGAGGAGCGTTGCAGCAGAGGCGATTCACGGAGACGATTGGCGACGGCCACCACACTGACAGCACCAGCAGCGCGATGAACGCGAAGGAGACCGTGCGCCGCTTAGCGTCGATAGACATCGAACCACTTTCCGATCATCCGCAACTCGTCCACTTTGCGATACATCCGAAGTGTGCCGCCGATCTCACCCGCATGCGCCCGGCTGGTGGCGATGAGCGCGGGCGTTCCGATGCTGCTTGCGTCCGCGTAGCGAACGCGCTCGAGCTGCCGCGGAAAGTCACGGCTCCACAGATGCGGACAGGCGTAAAGGGCCATCTGCTCTGGCGGCACATTCTGCCGGAGCAAAGCGCGGATCAGAGGCTGTGGCGTGGCCAACTCGTTGGCGAGTGGCATCAGAGCAGCCGCTGCATAGACGAATGCCACGATGGGGACGATTCCGACGAAGAGAGTCGACGTCAGCAGATCGCGTTTGATCAGTGCGATGAGGAGCGCGAGGATCGCCGCTGCAGCGAGGATGACGAAGAACATCTTCACCCGTTGCGTATCGATCAATGGCTGGCGCGGCAGAACGACGATCGCCGCAGCGCCGAGGACCGCGATGACCGCCAGCGTGGCGACGTTGAGCCAGTGGGCCCACCCATCCCCCCTCTCTACAAAATCGGCAATCAGCAATGCCACCGGCGGAATCATGGCCATCATGTAGACATCGAGTTTGCTGCTCATCAACGAATAGGGAACGATCACCGCTGCGATCCAGCTGAGATGAAAACGATTGGCGCCGCGAAGCGCCGCCAGGGCCAGAAAGAACCACGGAAAAAGAATGCCCGGCATGTGCAGCAGGTAATACCAGGGCGGCGCTTTGTGCACCCACGAGGCGAACGCGCGTCCCACGGTCTGCTTGACGATTACCTCGTGCGTGAAGGCATCGCCGCCCAGCATCATCGCCGGTACGAACCACAGCAGCGGGATCACGATCATCAGCGCCACGGCAGGCGCATAGCGGGCGCGGGGCAGCGAATGACGGCGCCACGCTTCGAGGAGAAAAAGGACCATGCCGATCACCGGCGCCATCGGACCTTTGATCAGAGTGGCGATGGCCACCGACACACCGGCCAGCACCAGGGCCCGCGACTCGCCCCGATCGAAGACGCGCTGAATCATCCAGGCGGCCAGAGTGATGAACGCCGTGAATCCGACATCCATGCGCGCCGACTGCGCCGACGCCCACACCATCAGCGACGTGGCGCAGACGAACGCGGCGAGCGGCCCGCCCATCCGCCACATCAGCCACAGGAGAAGAATGAACGCAGCAAGCGACGGCAGCACGAAGGCCCACATGGAGTAGAGCCCGAGCGGGACCGTCAGCAGGTCGATGAGCCAGAAATGCAGCGGCGGCTTGTGCGTGAACGGGGTCCCGCCGAGCGTCGGAAGAAAGAAGGTGCCCGTGGTCCGCATCTCACGAATGACCTCCCCATATTTGGTCTCATCGCCCACAAAAAGGCCGCGCTGGAAGGGCGTAATGAACGCGGAAATCGCCACCAGCACAACGGCTTGTGCAACCGCGTTTCGCGAAGAGATCGGCAAGCTCAACCCGTTGATCGTACAGCATTTAGCCACGTCACGTAATGTTGCCGGCCGCTGGCGCGCGCGGTGCTAGAATCGGTTCGTGAACGGACCTTTCGAAGGAGGACGAAGGATGTCGGACCGCACCGCGGACATTCAACGGATTCTCAGTAGCGAGGATGAAGAGTTCCGTAGCTGGCTCGAGGAGCATCATGCATGTGAGTCGCGTCTCAGCGAGCTCGCCTCCAAGAGCCAAGTGACCACCGAAGAGGAAATCGAAGAGAAGACGTTGAAGAAGCGAAAACTCCATCTGAAAGACCAAATGGCCGCGAAGATCCGGTCGTGGGAATCATCGAACGCGACCGTGTAGACCACTGGCAACCGCATGCTACTAAACGGGGTTCCTCCTGGAACCCCGTTTCATTTGAAGTTCGAAGTTCGAAGTTCGAATGAAGAATTCAGAACTACGAGACTCATTCTTCATTCTCAATTCGCACTTCGAACTTCGAACTTCACCGTTTCTTGCATAACATCGCCCCATGCCGAAAGTGAGGTTCGCCCCAGAAGGCTGGCTGTTCATCATCCCCGCGGTGATCCTCACCGCGCTTTCGCTGCTCATCCAATGGTGGATCGCGGCGATCGTCTTTGGCTTCCTGAGCCTCTTCCTGCTCAACTTTTTCCGTGATCCGCACCGCCGCGGCTCGGAGCGTCACGTCGATGTGCTTTCCCCGGCCGATGGAACCGTGGTGCAGATCAAAGAGGTGAAGGATGGCGAAGTGTGGCCCGGCCTCACCCGGCAGATCAGCATTTTCATGTCCGTCTTCGACGTCCACGTCAATCGCGCGCCCATCACCGGCCGGATCGTGCAATACCGCTACAACCCGGGGAAAAAGATCGCCGCGTTTACCGAGAAATCGTCGCTGGAAAACGAGCAGAATCTGGTGGTGATCGAGGACGGCCGCGGCGGCACGGTGGCCCTCAAGCAGATTGCGGGACTGCTGGCTCGCCGGATTGTCTTCGACAAGAAGGAAGGGGATGAAGTCGTCCGCGGTGAGCGGATCGGCATGATCAAGTTCGGATCGCGGGTGGATGTCTTTTTCTCCCCCGCGGCGACCATCAAAGTTCAGATGCGCGAAAAGGTGAAGGTCGGCTTGACGGTGATCGCCGAAATCGAGGAGCGGGCATGAGACCTCCCGACGTTCGCAAGAACCTCCGGCGCGGCGTCTACATCATTCCCACTTCCTTTACCGTCCTCAATCTGTTTTTCGGATTCCGCTCCATCGTCAACAGCACGCGCGGCATCGAGGCCATGGCCAACGGCCGAAGCGATCTGGCCATCCAATACTTCGAGGTGGCCTGCCTCTCGCTGTTCATCGCCGCGGTATTCGACACCTTCGACGGCTTGATCGCGCGAGGTCTGGGCGCCACCAGCGAATTCGGGAAGGAGTACGACTCGCTTGCCGACGCGGTGACCTTCGGTGTAGCGCCGGCCGTGCTGGTCTACGCGTGGGGGCTTCACGTCCTCGGCAACCTGGGCGGAGGCATCGCGTTTCTCTTCCTGGTCAGCGTCTCGCTGCGCCTGGCGCGGTTCAACGTGATGACCGGAAAGAGCGACTACCGATACTTCGCCGGGCTGCCCAGTCCCGCCGGCGCGCTGACGCTGGCCTCGATCATCTACTACGCGCCAGCGCCGGTCACCGATGAGAAGTTCGCCATGGTCATGCTGTTGGTGACGGCGGCGGTGGCCTTCGCCATGGTCTCGCCGATCCGCTATCGCAGTCAGAAAGGACTGATGCTGCAGAAAGAGCGGTCGCTGATGTACATCGTGCTCCTGGCGCTGATCCTCGGCATCGCCTCCAAGTGGCCGCGGCAATTCCTCTTCATCGGCACGATCTCCTATCTCGCCTCCGGGCCGCTGGTCCGCCTCTGGTCGATCGCATTTCCTTCGCGCAAGGTGACCGAGGAGCACGATCTGCTGCAAACGGCCGAGACGATGCATTGATCGGTTAATGGTTAACGGTTAACGGTTAACCGTTTAACGGTTTAACGGGTTGAACGGTTATAAAGTGGCGAAGCCTTTGGCACCGTTGACCGTTAACCGTTAACCCGATCATGCCGCAACCAAAATCGTCGACGGGTTTCCGCCTCGGTATTGTGAACCCGCTCACGCTGGTCGGAAACGAGATCAAGACCATCCTGCGCGAGCGGGCCTTTCCATTTGCGAAAGTTTCGCTGCTCGACAGCACAGGCAAAGCCGCTGGAGCGCTCACCGAAGTGAATGACGAGCCCGCGGTGGTGACGCCCATCTCGGACGACGAGCTGGAAGATCTCGATCTCGTCTTCTTCTGCGGCCCGGCCGCCGGCAATCGGGAATGGATCGAGCGCGCCGGCGACGATCGCTTCATCGCCATCGACCTGTCACAGCCGTCGGCCGTCGTCGACGGCAAGCTGGTAGTGGCTGGCATCAACCTCGATCAGATTCGCGAGAGCGACTCGATCGTCATCTCGCCGCATCCGGTCGCGATCCCGATCTCGCTCATCCTGCATCAGGTGCGAAAGCTCAGCGACATCGAGATGTGCGCGGCGACGGTGGTGCAGCCCGCTTCGGAATTCGAGCAGATCGGCGTGGAGGAGCTGGTCCAGCAGACCATCGGCGTCCTGAGTATTCAGAGCGTGCCGAAGGAGGTTTTCGATCGGCAGTTGGCTTTCAATCTCTATCCAGCCCTCGAGCATAACGAGGAATTCATCGTCCGGCAGATTCGCGCGCTCACCGATTCGCGCACCGAGATCGCTCTGATGATCACCCAGGGGACGATCTTCCACAGCCACACGTTTTCCCTGTTCATCACGACGGCCGAGCAATTGGAAGTGCCCGAGATCACTCGGAAGCTGCGCGAGAATCCGGCGATCGCCCTGCCGCAGGAAGACGAGTCCTTCGGCACCGTCGACGCGGCGGGCAAGGACGAAGTGCTGGTGGCGGAGGTTCGGCGCGATCCAACGATCTCGGGCGGATTCTGGGTCTGGGCGGTCTGCGATAATCTGCGCCGCAGCTCGGCGCTCAATGCAGTTCTCATCGCCGAGAAAGCGCTGTTCGGAACCGGTGAGGTGAATTAGTGCAGGATTTCTACGAGCCGAAGGTCGGCGATCTGGCCGGCGATTTTCGCCTGCCGTCGTCGCTGGGAAGAGACGTCACGCTGAACGAGCAGCGCGGAAGCGACGTGATCCTCTACTTCTATCCGAAGGACGACACGCCCGACTGCACCGCGGAAGCCTGCTCGTTTCGCGACCACGAAGGCGATCTTTCCAAGGCCGGCGCAGTAATCCTCGGCGTGTCAACCGACCCCCCGGAGAGCCATCGGAAGTTTCAGGCGAAGTTCAAATTGAACTTCCCCCTGCTCTCCGATCAGACCGCCGATGTGGCCAAGATGTACGGAGTGTGGAGGGAGAAGAACATCTCCGGCCGCCGGACCTGGGGCGTGGCCCGCATGACCTACTGGATCGGCGCGGACGGCAGGATCAAGAAGATCTACAAGAAAGTCGATCCGGCCAGACACGCCGACGAAATCCTGGCGGACCTGCAGAGCGCGCGGAAAAAGAAATAGGGCGGCGCGGCGCGCGACACCCTGCCCAGATCCCTCGCTACGCTCGGGATGACACCCGCGCGGAACGAAACGCCCTGATCCGCCGGCACGCCTCCTCCAGCGCGTCGAAGTCCTTGGCGAAACAGAACCGCAGCATCCGCTTTCCGGCGTCGGAAACAAAGAACGCGGAACCGGGAACAGAAGCGACCCCGGCCTGCTCCAGGAGCGCCTGCGCCGCTTCGCGATCATCGCGAAATTCGTCCGGAATCTCCGCAAGCATGTAGTAGGCCCCTTCGGGAAGCGACGGCCGGAAGCCCGCCTCCCGGAGAGCGGCGGCGCACATGTTTCGCTTCTTCTGATAGTCGGCGGCCAGGTTGCGGTAGTAGTCCTCGCCGATCTCCAGCGCCCGCGCGACGCCCCACTGCAGCGGCGTCGGAGCGCAGACGTAGAAAAGATCGTTGACGAGGCCGATGGGCTGGGTGATTCGCGCATCCGCGGCGACATAGCCGATGCGCCAGCCGGTGATGGAGAAGGTTTTCGAGAATCCGGAGATGGTGATGGCGATGTCGCGATCGATCGAGGCGATGGAGACGTGGCGGCGGCCGTCGAACACGATGTATTCGTAGATCTCGTCGGTGTACGCCCACGCGCCGAACTCGCGGCAGAGCGCGGCGATCTTCTTCAGCTCCTCCGGAGTAAAGACCTTGCCGCACGGATTGGATGGTGTGCAGACGACGATGCCGCGCGTTTTCGGCCCAAATGCCGCGCGAAGCGCGGCGAAATCGATCGACCAGTCGGGTGCGCGGAGCGGCACGAAGCGCGGCACGACGCCGAGAATCTTCAGCGTGTTCAAGTGATAGCCGTAGTACGGCTCGAACAGGATGACTTCATCTCCCGCGTTGAGCGTGGCCATCACTGCGGTGGCGAATCCGCCGGTCGATCCGACGGTGACCACGATTTCCTTCGCCGGATCGACGCGGAATCCGTTGAAGCGCTCGATTTTCCGAGCGATCCGTTCGCGCAGCAGGTCGATCCCTTCGAATTTCGAGTAGGTCGCCTTCGAGCTGGCGATGGCATCGCAGGCGCCCTCCACTAGCTCCGGGATGGTCGGCAGATCGCAGATCCCCTGTCCGAGGTTGATGCCGCCCACGCGCTCGCACTCCCGCGACATGCGTCGGATGTCGGATTGCACCAAACCGCGCAGGCGGTCGCTGATCTGGCTCATGAGGCGCTAAGTCTAAACGATCCCGCCCACCACTCGCCCTTTTCGAGCTGCCCTGCCACCCGCAGCCCGCTGCGCTCGCTCTCGAAGATCACGTCAGCGCGATTGACAGTCAGGATGCCGCTCACGATCAGCGTGCCGGCGAGACGGGCCACCACTTGCGGCAGCATGGAGATGATGACCTCCGGCAGGATGTTGATTGCGATCACGTCGAACGCTGCTTCGCGCAGCGAAGTCAGCTCGCCAATGAAGAACGGCATCCGGTCGGCAGCGATGCGATTCCGCATGCGATTCTCAAGAAGCGGGCGGCAGGCATCGGGGTCGACGTCGAAGGCAATCGTTTTGCGAGCGCCGAGCGCGAGCATGGCCAGCGCCAGAATGCCGCTGCCTGACCCGATGTCGAGACCACGCGCGCCACGCAGATCGATCGATTCGAGCAGCTCGATGGCCAGCGCCGTCGACTGGTGAGATCCGGTGCCGAAGGCCTGTTGCTGCGGAATGATGAGCGGAAGCCGGCCGCCATCCGTCGGGATGAGCGTCGCGTCCGGCGCAACAACGAACCGCTTTCCGATGAGAATCGGCCTTAGCGATTGCTGATATCGCTCCAGCCAATCGATTCGATCGCGTTCCTTTCGGCTCAGATCGACATTCAGTCCGGCGAGTTGTTCCGCGGCGGCATCCCGCTGCTGCACCGACGGGAAATACGCCGACACTTTGCTTTTGCCTCCCGTCTCCGTTGTGAAGTTGCCCGTTGACGGCGTAAAGAACAGGCGAGCCTGAACGAGTTCTTCGAGTGCAGCGTCCGCGGCGTCGAAAGAGATCTCGAGGAGGAAATCCTTCACTCGTACGGATCGCTATCGAGCTGCGCTGTGCGCCAGGCGTGGTACGCGGCGAAAGGCACCAGGGCGCATCCGGCCAGCCACCAGGCCACACCGAGTGAGGCGAGGCGATTGCTCAACGGCGTGCTGAGAGCGACTGTAGCCACGACCGTGTAGATCAGCACCGCGATCGAGAAGCAGATCAGCGCGGCGGAGCGGTAGCGGCGCGATTTCTCCCGCGCCGCCGCCAGCGCGTCGTCCACGGAGGATGGAGCGAGCAGCAGGCAGAGAAACGCCGCAATCCCAATCAGCACCGCGATCGCCATGTTTTTTTCCGACCGAAGGACGCTGACCATCGTAGCCGATGGCTCAGCCGCGGACAAATCAGCGTCACGCTGGCTCTTCGACGACTCAAAGCTAACGCTGGGAAAACTAGCGCACGCGCTCGCGCCAATAACCCGGACGCTTGCTTTCAGGCGCCAAGGCGACAATGAAAACTTCGCCCTGCTCTTCGAAGTAGACGAATGAGAACGGAAATGTGGGGAAGACGTATCTCCGCGTGCCCGCAAGGTATTTCGGCCAGCGATTCGGGGCTTCGACGACGGCCTCTATAGCGTGATCGACTTCGCGGAGAAACAAGTTTTCGGCGGTGTGGCTGCGTCCGCGATACCACTGTCGTTCGTGCTCAATTTCGTCAGCGGCCTCCTCAAAGAAATGAGGTGGCTGAATCATCGGCTCGATCGATGGAGATGAGCGCGAACTTCCTGCCACGAAATTGTTCGAACGCGGCCGGCTCGATATTCAGCCATTCGGCGTTCTATTTCTTTAGCCCACGCTTCTTCGACGCCCGAATCGCGGCGTTCATCAAGGCTGTCGATGAGCAAGCTTGCGAGCTGAGCGCGATCTTCCGGCGAAAGCTCCGAGGCCTTCTCGTAGAGCTCGTGGACGACTTTCGTCATGCACCTATTTTACGAAACTAGAGAAAAACAGGGGTCATTTCTGAGACAAGTCTCGGTCCGGCCAACGGAACGGCCGCAGACGCATAATTTTCCGGAGCACTCCCTTTCGAGACGAAATCGTTTCTTCGCATATGGCGACGCACTCATCGCATATGCAGGCCGTCGGACCCTGGACGATGGTCTTCACATCCCGTTGTGATTTGTGGCAAAAACTGCAAAACACAGCGCCGCCGGTCGCGTCGGGATCTTTCAAATGTTCCTGAAGACCATTGACGAGCGCTGAGAATGCGAGAGCGATGTCTCGATCACTTGCCCCGGAAGCTCTGACTTCGGCAGCAATGAGCGCAGTCGTTTCCTGAGCTGAAGACCCTTCTACGACCCGGACCTAGTGGTCGATGAGATCGCGAACATGATTTCGATTCATCTCCGTCATAGTCGGCCCAACTACATATTAGGCTGCTCAGCGTAACGCATTATTCTCGCGT
>QHVS01000136.1 GCA_003223635.1 Acidobacteriota bacterium | reverse complement strand
CATTTCCGCTCGCTTGCCAATCACGATCGGCTTCTGCGACTCCCGCTCCACGACGATCGTCGCGTAGATCTTGATCAAGTTCTTCGCCTCGTCCTCTTCCCACCGATCGACCGAAACCGCTGTGGTGTAAGGGAGTTCGTCCACCGTGTGCTCCAGAACTTTCTCCCGGATGATCTCCGCGGCGAAGAAGCGCTCCGGCTGCGTGGTGTAGTCCTCGGTCGGATAGAGCGCCTCCCCCGGCTTCAAATTCTTGAAGAAGAGATTCAGCAAATCGTCGACGCCATCGCCGGTGGACGCGGAAACCGGAACGATCTCGTCGAACAACCCCGTAGCGCTGTAGCGTTCGATGATGGGCAGGAGCTTTTGCTTTTTCAGCAGATCGATCTTGTTGAGGATTGCGAAGCGGTTTCCCTCGCCTGTCTGGCGCAGCAGGTCGATGACGTACTGATCGCCGTGTCCGAATTCCTCCGTGGCATCGACGAGCAGCGCGACGATGTCCGCTTCCGAGAGGCTGGCGCGCACGTGATCCATCATCCGAACGTTCATCTTGTGCAGCGGCTTATGAATGCCCG
>QHVS01000135.1 GCA_003223635.1 Acidobacteriota bacterium | reverse complement strand
ATTCGATTGCGCGTAGTCTGCGGCTTGGCCGAGACGATGGAAACCTTATGCCCTAGGATGCGGTTGAGAAGCGTCGACTTGCCGGCGTTGGGACGTCCAACCAGGGCAACCACGCCGAAGCGCGACTCTTCGTTCCTCACTGCGCCTCTTCCTGCTCCTGCTGCCATTCGGGATCGCGGGAGATTCGCACCCGGTAGATCCGCCGCCGATCGGCGCGTTCGACCACGAACCGATATCCGTTCTTGCTCACGATCGTTCCGGCTTTCGGCACACGTCCCAGCGTGGTGAAGATCAGACCGGCGACTGTTTCGTAATCGTCGCCGGAGAAATCGGTCTCCAGAAGCTCCTCCAGCGCTTCGACCCGGAGCTGGCCACTGACCAGAAACTCGCCGTTGCCGAGGTCGACGACTGTGGCTTCCACTTCTTCGTGCTCATCGGAGATCTCCCCGACGATTTCTTCGATGATGTCTTCAATGGTGATGATGCCGGCCGTGCCGCCGAACTCATCGACCACGACGGCCACCTGCATGTGCTCGCTCTGAAACTCGCGCAGCAACTCGGAGACCTTCTTCGTTTCCGACACGAAATACGGCGGCCGGGCAAGTGTGCTCACCGGCTTGTCCATGTCATTCTTCATCACGGCCTCGAAGACATCCTTCATGTGAATGATGCCTGTGATCGTGTCGATGCTCTCCTGAAAGATCGGGATGCGTGAATACTTCGACTCGACGAACATGCGGGCCAGCTCGCTGAGCGGCCGACGGGCATCGAAGGCCAGGACATCGATCCGCGGCGTCATCAGCTCGCGCGCCATGCGGTCGCTGAATTCGACGACCGAATGGATCATCTTCCCTTCGCCGCCTTCGAGGATCCCTTCCTCTTCACCGACGTCGATGAAGGCCTGTACTTTTTCCTCGCTGAGCTGCGCGCTATCCGGCTCTTCTTCCTGTTCCTGGCGATCCAGTCGCTCGAAGATGCGCCGCAACGGGAAGAGCAGCGGCCAGAAGAGGTAATAGAAGAAATGAGAGAAAGGAATGAGATGTCGCAGAACCATCTCCCCGATGTCGTCGGGAACCATGGCCAGGATGAATTTCCAGACCACGACGATGACGACCCAGATGAGCGCCGCAGTTCCGGCGGACCAAACCAGCGACCGGCCGGAAAGCAACATCACGGTGGAAGCGAAGGCCAGAACGAGCGCAACCTGCAGAAGGGCCCCGCTCATGAGCTGCAGGTTCCGCGCGTCGTAGACGAACCAGCGGCTGCCCCGCTCGAATTGGGGATCCGCGCTCCAGCGGCGGAGGGTCACCTGGCTGACTTGCTGGGCAAAGTAACGCGCGGCGTCGAAGACGAGGTAGAGAAGGCCGCAAACAATTACGATCGCGAGCCACTCTCCTTGCGAGAGGCTACTTCCCATCGGGCGTGGCGGGAGATTCTATCAACTGAAGAAAAGCGCCACTACCGCAGCCGCAAGTGACCATTTCATCAGCACTTCCGCGCGTCGGTGCAGCGCCCCAAACGCTCGGCGGCGCGGATCGTCCTCCGCCATCTCCGGCGTGAGCTGCAACCTCTTCGCTTCGAGCGCCCTCTCCAGAACCAGAATCTCGTAAAGCACACTGAAGGCCAGAAAGGCGATGGCCAGCCAACGCACGGCGATCCAGGGCGTTGCGGCGTGCGACTCCCAACGAAGGGCCTTCACCCCTGCTCCGACGATGATCAGAACGAGAGCCGCGACCCGTACCCGCGAGAATCGGCGAAGGGTTGGCCCAAAAATCGCTCCGGCCTGATGTCGAGGAAGAGACCGAAACAGAATTGGCGCCGCGAGGCCACCGAGGGCGATGGCTCCTCCGATCCAGACGGCCAGGCCGAGGTGATACAGCAAATTCACGAACAGGTATAGCCAGTTGGGCATGTGAATTGATGGGTAACGGTTAACGGATAACAGTTAACGGTGGCAGAGCCTCTGGTACCGTTAACTGTTAACCGTTAACCTCACGGCTATGCAACCATTCGCCACTTTGCTTCTGATCACGGCATTATCAATTCCAACCAACGCACTCGTCTTACGCGACGGTGTTCGCATCGATGTCGATGGAGCGATCCACGTGGAGAACGGGCGCGCGACGTTCCGCGTTGGCGGAACACTCTATTCCGTTCCGGCCGAAGAGGTCGACCTCGAAGCCACGCGCATCGTCGAAGCTCAGGCACAGCCTGCAAAGATGCAGGAGCGTTCCCGGCTGCGCGTCAGCGAGTCGCAACGGGATCGCCTCCTGCGCGAGCTCGAGCAGAACCATGAAGGGAAGCCCGCTCCGGCCGAAGCGCTCCGGATTCCGCCCGGTCCGACCGCTGCGGAACGAGCCCAGACATCCGAAGACGAATGGTCATGGCGTGGCCGGGCCCGTGGGTACGAGGAGGGAATCCGCCGCGCCCAAGAGGATCTCAATCTCCTCGTGCAGCGCGCCGCGGAGCTGCGGGCCCAGATCTCCGGCTTCCTTTCGTTGGGCTACAAGCCGAATCAGTTCAGTTACCAGACCACGCAGCTTGCTTACATGCAGGAGCAAATCCCCGGTGCCGAGCTTCAAATTCAACGCGCCCAACGCCTCTATGAGCAGTTCCGCGATGATGCCAGACGGCAAGGCGTCATACCGGGATGGCTGAGATAGGGTGCTCAGTGTTCAGTGCTCGGTAGGCCGAACCGAATCTCTACCGAGCACAGAGCACAGTGGAGCGGCGGGCTTCAGCCCGCCGGTGGCCTGAAGGCCACCGCTCCACGGGCTCTGCTCGCTCTACCGAGCACAAAGCACCGGTCACTACAGTTTTGCTACGGTTCTGGGCCAAAGCTCTCAGCGATCAGAGACGATGCATCAATATCGCTCTTGTGCAGTGCGGCATGCACGCGGTCGAGAAACGAATCGAATCCTGCGGCCATTTTCAACGAATCGTCGAGAACGCGGCGATTGCGGGAGATGAGCGTCTCGATCTTCCCGCTCTCGTGCACGATCGCTCCGTCGCGCGCCAGCGGATCAAAATCACCGGCGTAAAGGATGTTCCGCTGGTCGGGCTCGTAAAGGACGACGATCTTGCGCCGGTCGCCCACGGCCAGCATGTGCAGCACGATGCTGCGTATCGGCGCGATGCCGGTATCCCCGGCCAGGAAAGCTACGGTCGAAGGTCCCTTCTCAGGCAGCAGAAAGTCACCGTAGGGGCCATCGATCGAAACATGCGCGCCGGGCTGCAATCGCTTGAGCGCCGCTCCACCTTTTCCTGAACCGACGCGTACGCAGAGCTCCACCGCATCGGGACGCTGTGGCGCCGACGCGATGGTGTAGGCGCGCGACACGCCCTCGGGGAAGCGAAAATTCACCCATTGTCCCGGACGGAAGCGAAACGTCTTGTCTTGAATGGAGACGGTGAGCTGGACGACCGCTGGCGCGAGCTCCTGGATCTCGGTGACGGTAGCCTGATGGGTAGCCATGCGATCTGTTTTCGGTTTCTACCACATCCCTGCCTTCGCCAGTTTCTGAATCTTCTTCAGAATGCGATCGCGTTTCAGGCCGCGAAGCCGATCGACGAAGAGCCGTCCGTTGAGGTGATCGATCTCATGCGAGAGCGCTCGGGCCATAAGGCCTTGACCGAAGATCCGGCGCTCCTCGCCGCTGCGGTCGAGGTAACGCGCCGTCACGCTTTCCGGGCGTCGGACCGTTTCGACCAGATCAGGAACTGAGAGACAACCTTCCTCTTCCGTGATTTCGCCGCTCGTCTCCACGATTTCGGGATTGACGAGCACGTGCAGCTCGCCGCGCCTTTTTCCCACGGAGAGATCGATGACTGCGACGCGCCTGGCCACACCGACCTGATTTGCCGCCAATCCCACGCCGGGGGCGGCGTACATCGTGTCGACCATGTCGTCGATCAGTTTCTGCAGCGCGCTGTCGAATTGGGTGACGGCTTCCGCGGGCTGGCGAAGGATTTCGTCGCCGAATTTACGGATCGGCAGAACCGCCATTCAGCTGGCCCGCTTTTTCAGACTCTCGATCATCGCCTCGACGGTATGCGTCGCGCGCTTCTTGTAGAACTCGTCGAGGACTTTGCGGATGCCGGGGTATTTGGCCAGAGCGTTGTCGAGCTTCGCCTTGTCCAGGCGGAGCAATTCCGTCGGCTGGCAGGCGGTGATCGTCGCCGTGCGCGGCTTGCCGGTCAGCACGCTCACCTCCCCAAAGAAATCGCCTTCGCCGAGTTTAGCCAGGTAGAGGCTCCCGCCACCCTGATTGCGCGTATAGACCTTCACTTCTCCCCGGGCAATCACATACATCGACAGTCCGGGTTCCCCTTCGCTGATGATGACGTCTCCCTCGGCCTTCTGCTCCAGCTCCATCTCCTGGACCAGCGCCGCGCGCTCGTCGGGGTTGAGCACCTCGAAGAGCGGACTGTTGGGAACAGGACGGCTGAAGAGCGGCTCCGGAACTCCGGCGACGACGGCCGGCCCCGGCTTCTTGTTCGCCGCAACGAATTCGCCCACCTTTTCCGCCTTCTTTCGGACAGCGATGGCTTGCACAGTGAGGCCGTTGTCGTCGTAATACTTGGCCGTCTCCTCGTACTGCTTGATCGCCTCATCCAGCGAGCCGTTACCGGCCAGCGCCTCGGCGTACTGCAGCCGGATGCGCGGATTGCTCGGATATTTTTCGAGCTCCTGCTTGAGGAGAGGAACGGCACGGGCGTAATCCTTCATGCCCAGCAGTGCCGCGCCGCTCTCGCCCTGATCAGCCATGGCGCGCTATTGTAGCGTCAGTATTTGATTCGCTTCAGCTCGGCTGTCGCCGAAGCGGCAGAGGTGGAGTACGGATACTTACGGATGCACTCCTCGAATGTGCGCCGGGCCATGCCCAGGTCGCCGATCTTCTCGAAGGCTATTCCCGTCTTGAACATCGCGTCCGGTGCCTTGTTCTGATCCGCATACTCGTTCGTCACGCGTGCGTAATAGCGCATGGCGTTTTTGAAGTCGCCTGTCGCGAAGTAGGTCTCCCCGATCCAAAAGAGCGCGTTGTCGGCAAGCTGGCCGCTCGGATCGGCATCGAAGACCTGCTGGAACGCCGCACGGGCAGCGGCGTGCTTCCCCTGCGCGAAAAGCATCAGCGCCTGGCGGTATTGATCCGCAATCTGGGCGGTTTGCAAAGGTTGCGGTTTTGTCTCTCTGTGGGGCGCAGGCAATCCTGCCTGCGCGGTGGGCTGGGGCACAGCAGTCACCGGCGAGGGCGCCGGCGTCCCGCTGAGACTCTCCACCCTGGCGATGCGCGCGTTGAGCACATCGAGCCGCTCGAGGAGTTCGGTCAGGGAGGTCTGAAGGTCGTTGAGCCTCGCGTCGGTCGATGGACTGACCGGCTGCGGCGGAGGGATGGTGCTCGGCTCGTCGTTTTTCGAGCGTGACGAACTGCAAGCAGCAAGTCCGACAGCCAGAAGGACGATCGCGGCGCGCGTCATGCGGTCTTCATCTGGTCGAGGCGCCGCTTTGCTTTGTCGGCATACTCGCTCTTCGGAAACTCGCTGATGACGCGCTCGAAGTAGAGGCGCGCTTCGGCTTTGCGTCCCTGTCCGGCCAGAGCTGTGCCCAGGTCGTAGAAGACCGCGTCGCGCTCTCGATAGTTTGGATATTGCTCCACCAGCCCGTTCAGGCGCTGGACGGCCGCCGGATAGCTGTGCCTCTTGATATAGAAACGGGCCACGATGTGCTCATGCTTGGCCAGGCGGTCCATCGCGTCCTGCAGCTTCTTATCAGCCTCCGGACGCAGCGGACTGTTGGGAAAGGTGCGGATCATATCGGTGAACTTGTCCACCGCTTCGCGCGTTTTCTGCTGGTCGCGGTCGGGCTTCTCCATCTGCTTGTACGACACCATGGCGATCTGCAGCATCGCGTAGTCGGCGCTGTCGCTGCCCGGATAGCGATTGATGAAATCGCGATACTTGTACTGGGCCTCGACCAGGTTCACCGCATCGCCTTGCGCGAAGTAGGTGTCGGCGATCCGTAGCAGCGCGCGCCGGCCGAGAGGGTCATTCGGAAAGTTCTCGTAGATGTACGAGTAGTAGTTCCGGGCCCGAACGTACTTCTTGGCGGCGAGCTGCTGCTCGCCGCGATCGAAGATCTGCTCTTTCGTCAGGCGGCTGATCTCCGGATCGATGGCTAGCCGGATGGGACGTGGCCCTCCGTGATGACAGGCGACCAGCGCCAGCACCGCGGCGGTGATGATCAGAATTCGAGTCGTTTTCAAAATGTCACACCTTCGATGACGTAACAGCGGCCCGGATGGACTCCATTGCTGCAGCGCGGTCCGGTTGACCGAAAACGGCCGAACCGGCCACCAGGATCCGCGCTCCGGCCGAAACTACGGCCGGCGCAGTCCGGGCGTCGATCCCTCCATCGACTTCGATCTCCACCGGCACACCCCGCTCCCGAACCAACTGTGCGATATGACGGATCTTGGGCACAACAGGTTCGATGAAGTGCTGACCGCCGAATCCGGGGTTGACGGTCATCACCAGGACGAAATCGCAGAACTCGATTGCTGTGGTCAGCGATTCCGCCGGCGTCGCCGGATTGATGGCGATCCCGGCTTTGGCGCCGCCATCGCGGATCATTTGCAGGGCCCGCTGCAGGTGCGGCTCCGCCTCGCAGTGCACGGAGATCATGTCCGCCCCGGCGACGAGGAATCGGTCGATGTAGCGCTGCGGCTCCTCGATCATCAGGTGGCAGTCGAACGGCAACCGGCTGTGCGCTCGACAGGCCTTGACCACCAGCGGCCCCATGGTGATGTTCGGTACGAAATGGCCGTCCATCACGTCGAGGTGCAACAGATCGGCCCCCTTCTCGACGGAGGCGATCTCGTCCGCGAGTCTGGCGAAGTCCGCGGATAGGAGCGATGGCGCGATCTTGATGCTCATTGCGTAGTGGTCGCCGTAGCCGGCTGCTGCACGATCGCACTCTCCTCTGCTCTGCTGACGACGACCGTGATGGGATCGCGCGGGCCGACGCGCGCGCCGCGAAGCGGAAACTGGCGGATGATTATGCCATCCCGGATTCCCGGATACGCCTCGAACTTCACCGTGGAAACAATCAATCCGCGCGACTCGAGAAACGGTCGGATGTTGGTGAGCGGCTGGTCGATGAGATCCGGCATGATGTAGTACGCCGCGGCGGGACCGACACCCACCAGGAGCGAAACCGGCGTCTGCGCCGGGACAACGGTTCCCGCGGGCGGATCGGCGGCCAGGACGCCCTCCTTCGCGGCGTCGACATAGGCGATCGTTCCGCTCCTCAGATTCTGCTGGCCGAGACGCAGGACGGCGGTGCCGGAGCGCTGATCGCTGAAATCGGGAACGCGCAGGATCAGCGGTCCCGCGCTCAGCTCCACCTTGATCGTCGTTCCGCGCTTGATCAGATTCGTCGCTCCCGGCGGCCGGTTCTGCCACACCACGCTGTCCGCCGGCACCCGGTCCGAGTTGCGGCGATGTTCCCCATCGATGACCAGATTCACTCCGAGGTCGGAGCAGATGGCTTTCGCCTCGTTCACGGTCTGGCCGATCAGATTGGGCGTGGAGACCGACTTCCCGCGGACGAAGAAGCTGAACCACACGTAGGAGCTGAAGCCGAAGGCCAGCACGGCGAGAACGGCGAAGATGATGTTTCCCAAGCAGCCGCGAATCATCGCTGCTCGGATCGTTCGCCCTTCTGACGCTCCGCGTTGTACTCCGCTTCGTCGTACTTGCGGTCGCGAGTGCGGACCAGGTACAGCGGGATCAGCGCTTCTTTCCAGGCATCCTCCACTCGCTCGGCGAAGACGAAATTGAGGCCCTGCTTCACCTCATCCGGCACCTCGGTCAGGTCGCGGCGGTTTCCTTCCGGCAGTACTACGGTTTTGATGCTGGCCCGCTGAGCGGCCATCAACTTTTCCTTGATGCCGCCGACTGAGAGCACCTTCCCGCGCAGGGTGATCTCGCCGGTCATGGCCACATCGTGGCGCACCGGCCTCTCCCCCATCACCGAGGCGATGCAGGTGGCGATGGCCACGCCGGCGGAGGGACCGTCCTTGGCGATCGCCCCGGCCGGGAAATGAATATGGATGTCGTGATCGGTGAAGATCTTGTCCTCGATCTCCAGCTCCGCTGCCTTCGACCGCACGTATGAATAGGCGGCCTGCACCGACTCGCGCATCACCTCGCCCAGCTGGCCGGTGACGGTCTGGCGCCCACTGCCGGGCATGCGCGTGGCCTCGATGAACATGATCTCGCCGCCGAACTGCGTCCAGGCCAGTCCGGTGGTCACTCCGATTTCCGGATGCCGCTCCGCGAACTCGTGCTCATAGGACGGCAAGCCAAGGAACTGCTCGACGTCCGTTGTTTTCAGCTCGTAGCGGGCATCCGCATTTCCGCTGGCAACTTTCCGGGCGATCTTGCGCATGATGTTCGCCAGTTTTCGCTCCAGGTTGCGCACTCCCGCTTCCGCGGTGTACTCGCGGATGATGCAGAGGATGACTTCATCGCTGATCGTCACCTGCTCCGCGGTCAATCCGTGATTCACCAGCAGCTCCGGCATGAGGTGTTTCTTCGCGATCTGCACCTTCTCCAGCTCCGTGTAGCCGGCCAGGCGGATCACTTCCATTCGATCCTTGAGGGGGCCGGGGACGGTGTCGAGCATGTTTGCAGTGCAGATGAACAGCGTGTGAGAAAGGTCGTAGGGGATCTCCAGATAGCGATCGACAAACGCGTGATTCTGTTTTGGATCGAGGACTTCCAGCAGCGCCGATGCAGGATCGCCACGATAGTCTTTCCCGACCTTGTCGATCTCGTCGATCATGATCAGCGGATTATTCACGCCGACCTGGATGTAGCTCTGGATCAACTTCCCGGGCATGGCGCCGATATACGTCTTTCGATGGCCGCGGATCTCTGATTCGTCGGTCACGCCGCCCACCGCCATGCGCACGAACTTCCGCCCCAGCGCCTCGGCGATCGCTGCGCCCAGCGAAGTTTTCCCTACCCCGGGAGGTCCGACGAAGCAGAGGATCGGTCCCTTCAGATCGCCCTTCAGCTTCAGGACGGCCAGGAACTCGAGGACGCGCTCCTTCACCTTCTCCAGACCGTGGTGCTTGTCGTCGAGGATCTCCTCAGCCTTCTGCAGGTCGAGCTGATCTTCCGTCTTTTCCAGCCAGGGAACCTGAAGGACGGTATCGAGATGGCCGCGCAGCACCGCGTAGTCGGAGGATGACGGCGAGAGTTGCATCAACCGGTTCACCTCGCGCCGCAGCTGCTGCTTGTGCTCCTCGCCGAGCGGCAGCGTCTCGATGCGCTCGCGATAGTTGTCCGCTTCGCCCTCGGCCGGATTGGTCTCACCCAGTTCGTCCTGAATGACGCGGAGCTGCTCGCGGAGATAATTCTCGCGCTCTCGCCGGTCGATGGACGTCTGGATCGAGCGCTGCAGCTCGCGGTCGACGGTGGCTTTGCCCAGGTCGCGCTGGATCCAGTCGACGAGCAGCTCGATGCGCTCGATCGGATTGACCGTCTCCAACAGGAGCTGCTTCTCCTCGAGCGGGAAGTTCACGAACGACGACAGCAGATCGGCGAATGTGTCCGGCCCCTCCGCCATGTTCATGCGCAGAATGTTGAGCAGCTCATTCGAATACTTCGAGTCGCTCTCCACCAGTTTCTCGAAGAGCGACATCGCCTTGGTCATCAGGTGTTCGGTCTTCGCGCTCTTAGGGATGGGGCGCGGAGCCACCTCGCGCAGCCTTCCTTCGAAGTAGGGATCGTTCTGCAGCATCTGCACGAGCTCTACGCGCTGGCGGCCCTGCAGAAAGAGTTGATAGCGATCGGAGGAGAGAGGAAGACGCTGCACGATCGCCGCGAGCACGCCGATCTGTGACAGATCCTCGGGCCGCGGATTCTCTTTGTCGCCGCTCTTCTGGCAGAAGGCGGCGATCAGATTTTGATCCTCGGGGAGACTCTTCAGAAGACGAACGTTGCGGTCGATCCCGACCTGAAGGGATAGCACGCCTCCGGGAAAGAGGACCGAGGAAACCAGAGGAATGATGGGCAGCCGATTGGGGACCTCGAGATCCACCCAATCGGGGACGTTGTTCGCCGCCGGTGTCTTCCCCTTCGCTTGTGCCATCGACCCTTCGCCCGTCAGCTACACTCTTGTGTGACTAAGCTCAACAACGCGGGCACATAAATTGTAGAAAATGACCGCGGGTTGAACAATCATTCATCCATGCCTGCAGATCCTATCTCGGCGGATGTGCTGTCCGATCCCTCTCTGAAGCGGGCGGATCTGCACTGCCACAGCCGCTTCTCTATTTTCAAGTACTTCCGCCGGGCCAATACTCGAGACTGCTACAACGCCCCTGAAGATGTCTACCGCATCGCCAAAGAGCGGGGAATGGCCTACGTCACTCTCACAGACCACGACTCGATTGACGGTGCGCTCTACTTGCTGAACAAGCAACCCGATCTGAAGGATTTCTTCATCGGCGAAGAGGTGGAGACCTACTTTCCGGAGACCGCACAGCGCATCCACGCCGGGGTGTGGGGGTTGAACGAAGCGCAGCATCGGGAGATCCAGAAGCTGCGCCCCAACATCCGCGAGCTCGTTCCCTACTTGAAATCGGAGCGGCTGCTCTTCGGCGTGAATCACCTCTTTCAGAATTACCGGATGAAGAACGTCGCCGCGCGTTACATCGCCGAAGTCATCGAGATGTTCGACGTCTTCGAGGTGCTCAACGGCGCCATGGCTTCCTTTCACAACAAGATGGTGCAGCAGCTTGTGGTCACCGTTCAGCAGCACGGTCGCCGAATCTCCATGGTGGGCGGCTCGGACGCTCATACGCTGAAGCACGTGGCTAAAGTGCACACGGTGTCCAAGGGGGAGACCGTGGCCGAGTTCCTCGAAAGCATCCGCAAGGGTGACTGCTTCGGCTGGGGCGAAGAGATGCGCTTCCGCGATCTGGTCGCCGACATTTACCTGAACATCCTCGCCTATCACGGTGAGACAGGAGCGGATCTGCGATCACGGGAGTACACGGCGCGAGACAAGACCATCCAGCTCGCGATTCGCCTGGCCTCGATTCCAACCGCCATCTCCGGACTCCCTGCGGCGATCACCTCGCTCAACTACCTGAAGCAGATCGTGGTGACGAAGGGAATCTCAATGCGATTTAGCCGGCTCGTAGATGAGCTGCGGCGGCCGGGCGGCTAGAAGTTCACTGCCAGCCCGCCGATGTACTTCCGCGTCACTCCGTCGGAATCGAGGGTCTCCAGGAGCAGCGGCGAGTTCGAGGCCCGGGCCACTTCCATTCCCAGAAGCAGCTTCAGATCGAGCGGCAGGTGAAGCGCCTGGGCCAGCCGGACATTCACTCGCTCCGATCGATACTCCGGGGCCACCGGTCCCTGCTGCGGCTGATGCAGCTGGCGATAGGAGACTGCCAGCGTAGTGCCGGTTGGGTGGAACGTCGAGGCCACATCGCCCGTGAGGTACACCTTCTCCCCTCCCAGGATGACGCCCCGTGATGGCTTGGCCACACCTGCCGTGGATCCGACGTCGACCAGAAGATAGCGGCCCACCTCCTTGCGGTATGCGACGCGAAGATCGCGGCGCACGTCGCCACTATCCACGTACAGTCCATCCCAGAACTGCTCGGAGCCGTCGGTGAAGATCACGCGCTGCGGCGAATCGGCGGCGCTGACCGTCACGATCGCCGAGAAACGATCCCGCGCCTCCCGGCCGGAGACGATCCCGAATGAGTACGCATAGCGCGGAAGGACGCGTGAGTCGTCCGACCAGGCCACGATGCTGGGCATCATGTTCGGCCGTTCCTGGTCGTACACCTTGTACAGACCGGAGGCGACCAGCGCCGTGTCTTTCGTCAGCTTCCACTCCGCTCCGGTGCGCGGCGCCCACTCCGTTCCATACAGGCCGAGCCGGCTGGACATGCCGTAACGGATGCTGAACGACGGCACGATCTCCAGATTCGAGCTGGCGGTGAGATCGGCGGTTCGGAACGTCGCGTTGGCAGTGTTGTGCATGCTCTCCTGAGTCACGCGCAACGCGATACCGAAGTCGCTGTGCTGGGTCTGCATCAGCGTGGTATTGCCGGCGATCTCGATCAGGTCAGATCCCGGATTGGCCAGGAAAAGATTCTGTTGTGCCAGATAGCGGACCTGCAGCCGAGCGTCGCCGTGCTCCCATTCAATATTGTGCGAGCGGATGTCCGCCTGCTGCTGATCCTCATTCCGGTAGCGCCACCAGGCCTTCGTCGATCCAACGCGAACCGCTTCTGTGGGCGAGGAGCGAAGCTCCATCTGCATGGCGCTCGACTCGGCGATCGGAGTTCCGAAGCGGCTGTCGTCGCTCGGGTCATCGATGCGATGGATGTTGCCGTGGAATCCGATCTGCCAGGTATCGGTGAGGCGGCTCTGCACGCCGAGCGCGGTCTGAGCGAAGGCGGGATTCGAAGGATCGGCCGCGACGCCGGTCATCGACATCATCTCGCCCTTGAGTCGCGGGATCTCGTAGGACGTTGCCGCCAGCGCGACCGGCGCCGACATCACGTCATCCATCTCGCGCAGAATGTCCGGCGGCAGCGAGCCGCGGATCTCCCAGATTTCCTGATTCGCATCTCTGCGCGCGCGCTTCTCGTTCTCCAGCCGAAGCGCGACCCGATGGTCCTGCCTGACCGGAATGACGGTGGTCGTGGCCGGCGAGAATCCCTGCTTGACGGCGATGATCTTGTAGACCCCGGCCGGCAGCAGCGGCAGCGTGAAGCTGCCGTCCGCGCGGCTGAAGGTCTGACTCGCTTCGAGGTTGTTGAGGTTGAGGGCGATGACCAGTGCATTGGCCACGGGA
>QHVS01000257.1 GCA_003223635.1 Acidobacteriota bacterium | reverse complement strand
GCAGCTCGATCAACTGACCGGGATGCGTCAGGGTCTGACGATGCTGATGGTTATCGTCAGCATCGTGATCGTGGTGATCGCCGCGTACGTGGCGTGGCGAATTGAACGCACGCTGTACGAATCGATCAAGCGTCAGATCCAGCGAACCGAAGCCATGATCGGGAGCATGTCCGACGGCGTCATGCTTGTCGACGCCGATGGCAAGACGCTGTTCATCAACAGCGCGGGGAAAGAGATGCTCGGGCGCAGCGAGATCGGAGTACCGATCCACAGTCAGCCCGAGGCCTACCGGCTGCGCGACGATCAGGGAAGGCTGATCAAGCCGAACGAACTGCCAGCGGCGGTGACGCTGGCCACGGGTCGACGGATCAATGACATGACCATGACCATCGCCCGCGAAGACAAGCAGATCGCCATCGCCATGAGCGCCACGCCGATGCGCGAAGGCCGAAAAATATCTGGCGTGGTGGTGACCTTCCGTGACGTGACGGAACGCCGGCGCCTGCAGGAAGAGCTGCAACTGCAGGCCGAGCGCGCGCAGATCCTTGCCGACGCCGGCGCGTTTTTCTCCAGCAACATCGATCCGACGTGGGTTCATCAGGCTATCGCCGAGCGGACGGCCGAGGTTCTCGGCGATTGGGCGGCGCTCATCCTCAAGGCGCCCGATTCCAATGAGCTGCGGGTGGCCTCCATCTACCACCGCGACATGGCCTCACTCGGCCTGGCCTGGTCCTACATCTACCGGCAGCCGCTCACGGTGGGCGACGGAATCATCGGACAGGTGGTGAGCACCGGCTATCCGGCGCTGATGGCGAATGTGGTCACCACCGGCATCAGCGCGCAAGAGAATGTCACCTCGTATCACGCACCGACGATGCAGTTCGCATCGCTGCTGATTCTGCCGCTGCGCACGCGCCGGGAGATGCTCGGCGCGCTGGTGATTGCGGCGAACGATCCGGATCGGCGGATGACCGACGACAAGCTGCCGCTGGCCGAGCAGCTCGCCGAGCGCGCCGCGCTGGCCGTGGAGAATGCGAAGCTCTTTACCGAACAGGTAGAGGCGCGGCGCAAAGTGGAGGATCTGTCCCGACTGAAAGACGAGTTCCTCTCCATCGCTTCGCACGAGCTGCGCACGCCGGTCACCTCGATCAAGGGCTACACGCAACTGGCCAAGACGCTGGTCCGGGAAAACGATCTGGCCACTTCGGAGGAGTATCTGGAGATCGCGCTCGATCAGATCGACCGCATGTCGCGCCTGATCCTGGAGCTGCTCGATGTGTCGCGGATCGAGACCGGGCGGCTGGAAATCCGCCACGAGCCCATTCAGTGGATGTCCTTCGTTCGTGAAGTGGTGCAGCGCCATCACACCGCGGTCAGCGACCGGCGCTTCCATCTCAACGTTCCGGAAAGCACCGCCGCAGTGTCCGGCGACCGCGATCGACTGGAGCAGGTGCTCGGGAATCTTCTGGAGAATGCGGTGAAGTACTCGCCGGAAGGCAGCGAGATCCTGGTGAGCGTCGAGCTCCGCGACAGCCAGGTGGTGACCTCGGTTTCCGATCGCGGCATCGGAATCCCGTCCGACGAGCTGGCCCAGGTCTTCGAGCGATTCCACCGCGGCCGCCAGGTGTCTTCCACCAACTACGGCGGATTGGGCCTCGGCCTCTACATCACCAGGCAGATCGTCGAACGCCACGGCGGATCGATCTGGGTGGAGAGCAAGGAAGGCAGCGGAACGACGTTTCACTTCTCACTTCCGGTGACTCCCGTTATCACTCCCACAGACAACCAGCCCCAACAGACTGTGACCCATGCTTGAAGGTGAATGAAGAATCTAGAAGGTCTTTCTTCATTCTGAATTCTTCATTCTGCGTTCTGCATTCAAGGATGCAGCCGTCGGAATCGGCATGGCTTGGTTCGGGTTCCCGAGCGTAACTTGTCTCCCTTCCTTCTGCTCTTCCTCGCATCGGTCAGTGTCGCTTCTGGCGACGAGTTGCGCGTCGACTACGTCCGGCAGTCGCTCACCGCCACCTACACGCACTACCAGCAGTTCATCGAGGGCGTTCCTGTCGTGGGCGGAGAGCGCATCGAGAGCGTCGATCGAGACGGGCATCGGTTCGCGTCGCAATCGCTGGCCCGGCGATCCGAAGGACGCGTCATCGCCGCGGCGGTCACGCCCCTGGCAGGAGAGCTTGTCTACCTGAACATCGAAGGTCAGGCGATCGCCGCCCGGCGCGTGGTCGTCGAGGAGAAGCCGCTGCAGCGATACGCGCGCTACTACGACGTGACTACAGGAGCGCTGCTGCGGTCGGATCCTCTCTTCTGGAGCGCGCAAGGCCGGGTGTTCGATCCGAATCCTGTGGCCCGATTGAACATGCCCGCGTTGCAGGATCAGAACGATTCGGCGGCGGCTGTTCCCGAGGCGGCGTATTCGATTGTCGAACTGCCCGGATTGCCGGCGTCAGGAATGCTCATCGGGCCCAACGTTCAGATCGTCGATACAGACTCGCCGTTCACCGCTCACGCCGATGCTTCCCAATCGCTGATGTTCGATCGCAGCCAGCCGCAGTTCGAGGAAGTGAACGCCTACTTCCACATCGATCGCTCGCAGCGTTACATGCAGTCCCTCGGCTACACCGGCGCGCGGCAGACCGTCGGCTACTCCGTACCCGTCGATCCGCATGCATTGAGCGGCTCCGACAACTCGTTCTACGTGAGCCTGGGCGGTGGAGAGGGAGCGCTCTACTTCGGCGACGGCGGGACCGACGACGCCGAGGACTCGGACATCATGCTTCACGAATACGGTCACGCCATTCAGGATTCCATTGCTCCCGGCGTCTTTGGCGGCTCCTCGGCCAGCCAATCGCGGGCGATGGCCGAGGGTTGGAGCGACTACTGGGCCTTCTCTTCTTCGTATGCCGCGACCATCGCCTCCGGTCGCGATCCTTTCTGTATCGGCGACTGGGACGCGCGCTGCTGGAACGACGATTCGTCGCAGGAATGCGGCTATCCGGTGGGCGCGGATTGTCTCCGGCGCGTCGATGGACGCAAGACGATGTCCGATTACGTCAAGACCGAAGTGTTCGGCATCGAGCATCGCAACGGAGAAATCTTCTCTTCGGTCATGCGCGAGATCTTCCTGGCTTTGACCGCCGGCGACGGTTTCGAGCAAGGAAAACGGCTGGCCGATACCATTCTTCTGGAGGCGACGTTCGGAACGCCGCTCAAACCGACGTTTGCTTCGATGGCCCGCCGGCTCCTCGACGCGGACGCGCGTCTAACCGGGGGCGCAAACGCGCGGACGATCTGCTCCGCGATGACCATGCGGGGCGTGCTGGCGATCGGCGATTGCGATCAAACTCCGCGCGGAGAGGTGACGTGGATTCCGAGCGCCGACG
>QHVS01000256.1 GCA_003223635.1 Acidobacteriota bacterium | reverse complement strand
AGGAAACGGCGAGTCGCTGTCAGATCGCGCTCGATCGCCGCCAGCGAAATGTCGCTCGACTTGTCATTGAAGCGCTTGTCGCCGAGGAGCGAGGCGAACTCCGGATTGGTTCGGAGAACGTATTCCCACTGCTCGCCGAGCAGGTCATTGAGCGCCTTGCGGCGCTTGTCGAGATCCGACGCGGTGAGTTCCGCCGCAGACATGGTTGTAGCGCAGAGGATAGCTGCCAGGGCCAGCGTGGTGAGTTTGTGCATCCGGGGAGTTTACGTGTTTAACGGTTAACGGTTAACGGTGGCAGAGCCTTGGGCACCGTTAACCGTTACACCGTTAACCGTTAACTTACGAGTTATGCGGCGTGACGACAATGTAATCGCTGACGCGAATGATCGTGCTGCTGCGCCCGGTCAGGGGGCAGCGTACGACTTCCGCGATAGCGACGAGACGGCGGCCGCGATCGGGCGCCACAGGGCGCACCGCGCTCTGGGTGAGCGGCGCGCCGGCCTGCATGTGCATCACTGAGGTCACCACGGCAGCAGCAGCGGCGCGTTTGCCGGCTTCGTAGTATCGGCAGCCAGTCGCCAGCAACAGAAGTAGGATCGCGGCCGTCCGTCTCATCTCGCACTTTCAGACGGGAGGCGCGGAAAAAAGTTAGCGCTTCGCGGCAAGTTCACCGCTCGGTAACCCGTTATAGACTTCGGACATGACCACAGGTCAGGGCCCGGCGAGCCAGCCGCATCGCTGTCGGCGCGCGCTGATCGTGGAAGACGATCCTGCCATCCGCAAGCTGGTGGACAAACTCCTTGTGCGCAGCGGAATCGAAGTCGATTCGGCGCGTGATGGGAAGCAGGCGATCGAAAAGATCCGTCATGTCCGCTACTCAGTGCTCGTCCTCGACCTGATGGTCCCCGAAATCAATGGCTTCGAGATCATCGAGTACATCAAGGTCAATCGGATCGATTTACCCGTGGCCGTCGTCTCCGCCGTCTCCCAACAGATGCTCATGCGCCTCGATCTCGACGTGGTGAAGCTGGTGATCCCTAAGCCGTTCGACGTCGACGAGTTCACGAAGGCCGTCGTGAAGATCTGCCGGGAGGAGTAGCCAACCGCGTCACTTAATCGCGATGGCGCGGGCCTGCTTGTAGTCGCAGATGCCTTTGAACATTTTCTCCAGGGCATCCTGCAGCAGCGTGCGCATTCCCTGATCGAGGGCCAGCTTGCGAAGCTCCTCGATCGTCGCCCGTCGTTGGACCGCTCTCTTCACGTCGTCGGTGCCGACCAGGAGCTCATGGACTCCCATCCGGCCTTTGAATCCGGTGTTGTTGCAGTTCGCACAGCCCTTGGGCTTGTACAACATCAGGTCCTTTGAATATTTGACACCCACGCGCTTGAAGTACTCGCGGCCGTATACCTCCATGATCTCGTCGAATTCGTCCTCCGTCGGATGGTAGGCCTCTTTGCACTTCGGACAGAGCACGCGGATCAGCCGCTGGGCCATGATGCCCAGCAAGGCGTCGGCGAAATTGAACGGATCGATCTCCATGTCCAGCAGCCGCGTGATCGTCTCCGGCGCGGAATTCGTGTGCAGCGTCGAGAACACCAGATGACCGGTGAGGGAGGCCTCGATGCCGATGGCCGCGGTCTCGTGGTCGCGCATCTCGCCGACCATGATCACGTCGGGATCGGCGCGCAGGAATGAGCGCATCGCCGCGGCAAAGGTGAAATCGATCTTCGGCTGCACCTGCACCTGGCGCAGACCCTTCTGCGTGATCTCGACCGGATCCTCAGCCGTCCAGATCTTCATGTCTTCGGTGTTGATGAATCCGAGCGCGGAGTGCAGCGTGGTCGTCTTGCCTGACCCGGTCGGCCCCACCACCAGGCAGATGCCATAAGGCTTCTGGACGATTTCCTTGAACTTCGTCAGGTTGTATTCGCTGAAGCCCATTTTGTCGAGCGGCAACGGTTTCGATCCGGCCAGGATACGCATCACCACGTCTTCGTTCTGATTGGCCGTGGGGATCGTCGCCACGCGAAGCTCGATGATCCCCTTCTGCGACTTGAAACGAATCTTCCCGTCCTGCGGCTTGCGCCGCTCGGAGATGTCGAGCTTGGCCATGATCTTCAGGCGCTGCACCAGGGCATTGCGATGCGGCCCGGGAATCTCCATGAAATTCTGGCAGTCGCCATCGATGCGCAGCCGGATGCGGCACGGGTTCTTCGAACCGTCGGGCTCTACATGGATGTCCGATGCACCGCGCTGATACGCCTCGACGATCAGTTGATTGGCCAGGCGGACGATGCCCGAGTCGGTCTCGTCGATCTCCGGCCCCTCGTCCCTGACCTCCTCCTCCTGCGCCCCTTCGCCCTCACCGAGCATGTCGATGATCTTGGCCAGGTCCGCGCTCTCCACGGACGATTCGACGGTCTCGCCGTACGAATTGGCGATGTACGCCAGGATCTCGTGCTTCAGCCCTACATTGAAGTCGTAGCGGGGAGAGAGATTCATGGCCCGGATACCGTCGAGCCGCGTGAGGTCCTGCGGATCATCGACGGCCACGACCAGCACGCCGGGCCGCCGCTCCACCGGCGCGCAGGTGTACTTCTTCCACATGTCGGAGGGGACACGCTCTTTCAGGTCGTTCGAAATCGTTTGCGCGCCGTCGTAGCTGAAGAACTGCGTGCCGTAAAACGCAGCGAGCGATTTCCCCAGCTCATCCTTGGGCACGTTGTAGTCTTCGATGAGCACTTTCTCGACCGTGGTGTTGTTCATCCGTGCGTTGCTGACCGCGGCCTCGATGTCCTTCTCGGAAACGATTCCCTTGTCCACCAGCTGGCCGAATTTCGATGGTTTGCTCTGCCGCGTTGCGCGGTGCTGGTTGTAAAACGCGATCCCCAGAATCCGGGCGATCTCCTCGGCCGTGTCTTCGTCCTGCGACGTGAACAGCGGTCCGTGCCGGCGGTTGATGAGCTGCAGAACGCCGAGGAGATATTTCTCGAAGACGATGGGAACGGCCAGAACCGATTTCGTGCGGAAACCGGTTTGCTTGTCCCAGCGCTGGTCGAAGCGGAGGTTGGGGTGGAACTTGGCCAGCTCCGCGGCGTCGTAGGCATCCTTGATGTTGATGGTCTTGCGGGCCAGCGCCGTGAAGCCGCTGATCGACGCGAACGACTTGGGAACGCGGATTTCCTTCGGCACATCGCCGATTTTCTGCAGCGAATAGAGCTCCTGGTTCTTCGTGTCGACGGCGTAGATGGTCAGGCGCTCCGCGTCCATCAGCTCCAGGATCTTGTCCTTGAGCGTCATCAGGATATGGGGGATCGAGTCGGCCGAATTGATCTGATTGGTGATCGAAGTGAGCTTCTTGCGGTACTCAAGCTCGCGCTCGAGAGAGGATGACGATGACGTGACTTGGGCGGTCATGCTTGCTCCGGTTTTGGGGAAGTGTCGGGAAAGAATAGCACCTTCGCCGCCGGCGGCTGGCGGCTGGCGGTTGGCGGTTAACCCGAGGTCAAATTCGCGTCCCATACGACGGACCGGACGACTCACCGGTACGCTCCCTCTCTCGCACCACGATAAGGCAAATGCACTATATGAATCTCGAGGTCTGGCAGCGCTCCGTCGACTTGGCGGTCGATGTATATGAAGCTACGTCTGGATTCCCGATCTCGGCGGGACCATGCGCGATTCGTATTACAAGCCCGCGGGTCGCTGTTCGAGCTCAATACGCAGATCGTCAACTGCGAGCGGCTCGTCTACCTCGATTGTGATACGGCGGCAGAGCTGACACATCGAATCGCTCGTGTGGGAGAACTGATCAATGGGACGTTGCGGTATCTCTCGCAAGCCGCCGAACCGCGAGCCACGAACCGAGCCTAGATCCCCGTCACCCGCACAACCTCTTCGAACGACGTAATCCCCTCGGCCAGCTTGCGGAGTGCGGACTGGCGGAGCGTGCGCATGCCCCGCTTGATGGCCATCTCCTTGATCTTCAGAAAATCTTCGGAGTGGTCGATGAGGTCGCGGATGGCGTAGTCGATCGGAAGG
>QHVS01000133.1 GCA_003223635.1 Acidobacteriota bacterium | reverse complement strand
CGCCCGCTCCCACCGGCATCGCCGGCTACACCTTCGCCGGAGCGAACCGTCCATGCCGGACGGTGAGCGGCGATTACTACGACTTCGTCGTTCGTCCGGACAAGCGGGTCTACTTCGTCATCGCCGATGTCAGTGGCAAGGGAGTGACCGCCGGGCTGATGATGGCCGGCCTGCAAGCGTCGTTTCGAATCTTCTGCAAGGGCGATCCGAGGCCAGCCGATCTGCTCACCGAATTGAACGGCGCGATGAAAGAGACGTTGCCGCAATCGAAGTTCGTCACGCTCTTCGTGGGACGACTGGACACGGAAACGGGCATCATCGAGTACGCCAACGCCGGCCACACTCCACCGCTCTGGGTTCGTAAGAAGGGTGTCGAGGAAGTGGCCGACACCGACGTGCTGCTCGGCGTCGTGACGCGCGCGATCTATCGCAACCGGACGTTGGAGCTGGCCCCCGGAGACTCGCTCGTGCTCTTCACGGACGGTCTGA
>QHVS01000134.1 GCA_003223635.1 Acidobacteriota bacterium | reverse complement strand
TCTCCCGGAAGGGCGGGATCCCTCCGAAGCGGCGGACGTTGCCTTCGCCGGCGTTGTAGGCGGCGATCATCTTGTCCTGATTGCCGTTGAAACGATCGCTCAGGTACTTGAGGTACTTTGCGCCGGCCATGATGTTCTGCGAAGGATTCGTCAGATCCCGCGCCCCCAGCCATCGTCCGGTCTTCGGAACGAGCTGCATCAGGCCGACCGCGCCACGATTCGATCGCGCAGTGGGGACAAACCTCGACTCGGTGTGCGCCACAGCCGCGACCAGCTCGGGCGCGATGTCATTCTTCTTCGCTTCGCTGTAGATAATCGAGCCGAAAGGAACTTCCTTCGCGAAGAACGCCTCCCTGGCCTGCTCAGCCGCGCCAGCGACCTTGGCGATCGCCTGTGGCGTCAGTGCGACTTCCTGTGCGATCTTCGCGGGCGCGCTAGCCGCAGTCTCCGCTACCGTGCTCACCGCGCCCTGAACTCCGCCCGCAACCTGATCAGCGATCTGTCTTGCAGTCTGCAGGTCGCCAGCGATCTGATTGGTCGTCGCCTTGTTCTGGGGCGTCGGGCTCGGTACTCGACGCGCCGAAGCACCTTCGCTCGCCTGTGTCGTCGTGTGCGCGAACTTCGACAGCGGGACGCCTAGTCCGCCAAGCGCCAGCGCTCCGCCTAGCGCCCACGTGGCGTATTTTTTCCGGAGCGAAGCAAACCCCTTCGGCTTGACCTTCTGCACCTCTTGTCGCAACTGTGACCGATCAAAGCCGTCAAGGAATCGCTCCTGGTACGGCCTGCTTGTCTTCGGCTCGCGCATCTGTACGTTGGATTATTTGCAAGCGTGGGACCAGGTTGGATAAATGCAAATTGCTGATATTTAGCTACTTAGCTCTGCAGTTCTCGAAAGGCGGCCGCGTCTGCTTGGCTCGCCGGTTGAATAGATAGAATCCAGTGCTGATGCGTACCGCGATCTCCTTATTCGCCCTGCTTCTAGCCGCAAGTTCGATGCGGGCGCAGGAGAACTTCTGCGAAAACGACCTCAACAGTGGAGAGGTGACGATCATCTCATCTACGGATCTGCCCGGCATCCCTCAGGCAGACGAAAACTCGTCTCTTCGGCGTCTTTTGAAATACGCGTCAGTAGAGGCAAGGCACCGTCTCAACGGCCTGGCCAGCTACTACTCGACATCTCTGGATGGAACGCTCACCGCGAACGGGGAGATCTATCGCAACCGGAAAATCTCCGCTGCGCACCTGACTCTCCCCCTCGGGTCGTGGGTTGAAGTGCGGTCTCAGGCGACCGGTAAGAAGGTTCGCCTCCGAGTGAACGATCGCGGACCCTACGTCAACACGTTCTGCCTCGACCTGTCGCAGGCCGCAGCGCGGTCGATCGGTGTCGATGTGGCGGAAGATCGAACGGTGAACATCCGGCTGATTTCAATGCCTGGCGTGAGTCCGCTGCCCGATGAGGTTTTGCAGCGCCGTAGTCCGCGTGGCGTCTGCGAGAACCCTAGCGCGGAATGGTGACGCAGAACGTGCTGCCTTCGCCGAGTGCGGAGTCGACGCTGATCTTGCCGCCGTGGCTCTCGATGACGCGCTTGGCCAGATACAGACCGTAGCCCGGTCCACCGCCGCGCGTCTTATCCAGCTTCAGGCCGAGATCGAAAATCTGTGCGGTGTATCGCGCGTCGATCCCGATTCCATTGTCGCGGACGCAGAAGCGGTGGCCGTTCCCATCCGGTGTGCATTCGATGGCGATCGTCCGTTCACCCTTCGCTCGATCGTTGAAGAACAAGGCGTTGGAGATCAGGGCGCCGATCGCCTCGCGCATCTTCTCCGGATCGACATTGACCGTCGGCAAGTCGGGAGGAACGTCGATGCGCACGCCGCCCTCTTCCACCATGAAGTTGTACTTGAGCAGGACTTCCTCGACGACCTCGCGCAGCGGAGTGGCTCGTCTAGCATTCGGACGCGCCAGCAACTTCACCATATGCGACATGTCATCCAGCACCTTCTTCATCTGCTGGGCGCTGGAGCGAATGCGGTTGAGAAAATCCTTCCCCTCTTCGTCGAGCTTCTCCTGATAGTCGCCGATCAACAGCTCGCTGAAGCCGTCAATGGAGAAAATCGGCGATTTCAGATCGTGCGAAAGAACGCTGAACAGCCGGATCAGCTCATCAGTGCTGACGTTGTCTTTGGTAGTCGGCCGCTCGTCCACGGTGTTGATGATGATTTCTCCAGGCGCGTCGAAATATAGCAACTTACACGCCTAGCTCTTGCGGAAGGCGGCGATCGGGCCTCGGCCAATGATTTCAGTCGAACCATCCGCGCGAATGGCCAGTGCGGTGCGCGGAGGGATGCCGAGGCCGAGCTGCGTTCCGGGCACGGACATCAACCGCCGAAGCATCGTGTCATTCTCAGCATCGAAAGGCGTATCGACGACGGTATTGGCCAGCCAGCCGAGAGCGGGGAGTGCCGTGGTGCCGCCGCGCATGTCGCGTGCGTGGGTGCCGAAGCAGGCAGCGGCGGCGCCGATCGCGGCGACGACGGCGCCCTTTCCGGCCGCTTCACGCAGGGCCACATCGGCGGGCGATTCGCGCAAAGCGGCCAGCAGATTGTTCGTCACGCCGCCGCCGAGGTAGATCATTCCCGCAGTGAGGATGTGATTCAGATTCTTCTGCCGGCGATTGTCGCGGCCTCGATAGATCGGAACGTTGATCGTCTCCAGTGAGCCGTCGATCTGCTTGAAGTACGTTCCGAGGTGGATGGCATATTCGGCCGATCCGGAAGCGGTGGGGAGGAATGCGATCGTGCGCCGATCGGCGGGCATGTGTTGCACCAGGAGATCGTCGATCTCCCGGGTTTCACCAAACGAGAATTCGCCGCCGCCGATGAGCACGAGCAAGCGGAGCGGAGTGGCGACGTGAACGACGAGAGATTGCATGTTGTCAGTGGTCAACCGACAACTATTTCCACACTTCCTCGACCTTTTTCCCCATGTCCGCCGGCGACTTGACCACGTGGATGCCTGCGCGCTGCAGCGCGGACATTTTCTCCGCCGCGGTGCCGGTGCCGCCGCTGATGATGGCGCCGGCGTGCCCCATGCGTCGGCCGGGCGGCGCCGTTTGTCCGGCAATGAACGCCACCACCGGCTTCTCCACGTTGCCTTTGACGAAGGCCGCTGCGTCTTCCTCCGCCGTTCCGCCGATCTCGCCGATCATGATGATCGCCTCGGTTTGCTCGTCGCGTTCAAAGGCGGCCAGGCAATCGATGAAGTTCGTTCCCGGCAGAGGATCGCCGCCGATTCCGATGGCGGTCGATTGTCCGATGCCCCGCCTGGTGAGCTGTCCCACCGCTTCGTAGGTGAGCGTTCCCGAGCGGGAGACGATCCCGATCGGCCCTTCCTTGTGAATGTGTCCGGGCATGATGCCGATCTTGGCCTGGCCGGGCGTGATGATGCCCGGACAATTCGGCCCAATCAGCCGCGACAGCGTCTGTCCCGCGGAGGCATGCCGCTCGTTCGACTTCGTGACGAAGTCATGCGCCTTCAGCATGTCGTTCACCGGAATGCCTTCCGTGATGCAGATAATCAGCTCGATCCCCGCGTCGGCCGACTCCATGATGGCGTCTGCAGCGAAAGGAGGGGGCACAAAGATCAGCGAGCAGTTCGCGCGCTCCTTCTCCACCGCCTCGCTGACGCTGTCGAACACCGGAAACCCTTCGTGCGTCGTGCCCCCTTTGCCAGGCGTTACGCCGCCGACGACGGTCGTTCCATAGTCGCGGCACTGAATCGCGTGGAACGTTCCCTCGCGGCCGGTGATCCCCTGCACGATGACACGGGTGCTCTTGTGTGCCCAGACGGCCATATTTTCTTGTCACCCCGAGCGTAGCGGGGGGCGCGCGCTGCCACACGCCCAGGTCCCTCGCTACGCTCGGGATGACATCGCTCTCAGTCCTCTCGCGGCTTCGACCACCTTCTGTGCTGCGTCCCACATGCCGTCGGCGGTGATCAGCGGGAGTCCGGATTTAGCCAGGATCTCTTTTCCCAGCTCAACATTCGTTCCCTCGAGCCTGACGACCACCGGGACGGGCAGTCCGATTTCGCGCGAGGCGCTCACGACGCCCTCGGCGATCCGGTCGCCGCGCATGATGCCACCGAAGATGTTGATCAGAATCGCCTTCACATTCTTGTCGCTCAGAATGATTCGAAAAGCGTTCTTCACCTGCTCCGCGCTCGCTCCGCCGCCCACATCGAGGAAATTTGCCGGCTCTCCTCCCGCCAGTTTGATGATGTCCATGGTGGCCATGGCCAGACCGGCGCCGTTGACCATGCAGCCGACGTTGCCCTCCAGCTTGATGTAATTCAGGCCGAACTTCGACGCCTCGACCTCCAGCGGATCCTCCTCGTTCAGATCGCGCATCTCGGCGATGTCCTTGTGCCGAAAGAGAGCGTTGTCGTCGAAATTCATCTTCGCGTCGAGAGCGAGGACGTCGCCTTCCCTGCTGACCAGGAGCGGATTGATTTCAGCCAGCGAAGCATCCGTTTCCAGGTAGGCGCGCATGAGCATCTGCACGAAGGCAACGCATTTCTTGTTTGCGTCGGCTTGCAGGCCGAGAGCGTTGGCGACCGCGCGGGCCTGGAACGGCTGCACGCCGAGGACGCCGTCGATCGGCTCGCGATGAATGGCCTTCGGATCGCGCGCCGCCACCTCTTCGATCTCCATTCCGCCGGAGCGGGAAGCCATGATCACCGGCATGCGGACGCGGCGATCGAGCGTGATTCCGAGGTAGAGCTCCTTGTCGATATTCAGCGCTTCTTCGATGAGGACCTTGCGCACCTGGCGGCCTTCCGGGCCGGTCTGGTGCGTCACCAGGGTCATGCCGATCATCCGCTTCGTCAGGTCGGCAGCTTCTTCGGCGGTTTTGGCCAGCTTCACGCCTCCGCCCTTGCCCCGTCCGCCGGCGTGGATCTGCGCCTTGACCACGACGCGTCCGCCGAGCTGCTTTGCTGCCTGCCGCGCATCCTCGGCGTTGTCCACGACCACACCGCGCGGCGTGGGGACGCCGTAGCGGCGGAGGAGCTCTTTCGCTTGATACTCGTGGACTTTCATCGCGCGGCGTTTTATCACAAACCTGCGCGATACACTCTGACCATGCGCCGCATCGTGACCATCGTCGCGTTCACGGTTCTCCTCACTGCGCGAGCGCGCGCGGGAACGCAGGACGGAAATCTGATCGAGTACGGCATGGGCGGCTTCGCCGATGGCGGCTACGGGCCTCCCATGCTCTATCCGCCCGAGGTGAAGATCTACGCGGACGGGCGCATCGTCTTCGGCGACAAGGATGGCATCTGGCAGGGGATCGTGACGCCGCGCCGTCTCGAAAAACTGAAGCGCGATCTGGCCAACTACTCTTTACTGCGAAGCACGCGGCTGATCCCGGTGCGCAATGGCGGACTGATCTCGCTGCACGGCGGCATGGCCTACATTCGCTATCGCGACGGCGACGACGAGATCGTCATCGCCACTCTCAGCCATCCGCGCGGCGGCGACTATGTTCGTCTTCTGCACCGCATCCGAGCCGAGATTCCGAACCAGTATTCGAGCTTTCGCCCGAAATCACTCAGAGTCGGCCTGTATCGCGGCCGTGCATGGCGCGATCCGGTTGCCTGGCCGTTCACCTCCATCCGGCTGGCGGGCTCCGATACGATCAACGTCACCGATCCGGCAGCTATCGCGCTCATCCTCGATCACTCATTCGGAGGATTCTCCTGGATGCAGACGAATGTGCAGGAGGACGGCGTGGACTACGAGCTGATTCTGCAATCCGTCCCCGGCTGGTTCGAGCCGCAAGAGCTCGGAACCACGCTGGAGATGCTGCACATGAGCGCGGATTGACCATGCTCCGCGCGGGCGACGAGATCACCGTCGAGCCGACGGAGCTGGTCGCCGGCGGCGCGGCGCTGGCGCGGGTCGATGGATTTCCGATCTTTGCCACGAACGTCTACCCGGGCGACGTCGCGGTGGTGCGCTTGCAGGAGGTCAGGAAGGGATTCGCTCGAGCGGGCCTGGTCCGCCTGATCCGACCGAGCGCGCTGCGCCGTCTGCAACCCTGTTCGATCGCCGGGGAATGCGGTGGGTGCGACTGGACGTCGCTGCGGCTCGATGCGCAACTGGCGGCCAAGCGGCGCATCCTCGAAGAATCGCTGCGCAGGATCGGGAAGATCGAGCAGGCGGCGCTCCCGCCCATCGGCATCCATCCCTCTGCTTTGAATTACCGCCTCCGGAGCCGCCTCCATCGCCGGGGCGACGCGGTCGGCTTCTACGCCATCGGATCGCACGGAGTCATTCCGCTGGCGCCTGATTGCGAAGTAGTAGGAGTGATGACGGCGAGGAATCCGACCGCGGGGGCGAGCTGGGAAATCGACGGGCGGGTGATCACCGGCGAACGCGAGCTGACGATGCGCGTCGCCGAATTTACGTACCGTCTTTCCACCGCGTCGTTCTTCCAGGTGAATCGCCATCTGCTGGCAACCATGTTGAGGCTCGTCTCGTCACACGCTGCACGAGTCAAACAGAAACGGCAGGCCATTGATCTCTACGCCGGCATCGGTTTCTTCACGCTGCCGCTGGCAGCGCTTTTCCAACGGGTGATCAGCGTTGAGGGGTCGGACGTGTCGCACCGCTTCGCTCTTCTCAATGCGCCGTCAAACGTCGACGTGGTCCGTGCTCCGGTGGAGTCGTTTGAAATCCCTCCGGCGAATTTCATCTTCCTCGATCCGCCGCGCGCCGGCGCGCGGAGCGGAGTGATCGACGGTATCGCTGCGCGTGCCCAGGAGATGGTTTGTTATCTCTCCTGCGATCCGGTAACCTTTTCGCGCGACGCGAGCCGGCTGATCGCGTCGGGCTGGCGCATCGCCACCCTCGACCTCCTCGACCTCTTTCCCAACACTCATCACGTGGAGACGCTCGCTTCGTTCGAGCGTGCGCAATGACGTTCCTGCGGCGCTTCCTCTGATCGGCTACGTCGCCGGGCTGGCGCTGAGCCGCTCTGTCCGCGACGTTTTCGGCTTCGCGCTGATCACCATCGTTCTGCTGGCCATGCGGAGAGGGCGCGCGGCGACCATCTGCTTCGCGCTCGCAGCGGGGACAGCCATGGCCGCTCACCGCGATACGATTCGCATTTCCGAGTCTCTGGCGTTGCGAAGCCTGCGCCCTGATCGTTTCGTGACGATCACCGCACCACTCGATGGCGATTGGTCGCTGCGGCGCGACGTGTTCGTTCTTCGCGTGCAGCGGTTCGCAGTGCGCGGATCGACCTTCGAACAGCCGCTGACGATTTACGCTCGGTTTGAGCCGAAGCCGGTCGGCATGTCGAGGACGATTTGCGCCGATGGATTTCTGCGTCCGAATGAGCGCGGCGAATGGACGCTCCTGCTGAAGTCTCCGCGACTCATGGTCTACGGCGGATCGATTTCGCCGCTGGCGCCGGCGGGCTGGAATCGCGCGCTGGTCCATCGGCTGGCCGGTCTGCCGAAGCGTTATGCAACCGAAGTCGCTCTGGTCGAAGCCCTGGCTCTCGGCCGCGGCGAGCGGTTGAGCGAACAGGTACGCGACAACTACAAGCGGGGCGGCACCTATCATCTGCTGGTCTTCTCCGGCCTGCAGATCGCGTTTGCCGCCGGAGCGATCGCCGCGCTCTTGCGTCAATTCCGGGCGCCACGGACCGCAGACTGGCTGCTTCTGTTCTTCTCTCTGCTCGGTCCGCTGTTCGTCGGACCGACGGCCTCGGTCTCGCGCTCCAGCATCGGAATCGGTCTGTATGCCGTGTCGCGCATCCTGAAGCGACCGACGACGGTCGAGAATCTCTGGTGCGTCGCGGCGATGACCCGGCTGATCATCGTCCCGGAGGACCTCACCGACGCGGCGTTTCATCTGACGTACGTCGGAGCAGGCGCGCTGCTATTCGTGGCCAAGCCGATCGTTTCGCGCCGCGACCGAATCGTGGCCGGCGCGGTGGGGATCGAGTCTCTGATCACGCCGCTCACTCTGTTTCATTTTCATCAATACGCGCTCGGCGGCTCCATCACCACGCTCCTTCTTACGCCGCTCATCTTCGTCATGCTGATCGTCTCGGTGGCCATTTGCGCGGTTCCCGCAGCGCCGCTTCTCGAGTTGATCGGAGTGCTTCACAAGGCAGCAACCATCGTGAACGGCGCGGCCTCGACATGTTCCGGTGCGTTCGCCGCGCCGCGGATCGCCGCGATGATCGTCGGCTTCAGCGCGGCGATGGTGGCAATCGCGCTCCTTCGCGGCAAGGCGCGCGCAGCGGCGATCGTCGCCGTGTCACTGATTCCGATCCTCTCCGCATGCGCCGTCGCCCTCCGCGACGTGGACGAGCCGACGCTGACGATCTTCGACGTCGGTCAGGGCGACGCAATTGCCCTGCGCGTGCCGGGACACGCGATCCTCGTGGACGGAGGAACGGTCGACTCGCGTCTCCTTCCGCAGCTCGTGGACCGCGGGATCCTGCGCCTCGACGCCGTCGTCCTCACACACGCCCACCCCGATCACTGCGGCGGTCTGCCTGCGGTGCTCTCCCGACTCTCGGTGCACTCCCTGTGGATCTCGCCGCGCCGCTTCCGCGGCGATTGCGCGCAGCGGTTGCTGGAGGCTGCCGCCGAATCGCGCGTTCCGATTCATCTCGTTCGCGACGGCGACGCGTTGCGCGTCGGCGCGATCGACATTCGGGCGATCGTTCCGGATCGCACGTTCCGGCGCGCGGCGGAAAACAACAGTTCCGTAGTGCTGCGCGCGACGATCGGCGCACGAGCGGCTCTCCTCACCGGAGATGCGGAGCGCGAATGGGAGGCGCTGCTGGCCACCCGGCCGATTCGTTCGGATGTTCTGAAGGTGGCGCACCACGGGAGCCGCACTTCCTCGACGCCGCCGCTTCTCGATGCAGTGCGGCCGCGTCTGGCAGTGATCTCCTGCGGGCGACACAACCTCTTCGGTCATCCCCACGCCGAGGTGCTTGGAGCGCTTCGCCGGCGCGGCATTTTCGTGCGTCGAACAGACCGGGACGGAACCGTCGATGTTCTCTTTCATCGTGACCATCTTCTTGTGCACCATGAAATTGACACCCCCCCATGACGCGCTTACAGTTAATCCAGACCCTATGTCCTCTACTCTGCTACGCCTCGGACTCTGGATCATTCTCCTTGTAGTCGTGCTCTATGTTCTTCATGAGACGTATCCGGCATCGGCGATGGCCGAGTACTTCGCCTTGCCGACGCTGCAGAAAGGATTGGCCCTCGGCATTCTCCTCGTGGCCGGGGGTTTGGTCGCCCGCCTCTTCGGGAAGGGCGCCTCGAAAGTCGTGGGGCCGAAAAACCGCTGCGTAATCTGCAAGACTGCCATCCCACCCGGCGCGATCTACTGCCGCGCGCATCTTCGAAGCATGTTGAATCGCGAAGATGAGCGGACGCACACGACGCGCACCCGGTCGTAGTGCCGCTCGCCGTCATCGCCGGTCCCACCGGCGTCGGAAAATCGGATCTCGCTCTTCGCCTGGCCGAACGCGTCGGCGGCGAGATCGTCAACTACGACTCGATCCAGATCTATCGCCGCTTCAACATCGGCAGCGCGAAACCGACAGAGAGCGCGCGCCGCCGCGTTCCGCACCATCTCTTCGACGTCCTCGAGGCCGATCAGGAATTCAATGCTGCCGATTACTCACGGATGGCCCGACCGGTCTGCGATGACATCCTGGCGCGCGGTGGCACGCCGATCCTGGTGGGCGGAACCTTCTTTTACCTGCGGGCGCTGCTCTCCGGGCTGCCCGAGATGCCGGGCCGCGACGAGAGCATTCGAGCCCGGCTTCGCTCCATCGCGGAAAGAAAGGGCGGATCCGAGCGGCTGCATCGATGGCTGTCGAAGATCGATCCGCAAAGTGGTAAGAGGATTGCTCCTGCCGACCGCCATCGCGTGGAGCGCGCTATCGAAGTGTGGATCATCAGCGGCCGGCCCATTTCCGAGTGGGAACCGCCGACCGCAGCGGCAGCGGAGGAGATTCCGGCTGTAAAGATCGCGCTGACCCTGGAGCGGAGCCAGCTCACGGCGGCGCTCGATCAACGAGTAGAAGAAATGTACGCATCCGGCCTGGTGGAAGAGACGAAGCGATTGCTGGCTATGTATTCGAGGTCGGCACGTCCGTTTGGAGCAATCGGATATCGGGAAGCGGCCGCGGTGGTGGCCGGCGAGCTGGACCTGGAGAGCGCCGTGACCGAAACCAAGCGCCGCACGCGCGCGTATGCGAAGCGGCAGATGACGTGGCTGCGCGCGGAGCACAACGTGCATTGGATCGATGCCGCCGACGGAGAGAAATCATTCGCCGCAGCACTGCGGCTGATCGAGGGAGAGAGTTGAAGCGAACGCGGGTTCTTTTTCTGGCCGCGATCGGGGTGATCGCGGCATGCAGCACTACGCCTTCCCCTCCGCCGGTTGTCGTGCCGGAAGGGGAGTCGCGGTATCTGATCGATCCGCGAATCGGGTGGGATCGCCCGCTCGACCCTGCGGCCGATCGCCGATTCGACACCGCGTGGCGATTCATTATGGCCGGAGATTACGAGAGAGCGCGGTCGATCCTCAGCAGTCTTGGTCAGCAGGCGCCCGACTACGTCCCCGTTTCACTCGCCGAAGCGGCGATCGATATCCGGCAGGAACGGCTGGAGGCGGCGCGAGCGATCGCCGAACGCATCGCTGCCGGAAATCCGAACTACATCCCAGCGGCCGTGTACGAGGCGGAGATTGATGTCGCACAGAATCAGCTCCGAAGTGCCTATGAGCGCTACCGCTCCCTCTCCGCGTTGCCGAACGTTCCGGCGATCGTGGCCCAGCGAAGGGCTGAGCTGCAGACCCGCTTGTTCGAACAGCTCTACCACTCGGCGCTCGGCGTGCCCGATGCCGAGGCGGTCCAACTGCTTCGCGAGGCACTGCTGGTCGATCCTGCAGCCAGCGCAGCGCGCATCCTTCTGGTGCAGAAGCTGATCACGCTGCGCACGTTCGAGGATGCGCGGCGCGAGATTGACCCGCTGCTCAATTCATCCGCTGCCAACCGGTCGGACGTGCAGGAAGCTCTCGCCGAAATCGAGGTCGGAACCGGGCAGTATCAGAACGCCATCGTCCGATATGAGCTGCTGTCGCGAAACGATCCCGACGGGCGCTACGCGCGCCGCCTGGAGCAGGTGAAGGAGCAATACGCCGCCGCGAATATGCCGCCGCAGTTCCTGCGGGCGTTGCAAGAATCTTCAATCAACCGCAGCGATCTTGCCGTGTTGATGTATTGGAAGATCGCGTCGGTCCGCTTTGCCCAGGACCTGGCCACGCCGCCTATTGCCATCGACATCGGCGACGTTCCCGGCCGCGACGAGATCATTCGGGCCATCACCCTCGGCATTTTTCAAGTCGATCCGGTCAATCGCCAGGTGAATCCCTACGCCACGGTGACGACTTTGTCGCTGGCGCGGACCGCGGCGCGCGTGCTGACCGTGCGCGGAGCCTCGTGTGCGCGGGGAGTCGGTTCGGACCCGCAGACGATTCTCGCGGCGTGCCGTGTCACCGACCCGACGGCAGCGGGTCTGGATCAGCCGGTCAGCGGCGCCGTGGCGTCGGCAGTGATGGATCAGGTGGATCGGGCGCTCAAGTAACGCCGGCTACCAGCCGGCGGGTGCGCGGGCTACTAGCCCGCGCCGGCAAGTTGCCGGCGCACCCGCCGCCAAGTTGGCGGCGTTACCCGAACAGCGTCAGCCGCGGCAGATCGAACCGCTCGCGGATCATGCGCCGCAGGTTCGCCTCTTCGGTGCGCGCTCGCGTCTTCTCATCGAGTCCAGCGGTGTTGCCGAGCGCCTTGGCGATCTCGTGGCGAATCTCAGCAATGTCCTGCGGCGAAGTGGCCATCACGCTCTCCAGCATCTCGCCCTCCAGTTCAATGAGGCGCTGCTCGATCCGAGGAACGCTCTTCTCACTGCCGAGAGCCCGTACACGTTCGGCGAATGCGGCGCCGGATGGCGACGCCTCCAGCCGCTGCGCCAGTTGCTCCAGCATCACCTCCGGTGCGCTCTCCGGCGTCTGTTCGATTCCGCCGACGTAGAGATTCCGCCGCTCATCCCACAACTCCTTCACCGCATGGCGGCAATACGAAAGGCTGGAGATCACTTTTCGCCGGCCGCTCGTCTCGTTTTTCTCGAACACGCTATCGATCGCCTCGATGACCACCGGAAGAGGGACGCCTTCATCGTGCCACTTTTTCATCAGTGCCCAATCCTTGGCTGAGAGGATGAACGGGGTGCCGCGCCGCATGGCGAAATGGGTCTCGATCTCCCTGTAGTACTGATCGGCAGACATCGATTCGTGATGCTACAATCTCAGCACTTATTCGTAGAAACGAGGAGTACTCTGTCGCATGGCGGCCCTGACTCCGCGCGCTGAGGTCACAGTCTATTCACCGCTCACCTCGCCGTTCCGGCAACCGCTGGAAGGAGAGGGAATCTCCATCGGGCGGGCGTCCGACTGCACGATTCCGATCAAAGATCGCTTCCTATCGCGTCGCCACGCGGAGATCCGTCCTGGCAACGGTGAGTGGATCCTGAAGGACTGCGGCAGCGCGAACGGCACCTTTCTCAATGGTGCTCGTCTCGACCACGATCGCTCCCTACGCACCGGCGATCGCATCCGCCTTGGCGACACAGAACTCGTTTTCGAGTCCGAGGAGCACAACACCGATCGCGTTCTGGCGGTCGCCGACACCTCGCCGCGAACGACCATTGCCATCGCCGTCAAGGAGATCGATCAGCAGAAGTTCGACACCGGCGACATTCCAAAGCTGAAGACGCTCAGCGCAATCGCTCGCGAGCTGATCGAGGATCGTCCACTCGACGAACTGTTCGGATTCATCGTCGAGCGGGTGCTCCTGCACACGCAGGCGTCGCGCGCGGCGATCGGGTTGATTGCCAGCGATGGCAAGTCATTCATGAACGTCGAAGTGCGCCGACAGGACAAGGCCGACGAGTCGGAGTTGCGCATCAGCCGCACCGTCCTGGCCTCGATGATTCAGGAGAAGAAGGCGCTGGCCTTCGTGGACGTCAACGTCGATTCGAAGCTCAGCCGCGTGCAGTCGATCGTGGGGCAGGGAATCCGCTCGATGATCTGCGCGCCGCTGACCGTCGCCGATGACGTGGTCGGCGTGCTGTACATCGACTATCTCTTCGCCCAGCGGCAAATCTCGGAGGAAGACGTCCGGCTTGTGGCACAGATCG
>QHVS01000272.1 GCA_003223635.1 Acidobacteriota bacterium | reverse complement strand
CGCCGCAGAGGGCATTCTCCACAAAGCGGATTCTTCGGCCGGCAGATCAGCGCTCCGATCTCCATCAGCGCCTGATTGAACATCCGCGGCGATTTCGCCGCCTTCACCAGCTCCTCGGCGCGTTTCCACGCCTGGCGAGCCAATCCCGGGGATCGCAGCGCTGCGTTGATCGCGAACAGCCGCGCCGTAATGCGCATGATGTTGCCGTCGACGATCGGCGCCGGCTGGTCATAGGCGATCGAGGCGATGGCTCCGGCGGTGTAGCGGCCGATTCCCGAGATTGTCTGAAGGACGGAGACGTCGTCGGGCAGTCGGCCCGCGAAGCGCTCGACCACAGCCGCCGCCCCCTGGCGAAGCATCCGCGCCCGCCGGTAGTAGCCCAGTCCCGACCACGCCGCGGTCACCTCCTCTTCGCCCGCCGCGGCTAGTGTCCGGAGCGTGGGGAAGCGCGTCACAAAGTCCTGATAGCGCGGAAGAACAACTCCCATCCTCGTCTGCTGCAGCATCACTTCCGATACCCAGATCCGGTATGGATCGTAGGAGTCACGCCACGGCAGCGCACGCTGATGGCGGGCGAACCAGGCTTCGGCTTTGCGAGTGAGTCGGCGGGCCGGCACTTCGCTGTTATTGTAGTATTTGGCCCGCAGGGTCGTGAATGGACGAACAGTTGCAGGCTGCTCAGCCGGAAGCGGAACAAGGAAAGTACGTCTACTGCATCATCAAGACCGAGGCTCCGCGCGAGTTCGGCTCGGTGGGCATCGGTGGGCGAGGCGACCGCGTCTATACCGTTCACTACAAAGAGTTCGCCGCCGTCGTCTCGAACTGTCCGTTGATCGTCTTCGATCCCACTCGTGAAAACGCTCTGGCCCACGAGCACGTGAACGAAGTAGTGATGAAGGATTTCACCGTCCTTCCCATGAGCTTCGGCACGGTGTTCCGCACCGAGAACGACATCAAGGAGTTTCTCAAGGGAACTTACGATGCGCTCAGCGACGTCCTGCAGAAGATGGACGGGAAGATCGAGTTTGGTCTGAAGGTGAACTGGGATAAGGATCAAGTGGTGAAGGAGATCGAGCATGAGAACGAGGAGATTCGCCGGCTGAAGGAAGAGATCGTGTCGAACACATCGACCTCGACATACTTCTCCCGCATGCAGCTCGGTCGGGTGGTGGAATCGGCGCTGCAGGCCAAAGCGGATGCCTACGTCACCGAAATTTACGAGGCCCTGCGCGACGCGGCCATCGCCTCTCGCTCCAACAAACCGATCGGCGACAAGATGATCATGAATGCGGCGTTTCTCGTCGAACGGGAGAAGACGAAGACGTTCGACGATCAGATCTCCGAGATCGCCAAGAAGTACGAGAACAAGCTTTCATTCCTCTACACCGGGCCCTGGCCTCCGTACAACTTCGTGAATATCCGATTGAAGCTGGAGCGCGCGGAGCGATAGTGATCACCACGGCGCACGCCGAAGGCATTCCTCTCTACACCGATGCTGCGGCGACGTTGGGGCTCGATCCCGAAATCAGGAAGATCGCCTCGTTCTACGCCGAGCACGGCTACGTAGTGATCGATCCGCAGATTCCGCAGGAGCTGATCGAATCGGCAAACGCGTCGCTGAGGGACCTCTTCGTTCCGACGCGCGATCCTTACTGGGCCGACGAGACGCGCGTGCAGGACGGCTGGTTCTTCAACGACCCGGTTCGGCAGATCGCTCTCGCGCCGCGCGTGATCGAGATCCTGCGCCTCCTCTACGGACGAGAGCCGGTGCCCTTCCAGACGCTGAACTTTCGGGTCGGATCACAACAGCGCACGCACAGCGACATCATCCACTTCGATTGCCTTCCCTACGGATTCATGTGCGGCGTCTGGGTGGCCATGGAAGATGTCGACCGGCGGAACGGACCGCTTCACTACTATCCCTCCAGTCAGAAGCTTCCTCGATTTGACCTGCAGGACATCGGCGTTCCGTCGGAGTCACCCGATCGGTATCGTCAGTACGAGGATTTCGTGGAGAAGCTGATGCGATCGGAAGAGCTGGAGCGCGCGGAGCTGGAGATCGAGCGCGGACAAGCGCTCATCTGGTCGGCCAATCTTTTCCACGGCGGCAGCCCGATTGCCGATACGAACCGCACCCGGTTATCGCAGGTGACGCACTACTACTTCGAAGGGTGTCTCTACTACACGCCGCTCTTTTCCGATTGCAGGATGGGGAATCTGGCCGCGCGCCGAGTGCTCGACGTTCGCACCGGCGAGGTCGCTTCGCAGTTCTACAACGGCGCGGCGATCGAGAATCCCGGCGAATGGCCACCGCGCGTTTCGCCTCCACGTCTGGAGCCCTCCTGGCGCGAGAAGCTCGCCCGGTTCTGGAGGCGGTGACCAATGTTCCTGCTCGACGACATCCTCCTGCTTCCCATCAGACTTCCCATCGCTGGATTCAACTGGATCCTGCGCCAGGTCAAGACCATGGCCGACGAAGAGATGCTCAACGATCAGGTGTGGAAGGAGCGCCTCATCGAGCTGCAGATGATGTGGGAAGTCGGCGACATCACTGAGGAGCAGTACAAAGAGGAAGAGGCGAAGGTGTTCGCCGCGCTCCGCGACATCCGCGCGCGGAAGGAAGAGATGGCCCGTGAAGAGGGGGAGGAGGGGGAGGGGGAGGGGATCGGGATTTACACCGGCTACGGAAAGGGATGAATACTCCTTCTGATTCATCCCTCATCCCTCATCCCTCATCCCTCGCGCAGACTTTCGAATCTCTCTCGGATCGCCGCATTCTCCTCTTCGGCGGCAAAGGCGGCGTCGGCAAAACGACGATCTCCACGGCGGCGGCGCTCCACTACAGCGCGACTGGCAAGACAATCCTCTTCACCACCGATCCGGCGTCCAATCTCGGCGATCTCTTCGACAATTCGACCACCCGACAACCCGACA
>QHVS01000271.1 GCA_003223635.1 Acidobacteriota bacterium | reverse complement strand
CGTCGATACAGCTCCGACCGGGCATACGCTGCGAATGCTCGGCTCCGCGGAGCACTTCCGGCAGTTCGCCGCAGCGCTGGAGTCGATGCAGGTCAAGCATCGCCAGCTCGTGCGGCAACTGACTCGGCGCAACGTTCGCGACGAGATCGACTCCTTCATCGATGATTTCGAGGAGAGGGCGCGCCGGCGGCGCGAGCTGCTGACCGATCCCGCGAAGGCCGGGTTCATTCCCGTTTTTCTCTCCGAAGAATGGGTCGTCGAACAGACGAAGCGGCTGATCGGCGAGGTGCGCGGTGACGGCATCGACGTTCCGCTGGCGATCCTCAACCGCGCCGCACACGATTGCGACTG
>QHVS01000270.1:6477-6877 GCA_003223635.1 Acidobacteriota bacterium | reverse complement strand
TCGACGACGATCAACGCTCCGATCGCCGAGGTCTGGGACGCTCTCGTGAATCCCAAGGTGATCAAGCAGTACATGTTCGGGACGAATGTCGTCTCGGACTGGAAACCAGGGAGCCCGATTGTCTGGAAGGGGGAATGGGAAGGAAAGGCGTACGAGGACAAAGGCAAGATTCTCAAATTCGAACCACAACGCCTTCTCTCGTACAGCCACTTCAGCCCTTTGTCAGGGCAACCCGACGTGCCGGCAAATTACCACACCGTAACCATCGAACTGTCGCGGCAAGGGACGCAAACGAAGGTCTCGCTGTCGCAAGACAACAACGCGACCGACGAAGCGCGCCAGCACTCCGAAAAGAATTGGAACATGATGCTCGATGGCTTGAAGAAGTTGCTGGAGAAAT
>QHVS01000270.1:0-6461 GCA_003223635.1 Acidobacteriota bacterium | reverse complement strand
GCTGTCTCAGAAGTGGTCAACGCTTGCCCCTCATCCGCCGCTCCGCGGCACCTTCTCCCCGCACGCGGGGAGAAGGATCTCGAGAGCCCTCTCCCGCGTGAGCGGGAGAGGGTGGCGCGAAGCGCCGGGTGAGGGCAGGCCTTGACGGATTTTGAGACAGTCTCCTTGGCGCCGCCTTGAAAGGCGGCGGCAAGCCGCCGCACTCCGAAGCAGCTCATGAGTACCGATCGTTGAACCACGGTTCGGCCGTGTCCGAATATCCGCGGCGCTCCCAGAACCCTTTCTGGTTGTGCTCGAGGAATTCGATCCTGCGAATCCATTTCGCACCCTTCCACGCGTACAAGCTCGGCGTGATCATGCGGCACGGGCCGCCATGTTCTCGCGGAAGCGGTTTCCCCTCCCACGTGTGCACGAGAAGGACATCGTCTTCGACGGCGCGCGCCAGAGGCAGGTTCGTGGTGTAGGACTCGCCGGACACTCCGTCGCGGTCGTAGCCGGTACAGAGAATCCAATGGGCATTGTCCTTCGGCACGACGAGCTCCGAGATCGTCTTGAATCGCACGCCTTGCCACCGATTATTCAGTCGGCTCCACGTCGTCACGCAATGGAAGTCGCTGATGTCGTCGACCTGCGGAAGGCGCATGAAATCGTCCCACATGAGCGTCGTCGAATTCTCGACCAGGCCGGTGATCTCGAGATGCCAGTCGGTGAGCGAGACATTCGGGATGTCGCCGAGGTCGAGCACGGGCCAGTTGTGAACCTCGTGCTGATCGATAGGAAGCGACGGTAACCCGTGGCGATTCGGGGGACCGGAACCTCGAGGCTTCTGCCCCTCGAACTGCACGTTCACGCCATGACCGAGCTTGCGTTGCCGCTCGATGTAGCGCATTCGCCGTTCGACGAGCGATTCTTTCTGGCCTGAGTCGGACATCTGCGTCAGGGCCTCGGACCAATCAGTTGCCGGATTTGCGTCACCGCGTCATCAATTTTGTCATTGATGAAGATTTTCCCCAGCGCCGGAGTGGCTTTGGTCGGATCGCCATCGACGCCGGTGACGGCCTCGCGTGCGCCGCTGCTCGCCGCGAGCTTATCCGAGCGGATCCAGCGCTGCTGCGTATCGAGCCACATCAGTTCCGACGTATCGTCGGTGCCGGCGTGAACGTCGCGTTGGATTCCGCGTGACAATTCGAACGCTTGCGCCTGCTGCTTCTCCTTGAAGTAGAGATCCGGCACGTAGAAAATCCTCACGCCCTTCGACGCCCACGCTGTGTCGAGCTCCTTCGCTGTGGCGCCTAACACGTCCTGTCCGTCGCCGTGATCGCCCATGATCAAAACATTCTTGAAGCCTGCGTCGATCGCGCTCACGGCCACATCGCGAACGACATCGTGATAGGTCTGCCGAGTGAGCGACACCGAGCCCGGAAAGCGCATGTGGGCGGTTTTCCGGACCAGATCGCCTGTCACAGCGAACGGAAGCGTCGGGTACACCAGCGCGTTGCCGAGCTTCATGGCGATCGCCCCCGCGACGTAGTGCGCGATGAAATTGTGCTTCCCGATCGCCATGTGCGGGCCGTTCTGCTCGGTGCTCCCCACATAGATGATCGCGCTCGTCTTCCCGGAGGCGATGGCATGCTGGACTTCGGGCCAGGTCAGATTCTCGATGAAGACGGAAGATTGCTGGGCGCCCAGCCGCGTCGCTGCGAACGCGAGCGTGATGACCAGGATGCGCACGGGCAGTCGGCAAATGAAGCCAATCCTCGTCATCGCATGTTCCCGGTGTGGCCGAGCGAGTAGCGGCCCGGCTGCGGCCACACGCAGAGTCCGTGCGGCTCATGCCCCACCGGAATGCGGTGAGTCAGCCGCCCCGTACTCGCATCGAACACATAGACTTCATCGTCGTAGCGACCCGATACCCAGAGTTCCTTTCCGTCGGCGGTGACGTTCCCCATGTCCGGACTGCCGCCGCCGGGAACCGGCCAGTTGGCGACGACCCTGTTCGTCGCCGGATCGAGAACGCTGATGGAGCCCGGACCGTGGCGGCCTCCGGCGAGCGTATTCCAGCCGCGGTTCGTCACGTACAGCCTGGTCCCGTCTCGGCTGGGATAGATTCCGTGCGCACCGACTCCGGTGTGGACGAAACCGATCTTCGTCAACTTCGCCGGATCGACAACGAAGACGCCGCCCTCCTTCATGTCCGCGACATAGAATGTGCGGCCGTCGGGTGAGGATCGAATGTCCTGCGGCATCGAGGGGACGTTCATGAGTTCTTCCAAGAATCTCTTGAATTGGTGCGTGATGCGATGGGTCCACACATTTGGATCGAGAGTGAGGTAGCCGACGACGGCGCGCGTCGAGAGATCGATCTTCACCAGCTGTCCCGAAAACTCGCACGTGCCGATCGCATAGCGGTTGTCGGCGGTGAATTCCACATGATCGAGTCCTTTGCAATCGAGACGAAGCGATTGCACCAGCTTCATCGTCTTAGGATCACGGAAGTCGATGCGGCGCCGCGCTTCAGCGATCACCATGGCGAACTGCCCGTCGGGTGTGAAGTACATGTTGTACGGATCGGCGACCTTGACGGACATTCCTTCCTTCCCTGTCACTGGATCGATCGGCGTCAGGCTGTCGCTTTCATTGTTGGCCACCCAGAGCGTGGAGAGATCGTAGGAGGGAACCACGTGCTGCGGAACCTTGCCGGTTGGAAACGTGCGAACGACCTGATAGGTGTGCGGGTCGATCACGCTCACAGTTCCGGAGCGCGAGTTCGGGACGTACACCATCGGCAGAGCGCGTCGAGCCGCCGGACTGAGATACTTGGCGCGTGTGGCAGCGTAAATGTTCACCGCGCCGGACTTCGGTCGATACTCCGCAGCGGACGTGTATCCGCTGCCCCGCGCGACGGCGCCCCTGCCGCAGCTGGCCACGGTCAGTGCGCCGAGTACGAACAGCGTTTTCACGCTGTTAACGACTGAGTCCTTCACCTCTAGCAATACCCGAGCACAAAGTGAACGCCTTCGGAGTGCCTCGGCACCGCCTTTTGCCAAAGGTAGCGGCAAGAGGCTGTCTCAGAAGTGGCCAAGGCTTGCCCCTCATCCGCCGCTTCGCGGCACCTTCTCCCCGCACGCGGGGAGAAGGATCTCGAGAACCCTCTCCCGCTTGCGGGAGAGGGTGGCGCGAAGCGCCGGGTGAGGGCCGACCTTCTACTGCTTCTCTTGCGCGCCCTCGATGAATGCGCGGAACGTCTCCCACGTCGGATCGGACGAAGCTTCGAAGTCGACGGGATAGTGGCCCGACGATGAGGACAGCACGCGGTTGACGCCGCTCATGTAGCGCGACCGGTCGGCGACGTACCACAGCCACTCCTTCCGCCCGTTGCCGGTGATGGAGACCATCATGTATCCGATGGCCGGTCCTTCCAGTGCGTCGAGACGATCTTCGAAATCGTTCATCTGATCCATGACCTCATCGGCGGGCATCCCGGTGCCGGAGTGCTCGAACTTCCACAGCACGCTGATGAGATACGGATATTTTTTCGGCTCCACGCCGGCGGGCGTCAGCTCGCGGACGCGAAACAGAAGCGGCATCCCTTCTTCTTCAGCCTCGGCGATGAACCAGGGGTCGCGGTCGTCCGTCGGGGAGCTCATCGCCTAATGATGTCTCAAAACCCGCCCCGGCAGCGCGCCGGTGACGTTCCCGTCTCGAAGCACGGCCGTGCCGTTGACGATCACGTTGCTGATTCCCACGGAGTAGTGATGGGGATCTTCGTAGGTCGAAACATCGCGAATCGTTTTCGGATCGAAGACGACCACGTCGGCCCTCATCCCGGCGCGGAGAATTCCGCGATCGCTGAGCTTCGCCCGCGACGCGGCGAGCGACGTCATCTTGCGCACCGCTTCTTCCAGCGTGAAGAGATGTTCATCGCGGACGTAGTGGCCCAGGATGCGAGGGAAGGTGCCGTAGGCCCGAGGGTGCGCGCCGACTTCGCGCATCACGCCGACGACCGCGCCGGAGTCCGATCCGACGGCCACCCACGGCTGCTTCAGGGCGGCCTTCAGGTCGTCCTCCAGGAGGCCGAAGTAGATGGCGATGGGGGAGGAGTTGCTCGCTTCGAAGAGCCGCAGCGCCGCTTCCGCCGGCGCGACGTTCAACGCCGTGGCGATGTCGCTCAGCCGGCGCCGTTCGAATTGGTTCATGTCCGGAGGCGCCTGCGGCAGATTGCGGATCAGGATCGTAGAGCCGTCGCCGACGCGCATTTCCGCGGCGACTTTGGCGCGCGTCGCCGGATCTTTGATCCGCGCCACGAACGGCAGGTAGCCGCCTTCCAGCGCCCAGGCGGGAACGATGGATGTCAGATCCGTCGACGTCGCCGTGTAGGGATAAACATTCGACGCCACATCCAGCCCGCGCTTCTGTTCCGCCTCGATCTTCGCCACGACCTCCGGCATGTGGCCGCGCATCTTTCCGCCGGTCTTCAGATGGAAGATGTTGACCGGCACCTTTGCCTCGCGTCCGATGCGGAACGCCTCGCCGAGCGCGGCGCTGATGTTGTCGGCTTCATTGCGCAGATGGGTCCAGTAACTTCCGCCGTATTTCGATACGACCCTGGCCAGCGCGATCAGCTCGTCCGTGCTGGCGAAGCGTCCGGGCGGATAGATCAATGCCGTCGACATTCCGACGGCGCCGGCGCGCATCGACTCGTCGACGATCTGCTCCATCCGCCGCAGCTCCTCCGGTGTGGGCGGGCGGTCGGCGGTTCCGATGACGATCTCTCGCGGATTAGCCGCGCCGATGTAGAACGCGAAGTTGATCGCCGAGCCGCGCTTCTCCACCTCCCGCATGAATTCAGCCAGCGTGTGCCAGGTGATCTCCGGAAATCCCGGCGGGCGCGTGCGGTTCGCCTCCGCGATCATGGCGTCGTTCAGCGGACCTGGCGAGTGCCCTTCCCCCGTCACCTCGGTCGTCACGCCCTGCCGCACTTTTCCTTCCAGCATCGGCTCGACGAGCACGGACGATTCCGAGTGGCCCAGGAGATCGATGAACCCGGGCGCGACGACCTGGTCGCGAGCATCGATGGTGATCTTCGCTGTTGCCCGCGAGAGATCGCCGACCGCGGCCACCGTGTCGCCGCGGATGCCGACGTCGGCGCGGAAACGCGCGCGGCCGGTGCCGTCGATCACCTGGCCGTTGACGATGCGGATGTCGAACGTGGGCGACTGAGGATCGACTCTCGTAGTTGAGATCGCCGCGCCACAGTGGAAAGCGAGAATTAGGAGAACCAGCAGACGCACGCCGTAGGTGCAGCAACAGCCATGCATACTATTTGCAAGCTCCAGCTTGGAAAATGGAGGAGCCATGCGACAACCAAAAATCCTTGCGGTAGTTCTTGGATTCCTATTGATCGCACCGTCCGCGTTCGCACATTCGAAGGCGAAGTTTCACGATGACATGCGCAAGCTCTGGGAAGACCACGTTGCCTACACGCGGCTGTACATCATCAGCGTGGCGGGTGGGCTTGCTGATGCGCAGCTCACGGCGAATCGCCTACTCCAGAATCAGAACGACATCGGCAATGCAGTCGCGGACTTCTACGGCCGCGACGGCGCCAACAAGCTGACCTCTCTGTTGCGTGACCACATTCTTATCGCTGCCGACCTGGTGGGCGCGGCGAAGGCGGGAGACGCGGCCAAACAAGCGGACGCGAAGAAGCGTTGGTATGACAATGCCAACGAGATCGCCGCGTTCCTGCACGGCGCGAATCCGAACAACTGGCCCCTGGCAACGCTGCAAAGTCTGATGAACACGCACCTCAATCAGACCCTCGATGAGGCGACGCATCGGCTGCAGGGCAACTACGATCAGGACATCAAGGACTATGACGCAATCGTTCAGCACATCCTGATGATGGCTGACGCCTTGAGCGGCGGGATTACTAAGCAGTTTCCGAAGAAATTCAACGAGAAATAAACGATCAGCGCACGACGAGCAGCCGCGATCTCTCCGCGGCTGCTTCTTCCGCGATCGGATAGACGAAGAACAGCTCGTTCTTCCGCACGAACGCATTCCGCAGCAGGAACACGTAGGGCTTCTGACTCTTGTAGGTCATGAGCACGTTCGTCTTGAGTTCCTGAACGCGCGGAGAGAGCGGATACGTGGCCCACGAAAACGCTTTCAGCCGGGTGGGCGGCAGGAGTGCGCGGCTCGGCGTGTTGACCAGCGCCTTCATGCGGCCGCTATGGACCAGATAGCCCAGGCGCGTCGGCCGGATCTGCAGTTCTTCGATTGCCAGGTCGGTGATGTCGGCGGTCGCCGCATGATCGGCATGTTGATCGAAGGGCACCGGCGCGATCACCGTCGTCGGGTCGGCGATGCTGATCACCCGCTTCAGATCCGCGACGACATTCTCCAGGCTGTATGCCAATCCAGGCGACATCGCATCGGAGTAGGGGACGGAGCGTTCG
>QHVS01000269.1 GCA_003223635.1 Acidobacteriota bacterium | reverse complement strand
GCGTCAGCGGCTCACGCGACGCGGGCGCACGATACACGCGCCTTGATCCGAGCAACCAGTTGTAGTGCGCGTGCGGCGTCAGATCAAATCTCGCTGCGCGCAGAAGTCGTCGGGCCAGCGCGTCGACTTCCCACTGCGGGGAGCCGTCGTCCACATAGCGGACGTTGAGATGCCGCGGCCAATCGCGCGTGTACGGCGGCAGAAGGATCTGCATGAGCACGCAGACGACGGCCGTGGCGAGCATCGCGGGCAGCAGTGAGCGACGCAGCGGTGCGGCAGCGACAACCGGTGCAAAGGTCGTGGCCACCAGGGCGATCACCACGGCGATGACGACCAGCGCAGGACCACCGAGCGCGCTGTAGAACGTCAGGGCCAGCGGAAAATGCAACAGTGCGGTGACGAGAGCGACGATGATCGCACCGAGGAACTCATTCCCGGCGGTAGTGGCGCGGATGGTGGCCGCAATCGCGAAGGCGATCGCCGGCACCATCGCGAGATAGCTGGCGCCAGGCACCGCCGTGGTCAGGGCGATGGCGATGGCGCTCCAGCAGATCGCAGCGCCGAGGAAGAGGCCATCGAAGCCGACGCGGCGGCGAAAGAGGCTGGCCAAACCAATCGGCGTGGCCGCGCCGATCAGCCACATCGCCGCGAGCGACGGTCCCGGCTGAGCTACCCAGGTTGCGCCGACAGAGCGAAGCGACGCGATCCACGCCGCGGCCGCCGCCAGAACCGCCACAGCCAGAATGGACAACAGGAACCACGCCACTCCCGCGGTGATCGCCGCCGCGCTGGTCTGGCCGTCCCGGATGCCCACCGCCGCCGCGGCGAGCAGAACGAGCAGGGCGCCGGCCGCAAAAAATGGCGTCCACGGCTGCGGCCACCAGACGACGAAGAGCGAGAGAACGTCGAAATAGACCGCGTTGTGGTTCGCCGACTGCCGCAGATCGGCGTCGGCCAGCGCCCGCGTCATGGCCAGGATGTGATCGCCATGGTCCTGCACCGTCGACGGCGTGACGTGGGCCAGATTGTCGAGCGGCGTGTGGTAGCGCGCCACTCCGCCGATGCTCCCGAAATTGATGCCGCTCAGCCCGACGCGCTTGAACACCGTCATGTCGGTGTCGTTGGGCAGCATCTCGTAGATGTCGTAGAAGAGCGAGCTGGTCGCAGGCCACGGAAGGGCGCGGGCCACGATCGGCAGCAGCCAGCGATTGTTACGGCTCGTCTCGAAGAGATAGCTGCGGCCCGACGTGCCGCGATTGTCGACGTTGATGACCGTGGCCACGTTGCGCGAGAGATTGGCGTCGGCTACAAAGGCTTCCGCTCCCAGCAGTCCGAGCTCCTCTCCGTCCGTGATCAGAAAGAGGATGGAGTTGCGAAAGCGCTCGTTGCGAATCGCTCGCGCCACCTCGACCAGTGCGGCGACTCCGATGCCATCGTCGGAAGCTCCCGGGCCCGCGCCGACCGAATCGTAATGGGCGGCGAGGACGAGCGTGTCGGCGCGCGCGTCGCCGGGCATCCGGGCCAGCACATTGGAGACAGGCTGGCAGGCGCCGTACGCGTTGCAGATGAATCGCTGCTGGATGGAGACCTCGAGCCCCAATGAGCGCAGCGTCGACACGAGGCGATCGCGGACCGCATCATGCGCCGGGGAACCGACCGGATGCGGCGTGTCATCGCCGAGGATCTGATGGAGGGAAACGATGGCCCGCGCGGCGGAAAAGTCGCGCGCATCGGCCGTGATCGGGAGCGGAGGAGGGCCGTTGCCGCGAATCAGCAGCACGCCCAATATCGCGGCCAGGAGCACGAGCACGGCCGCGGTCGCGCGATTCGCGTCCACGAACGGATTGTATCTGCAACCTGCGGCCGGTCTGTCCGTATGTGGCTGACAAAGGCATGAGTAGGAGTTCCCTATGAACAGACTGTGGACGATGGTTGCCCTGCTGCTCGTCGCTGCTGCCGCCGTGGGGGCGACGCTGGACGAAACCTATGACCGGACGTTCGACGTCCGTCCCGGTGCGCTGTTCGCGTTGGAGAATACGAATGGCCGCATCACCATCCGCTCGTGGGATCAGCCGCGCGTTCGCGTGATCGGTCACAAGCGCGTGGAAAGCCGCGATTCCGATGCCGCGCGCCAGGGCATGGCCGCGCTGCGCATCGAAGCCTCTCCCTCCGCCGGCGGGCTCCACGTCACCACCCTTTACCCGCACAAGAACGACGGTTTCTTCGACTGGCTCGCCGGCAACCACGTCAGCATGAGCGTTGAGTACGACGTCACCGTACCGCGCAGCATGGATCTCAATGTGGACAACACCAACGGCGCGATCGACATCAGCGACGTGCGCGGGACGCTGCAGGTATCCGACACCAACGGCCACATCGAGCTGGTGCGCTGCGCCGGAAGTGTGGAGGCGGAGACGACCAACGGCGCGGTTCGCGCCGAGCTGACCGAGGTGACCGCGGGAAAGAGCATGCGTCTGGAGACGACCAACGGCCGCATTACGGTGACCGTTCCACGGTCGATCGCTGCGCGCGTGGATGCCTCGACCACGAACGGCTCGATCAGCACCGAGCTGCCGGTCACGATGTCATCGACCAGCCGTCATGCGCTGCGCGGCACGATCAACGGGGGTGGGGGGGAACTGCGGCTCAGGACGACCAATGGGAGCATCGACATTCGGGCGCGGTAGCGCCGGCTACCAGCCGGCGGGTGCGCGGGCTACCAGCCCGCGCCTTTGGAGTGCGGTGCCTTGGCACCGCCTTTTGCGGAAGGCGGCGGCAAGCCGCCGCACTCCAAAGGCGCCGCCAGGTTGCCGGCGCACCCGCCGCCGAGTCGGCGGCGTTACTCCGGCGTGATGTACGCCGCGGTGATTCCCCCATCCACGAGGAAGGTCGCTCCGTTCACGTACGACGATTCGTCGCTGGCCAGGAAGAGCGCGGCGTTGGCGATCTCCTCGGGGCGAGCGAAGCGTCCCATCGGGATGTGCACCAGGCGGCGCTGGCGTCGGGCCGGATCGGCGAGCAATTCAGCCAGAAGCGGCGTCTCCACCGGTCCGGGGCAGAGGGCGTTGGCGCGGATGTTCTGCCGCGCGAACTCCACGGCGATCTCGCGCGTCATGGCCAGCACGCCGCCTTTGCTCGCCGTGTAGGCGATCTGCGGTGCGGCCGCGCCCATCACGGCCACAAACGACGCGGTGTTGATGATGGATCCCCCGCCCGCACGCTTGAGCGCCGGGATCGCGTACTTGCAGCCGAAGAACACGCCCTTGAGGTTGACGTCGATCACCATGTCCCAGATGTCTTCAGGAGTGTTTGTGACCGAATCGTCTTTGGGGTGAAAAACGCCGGCGTTGTTGAAGACGATGTCCAGGTGTCCGAAAGCTTTCTCCGCAAACGCCACCATCGCCTCTGCGTCGCTGGCCTTGGAGACGTCGGCGCCGAACGCACGTGCGTTTGTCCCGATGTGCTTTGCTGTGGCCTCGGCCGTCTCCTTCTTCAGATCGATGACCACCACCTTCGCCCCTTCGCGCGCGAAGAGCAGGCACGAGGCTTTGCCAATGCCGCTGCCGCCACCCGTGATCAGAGCCACTTTGTTCTGCAATCGCATCGTCACGCCATCTCGAAATATCTTCGCCGCTCCCAATCGGTCACTGCCGCGTCGAACTTCCGCTGCTCCGTGCGGAAGAAGTGGAGATAGTGATCGACGACCTCCTCGCCGAAGGTCTCTCGCGCCCACTCGCTCTCCGCCAGCGCATGGATGGACTCATTGAGCGAGTGCGGAACCTGGGGCAGATCGCGCGCCGCGTAAACGTCGCCATGAAACGCCGGAGGCGGCTCGATGCGTTGAGCGATTCCGTCCAGGCCCGCCGCAATCGTCGCGGCGAATGCAAGATACGGATTC
>QHVS01000292.1 GCA_003223635.1 Acidobacteriota bacterium | reverse complement strand
CTCGTATCCTTCGCGCCGCATGTTCTCGGCGAGGATCGAAAGATGCAGCTCGCCACGGCCGCTCACCTCGAAGCGATCCGGTAGATTGGTCTCCTTGACGCCCAACGCCACATCCTTGCGCAACTCCCGCTCCAGTCGCTCCATCAGATTTCTCGAGGTGACGAACTTTCCTTCCGTTCCGGCAAACGGCGAGTCGTTGACCAGCCAGAACATCGACACGGTCGGCTCGTCGATGGCGATCGGCTCCAGCCGCTCCGGAGAGATCGCGTCGGAAAATGTCTCGCCGATCTCCACGTCGACGAATCCGGCCACGGCGACGATCTCTCCCGCCGCCGCTTCCCCTACTTCTTCCCGCTTCAGCCCTTCGAAGATCGTCAGCCTGGAGACGCGGCCCTTCTTCGGAGTGCCGTCGCGCAGAATGAGCACGACGTCTTCACCCTGCCGGATCCGCCCGCGCTGAATGCGGCCGATGCCCAGGCGGCCGACGTAATCGTTGTAGTCGATGGCCGAGACCAGGAGCTGCAGCGGTCCGTCGGCGTTGCCAGGTGGGGGAGGGATCTTCTTGAGGATCGCATCGAAGAGGGGCTGCACATCGTTATTCGTGTCCTCGAGCGAGGTGCGGACGTATCCGGCGCGGCCGCTGGCGTAGAGAATGGGGAAATCGAGCTGCTCGTCGGACGCGCCGAGCTCGATCATCAGATCGAAGACATCGTTGAGTACTTCCTGCGGACGCGCGTCGTGGCGATCGATCTTGTTGATGATCACGATCGGCAGGAGGCCCAGGATCAGCGCCTTGCGCAGCACGAATCGGGTCTGCGGCATCGGGCCCTCGGCCGCGTCGACCAGCAGGATGACGCCTTCCACCATCGACAACACCCGCTCCACCTCGCCGCCGAAGTCGGCGTGGCCCGGCGTATCGACGATATTGATCTTGACTTCGCTCGGATGGATGAAAGCGGCAGGAAGATCGTGCCCCGACGCCGTGTGCGTCGCCTCGTGATGCGCGCCGGGCGCGTCGACCACGTAGCGCACCGACGTGTTCTTGGCCAGGATGGTGATGCCGCGCTCGCGCTCCAGGTCGTTGGAGTCCATGACCCGCTCATCGACCTGCTGATTCGCGCGGATCGCGCCGGCCTGCTTCAGCAGCGCGTCCACCAGCGTCGTCTTGCCGTGGTCGACGTGGGCAATGATGGCCACGTTGCGGATGTCATAGCGGAACTGCATGTGGGCGGGTAAACGCCGCGGGCCGTTATAATCATCCCTCTCTGTGACAATGACTTCCGGCACGCGCCTGGGGCCGTACGAGATCGTCGCGCCGATCGGGGCGGGCGGGATGGGGGAGGTGTACCGGGCGCGGGACACGCGGCTGGATCGGGCGGTGGCGATCAAGATTCTTCCTGCCGAATTCGCCAGCGACATGCAACTCAAGGTCCGCTTCGAGCGGGAGGCGAAAACGATCTCTCAGCTCTCCCATCCGAACATCTGCACGCTCTTCGACGTCGGCGACAACTATCTGGTGATGGAGCTGCTCGACGGTGAGACGCTCGCCGATCGTTTGAGCCGCGGGCCGCTGCCGATCGGCGAGGCGATTCAGACCGGTATCCAGATCGCCGATGCCCTGGACAGAGCGCATCGTGCCGGGATCACCCACCGCGATCTCAAGCCTGGCAACGTGATGCTCACCTCCGGCGGAGTCAAGCTCCTCGATTTCGGTCTGGCCAAAACGACGAGTGCGGTTACCGGCGCGGCCTCCGCCACGATGCAGAAACCGGTCACTCAAGAAGGAACCATCGTCGGCACGCTGCAGTACATGGCGCCGGAACAACTGGAAGGGCGCGAGACGGACGGACGCGCCGACATCTTTGCTCTAGGCGCGATGCTGTACGAGATGGTATCCGGGCGGCGCGCGTTCGACGGCGAGAGTCGCGCGAGCATCATCGCCAGGATCCTCGATTCGGAGCCGCCGTCGCTCACGACTCTGCAGCGAGTGACCCCGCCCGCGCTCGACCGCATCGTGAAGCGATGTCTGGCCAAGCATCCGGCTCTGCGCTGGCAATGCGCGGGCGATGTGCGTCGCGAGCTGGAGCTGGTGGGCGAGGAAGAGGTCTCCGAGCGCCGGCCAGTCTTGCCATCGCGGAGTCTCGCCGTTCTGGTGATCCTCCTCGCGCTGATCGCTGCGGGCGAGGGGATTTGGTTGATGCGGCAGCGGAAGCTTCCCCCGGCCACGCAGCGAATCGTTCGCTTCACCGTCGAGGCGCCCCCGAATACATACATCAAGCTGGCGAATGACATCGGTCCGCCGGCGATCACACGCGACGGCAGGTCAGTCGCCTTCGCGGCCGTCGACCTCGGCTCGGGCCGGCGGGCCCTTTGGGTCCGCGACCTGCAGTCCGTACAAGCAAAGCGCATCGAGGGAACGGAGGGAGCCTCCTTCCCCTTCTGGTCGCCCGACGGCAACTCGATCGGATTCTTCGCATCGGGCAAGCTGAAGAGGGTCGATCTCGCCGGCAGCACACCGCAAACGCTGGCCGCTGCCTCATTGGGGCGCGGCGGCACCTGGGGAGAGGACGGCAAGATCCTCTTTGTCCCAACGTCTCCCAGTGGGCTTTATCGCGTCTCGGCGCGCGGCGGCGCGGTGGATCCAGTGGCCCAGCCCGACAAGCGATCAGGTGAAGTGTCCTACCGATGGCCGCAAATCCTCCCTGATGGGCGTCACGTTCTGCTGTTCGTTCGTCGTCCAGGTATCGGCGTCGCCGATGAGCTGGGCGACGCCATGTATGTCCTCGACCTTCGGACGGGCGAGAAGAAGTTTCTGGCCCGCGTCTCTTCCAATGCGATGTACGTCGAGCGCGGATTACTTCTGTTCGCTCGCGATCGAACGCTGATGGCCCAGCCGTTTGATCTCAAGACATGGCAGCTCAGCGGCGAGCCGACCCCTGTCGTGCAGAATGTTCAATTTCATCCCAGCGGGTTCGCTATGTTCGCCGTATCGGCCTCCGGCGTTCTCTGCTATCAAACCGGATCGTTGCTCTCCGAACTGCGCGTTGTCGATCGACGCGGCGGGATCACCGGGACGTTTCTCGAACCGGCCGAATACTTCGTCCCGGCTCTCGACGTGGCCCATCGGCAGTTCGCCGTCTCCATCACCGACCCGGCCACCGGCTATGAAGACATCTGGCAGTACGACATGGACCGCCAGGTCGCCCGCCGTTTGACATTCCATCCCGGCGACGACTTCTCTCCTGTGTTTTCGCCGGATGGGAAGCGGGTGGTTTTCGCGTCGAATCGATCCGGATTTCCCCACCTCTTCTTAAAAAACGTCGACGGCGCCGAGGAAGAGCGTCCCATTACGTCGACACAATTGGGGAGATTCCCTCTTTCCTGGTCGCCCGACGGCCGATTCATCGCCTATAAAGAAATCGCTCCCACCACGCAAATGGACATCGACATCTTCGACGTGAAGGAAAGAACGGAACGAAGGTTCCTGGCATCGGAGTTCAACGAGACGGACGCCTCCTTCTCACCGAGCGGCCGTTGGATCGCGTACGTCTCCGATGAGTCCGGACGTCCGGAGGTGTACGTGACCACGTTCCCGGCGCCGTCTGCACGCTGGCAGATCTCATCGGGAGGAGGAACACAGCCCCGGTGGCGGGGCGATGAGAAGGAACTGTTCTACTACTCGGCCGACGGCAACATGATGTCTGTGCCGGTGGCCACCCGGCCAAATTTCAACGCGGGCATCCCGCAACGGCTCTTCGCTTGCGAGCTTCGATCGCCGCGCATCGATACGGCAGAGTATGACGTTTGGCCCGATGGTCAGAAGTTTTTGATCAACACGACTGCCGGGCGGCCGCGCTCTCTTCCCCTCACCATCGCCATCGGATGGCAGCCGACGCCATGACCATCGCTACCGGCACGCGCCTTGGTCCGTACGAGATCGTCGCTCCCATCGGTGTACAAGGCGCGGGACACGCGGCTGGATCGGGCGGTGGCCATCAAGATTCTCCCGACCGAGTTCGCCCACGACGCGCAACGGAAGGCCCGCTTCGAGCGTGAGGCGAAGACGATCTCGCAACTGAGCCATCCGAACATCTGCGCACTCTTCGATGTGGGGGACAACTATTTGGTCATGGAGCTACTCGACGGCGAGACGCTCGGCGATCGCCTTTCTCGCGGTCCGCTGCCGCTCCCGGAGGTGCTCAAGTACGGTGCGCAAATCGCCGACGCTCTCGGGAAAGCGCATCGCGAGGGAGTCGTTCATCGCGATCTGAAACCCGGCAACGTGATGCTCACGAAGGGCGGAGCGAAACTGCTCGACTTCGGATTGGC
>QHVS01000060.1 GCA_003223635.1 Acidobacteriota bacterium | reverse complement strand
CGGACCCGTTTGCGCCGGCGGGGGCGCCGGCGCCCCACTGAGCTTCCCGAGCCGCGGACCGATCAGCAGCGAGCCGATGATGAGGCCGAGCAGGAAGCTGCAGATGGAGTAGATGATTGAATCTCGGTTCATGGTTGCTGAGTTGCTGGGTTGCTGAGTTGCTGGGTACAAGCCAAGCAACCCAGCAAACCTAGCAACTCAGCAACTATCCGTTCTTAATCAACTCCTTCAACATCTCGTCCTGCACGCGATACACGGCGTACACGCCGACGTGATAGTTGTTGAAGACGAACGAGAAGGCGTACACCTTGCCGCTTGCGCCGCGCACGTATCCTGACAGTCCGACCACGCCGACGATATATCCGGTCTTGGCGTAGACCTGCCGGGCGAACGGCGGATTTTTCAGGCGGCGGCCGAACTTGGCGTCGGGATCGCCGGAGTACGGCAGCGAGCTGACGAAATCCTCGCGGCTGGGACTCTTCCACATATAGCGCAGCAGGTGGATGAATGCATTCGCGGAGGCGCGGTTGTCGCGCGACATCCCCGAGCCGTCGGCCTGATGGAACTCGTCCGCCGGCACGCCGAGCTTGCCGGTCAGCCACTCCGTAACCGTACTCGTCCCGGCGGCCCACGATCCTTCCTTCTTCTTCTCCGCGCCGAGGATCTTGATGAGTTGCTCGGCGTAATGGTTCTGACTCTTCTTGTTGATCACGTAGACGATCACGTTGAGCGGCGTGGCGTGTTGGGTGATGGGACGCCAATCGGGTCGATTGTCGCGCGGCGTCACGACGATCTGTCCCTGGAAATTGATGCCGTCGCGGACAAATGTCTCGTTCGTTGCCGTGGCGAAATACTGAATCGGATTCTCCACGCTCACGAAAACTTCGGTGGGCCCCGACCGGGTCGGTACGCCGCCGCGCACCAGGATGGTGTTCGATCCGTTGAAGCGGGTGATGAACGGCAGGCCGCGTCCTGTGACGCAGGAATTCTGCAGCGTGACATAAGACGTCGGCGGCTCGAACTGCACGATGCATGGCTTGCCCGGACGGGATGGCAGGACGCGAACCTGCACGCAGCCTTCCTGCATGGAGAAGGCGGAGACCGGGGCCTCGTACCAATTGATCAGCTGGTCGGCCGGCCAGGTCGGATGGACGTACTCGGTGTCCATGTAGCCATACTCGAAGATCAAGTTGCCGCGCACCGTTTTGATCCCGGCGCGTTTGAGATCGGTAGCCCAGTCGTCGATGACCGCCGTGGCGCGGCCGTCGTGGAATCGTCCGCCGATCGTCGGATCGCCGTGTCCAACGATCTTCACATCGCCGTCGAGCGTTCCCGCCGCGTCGATGTTGCCGCGAGCGTAGACCGTGGTGGTCACTTCGAAATTCGGCCCGAGGAGATCAACGGCAGCGCCGGTGCTAAAGAGTTTCGTGTTCGACGCGGGAGCGAGAGGCAGATTTGCGTTCCGCTCGCCCACCACCTGACCGGATTCGACCTCCACGATCTTGATGCTCGTGTCGGACGCGCGCGCCGTCGGACCATTCATCAGCGAGGCCAGGCGTTCCTGGAGCGTGTTGCCGGTGACGATGTCGGCTGGAGCGGCGGGCACCGCTCTCCTGCGCGCCTTTCTTCGCGGACGTTTCTTCGCCGCGTCGGCGTCGGCCGGATGGAAGAAGCTGAGGATGATGAAGAGGAGCGCAGCGGCAAGGCACTGCGTACGTCGAGGGGTCATCGATAAGAGGATACCTTTCCCATCATTCGCGCGAAGTGCAATTGCCATGACATCACGCTACACATCGATCCGCTGATACTCCTCCGGCAAGGCCAGACGAATGCGATCGCGCAGCGCGGCCGGGCATCGGCGGCGGATCTCTTCGCGGATCTCGGCACGCGAATAGCGTCGGCTGAAATGCGTCAACACGATCATTCGATTCTCGAAACGTCCGGCAAATTCCGCGATGTCGTCGAAGTGGATGTGCTGATACTCCGCCGCCCGCTGCTGATGCCCGGCGGCCACGAACGAGCATTCGATGATCAGGACCTCCGCGCGGAAAAGCGCCTCGTTCGACTCCAGGATCCCGCGGTCGGTGTCGCCGGTGTAGAAGAGCAGCGGCCAGCGGTACTCCTCCGTCACCTCCAGTCCGCGGCGGCGGAGATCGCTGATGTCCTCACGCCCTGCATATTCCTCGCGCAAGCGATGGCGAATCTCCAGGAACTCGTAAGCCCGCGCCGCGACGCGATGGGTGGCCTGATGCGCTCGCACCTCACGCATGCGATCGATCGGCATGACGTCATTCGCCGCGATTCCCACGATCTCAATGTGGTACTTCACATCCTCCAGCTTCTCGTGCAGCGCCATGAGCGCCCGAAAGTCGGCTGCCGTTTCGGACGGCACGAACACGCGCCCGCCGGAGATGCGTTGCAGATTCCGCTGGCCGGCATAGAAAGGGACGCCCAGAGCATGATCGAGATGGGCGTGGGAAACGAAGATGTTCGACATCCCCACCGCCAGATCGGGCCCCCGGCCGATATCGAGTACCAGGCCGAGGTCGCGGATGCGAAAAAAAGTCTCCTGGCCTGCGCGCGAGCGTCCCTCTATCGTGAAGTGCTCCGTGGCCAGCGTGAAAAAGTCTCTGTCCATCATGCGCGCAGGACGGCGAACGCGCGTACCGGAAAGCTGCCCACCGTACGAATCCTGGGCGGCACGGCGAAAAAGCGGAACGGCGAATCGGGCAACTGATCGAGCGCCGTCAGATGCTCGACGATCGGAATGTCGTGCTGCAGAAGGAGCGAATGAACCGGGCGGGCCGCGTCGTCTGTGTCGTCGATGTTCAGCGAATCGATGCCCACCAGCGCCGCGCCGCCGTCAACCAGCGCGCGCGCCGCGGCAGCGGTCAGATAGGGATGGCCGCTGCCGTACGCCGGCGTTCCGAAATGCCGCGACCAACCGGTGCGGATCAGAACTGCCCGGCGCCGAACGTCGCGGCGAAAGATGCGCTCGTCGATCGCCCGGCCGGCGCTTGTCGCATCGACCACGATCCCTTCCAGATCGGCCAGCGATTCGAGCGGCAGCCCGGCCACATCATGTTTCGTTTCCCAACGGTGGCTTGGCGCATCGACGTACGTGCCGCTGTTGGCCACCATCTCGATCCGCGCGATGTGGAACGTCGTGCCCGCGGCGTAGCGCTGCTTCGATTCTTCTCGGCTGAGAAAGTCGGTGATCACGGGCGCCGGCAGTCCGGGATACGTGACCAGACCATCGCTCAGCGTGTGGCTCAGATCGACGAAGCGGCTCATGACTCTTTCTTCAGAGCGCGATTGTAGTGTAGGGCTCTATATGGCGCAGGCAATCTTGCCTGCGCTCCACCGCTACAATTTGCGTTCGCGATGCAGGTAGAGATCCTCACCACGATCGACGCGCTGGAAAAGGCCGAGCCGGAATGGCTCGAGCTGTGGCGCCGAGTTCCGGAGGCGACGCCGTTCCAGTCTCCGATGTGGTTGCTCCCCTGGTGGCGGGCGTTCGGCTCGCACGAGCTGCGCGTCATCGCCCTTCACGATCGCGGACATCTCGAAGCGATAGCTCCCCTCTATCTCCTCCGCGAAGACGATGAATCCCTCGGCATGTTCCTCGGCAGCGGCAATAGCGACTACCTCGACATCGTCACCGCGCGCGACGCATCATCGACCATCGTCGCCGAGATGGCGCGCATGGACTGCCAGATGTGGGACCTGCAGCAGCTCCGGCCGTCGTCGCCGATGCTGCAGGTCGCGCCGCCCGACGGCTGGAGCGACAACGTCAGCGATCACGATCGCTGCCCCGTGCTTTCCATCGAGGGCGCGGGCGATGAACTGCAGAATCTGATCTCCACGCATTTTCAAAAGAAGCTGCGCTACTACCGGCGATCGCTGGAGCGGCTGGGAACGATGATGTTCGAGTCGGCCACAACGTTGAATGTTGATGCTCTGACCGACGCGCTCTTCGAATTGCATGCCGCTCGATGGCAACGGCGGGGCATGCCGGGCATGCTGGCCGATGATGTCGTGCAGCGTTTCCATCGGGAGGTCATACCCCGGATGCTCAGCGCGGGAGCGCTGCGTATGTACGCGATCCACGTCGGCGAGCGAATCGTCGCCGTCTATTACGGCTTCGCCCACGGTGGAACGGCCTACTACTACCTCAGCGGGTACGATCCGGAGCTGGAGAAGCTGAGCATCGGAACTGTGATCGTCGCTCACGCCATCGAGGAGGCGGTGCGCGAGGGATGCACCATGTTCGATTTCCTGCGCGGAGCGGAAGAGTACAAGTACGCATGGGGAGCGAAGGACCGCGTCAATCGCAGGCGCCAGTTTTTCCGCTAGGGGGTCTATCCCGGATAGGCGATCAATCCGACGATCGCCGCCGCGGCGATGACCACCGGCTCGGGAAGTTTCCGCCATCGGGCCAGCGCTGCCACGCTCAAGAGGGCGACCGCGATCGTCAGCGCGTCACCGATGGCCACTCGCGCGATGAGCCACGTCGTCCCCACCAACACTCCCACGACTGCTGTGCCCACACCGCGAACGAAGCCACGCAGACGCGCGTTGTTCCGGTAGCGCAGAAGAATCGGCGTGGCGCAGAGGACGAAGAGAACCGGGGGCGTGAAGATCCCCAGCGTGGCGGCAAGCGCTCCGGCGACGCCATCGAGGATGTAGCCGACAAACGTGGCAGTGATCACCACCGGACCGGGAGAGATCATCCCGATGGCCACCGCATCGAGGAACTGATGATTCGTCAGCCAGTGATATTCATCGACCACCTGCGCCTTGAGAAAGGGAACAATCACCAGCCCGCTGCCGAAAACCAGCAGTCCCGTCTTGAAAAAAAAGAGAAAGAGCTTCGAGGTGGTCCCGCCGTAGAGTGGGAAAATAATCGCTCTCAGTGGGGCACCGGCGCTCAGTGGGGCGCCGGCGCCCTCGGCGGCGCGTTCACCGAACACCAATGCCCCAAGCAGTCCTGCGATGATGAACATCCAGGCGATCTCCCGCTCAACGACCACAGTGACCGCGCAGGCGATCGTAAAAAAGAGCCACGCCCGCACGTCAGTGCGCAGCGTCTTCCGGCCGAGGTTCCAGCAGGCACGAACGATGAGAGCAACGACAGCCGGAGCGATGCCATAGAAGAGCGCGCGCAACTGCCACGTCGCGGCGAAGCGTTGATAGAGGGCGGCAACGGCGAGCACCAGAAGAAACGGAGCCAACGCGAATGCGACGGCCACGGCGAGCCCGCCGGCGACGCCGCGGCGGATGTATCCGCAGTAGACGGCCAGCTGATAGGCCAGCGGACCGGGGCAGGCGGCGGCCAGGGCCAGCCCATCTTCGTATTCCTCTGCCGTGAGCCACGCGCGCTCCTCGACGAGATCGCGGCGCATGGCATTCGCCAGCGCGACCGGTCCTCCGAAGCCAAGCGCGCCGAGGCGAAAAAAATAGGCGGCCAGGCGCGCGATAGATGGCATCGACCCTAGAGCACGAACATGGCGATTCCCGCGGCGAACATCGCCGCCGTTGTCACTCCGACGACCACTCGATTGAGCAACGAGCTGGGCTGATTGAACATGACGTACGGATCGGAAGCGACCGTGAGAATGCCGACGAGAAGGAAAGGCGCGAGCAGGCCATTGATCACCGCCGACCAATACATCGCGCTCACCGGATTGATATGCGTGAAATCGATGAGACATCCCACGGCGATCGATAGCAGGACGACGGCGTAAAACGCCCGAGCCTTCCCCATCTTCTCATCGAGCCCCTGCGCCCAGCCGAACGTCTCGGCCAGCGCATAGGCGGCCGACCCGGCCAGCGTCGGAATGGCCAGCAGGCCCACGCCGATGATGCCGACGGTGTAGAGAAGAAAACATCCCGGTCCCGCCAGGGGCCGCAGTGCCTCGGCAGCCTGACGCGAGGTCTGAATATCGGTGATGCCGTGCCGGTGCAGCGTCAACGCCGTCGTGACGATGATGAAGAACATCACCACATTGGAAATGAGCGTTCCGACTCCGATGTCGAGCTTCCGATCGGAAATCTCCTGATCGGAAACGCCACGCCGCTCCATGGTCGTCAGCCGCCCGATGTGCTTCTCTTCTTCCACTTCCTGCGAGGCCTGCCAGAAGAAGAGATAGGGACTGATCGTTGTACCGAGAATGGCGACCAGCGTGGACCAGGCCATGCGGCTGTGCGGAACCGACGGCGTGAACAGATCGCGCAGAACGGCCAGCCAGTTCGGGTGGACGCTGAACGCGGTGAACGCGTACGCGAACAGAAAGAGCGCCAGCCACTTGAGCGTGTTGGCGATCTGCGCGTATCGCAGCCGAATCGTGGCCACGCCGATGCCTACGCCGAAGACGATCACGTAGATCCGCGAATCGACGCCGGTGAGCATCTCCGCGGCGTCGGCCATTCCGGAAAGATCGGCGCCGATGTTGATGGTGTTCGCGCCGAGGAGAAGCAGCGCGAACAGGGCGACGATGAAGACCGAGAATTTCGCGCGCAGAGCACGGGCCAATCCGTAGCCGGTGACCATGCCGATGCGCGCGCACATCATCTGCACGGCGGCCATGAGCGGCCACGTCAGAAGCGCCGTCCACACCAGCGTCGTTCCGAGTTGCGCACCGGCGAGCGAATACGTCGCCACGCCGGAGGGATCGTCATCCGCGGCGCCGGTGATCAGCCCCGGCCCGAGGACGGACGCGACTCGCTTGAGAAACGGAAGCTTCTTCTTCTGCTCATGCGGCGGCATCAAAATCAGGATAAGGGAAGATCGCGCGATTTGAGCCGATGAAGTTTGCTAGGGACTGTACTTGCGCGTTGGGATTCCGTCCGGATTCGACACGCTGATCTGCGCCATTCTCTGAATCACTCCGCGCATCGTGGGATCCGCAGAGACGTATGCGGCGCGGAGCATCTCCACTTCATCGTGCGTGTGCTGGACCGACACGGTGAATCCGGATGTCGGCTGTGCCGGATCGCCGGTGATGGTTTTTCGCCAGCCGCCGCCGACCAGTTCGTGCCGCGCGTACGTGGAGGTCCGCCCGCTCTGAACAGACTGAACCGCGATGGGCGGGATCCCGCGCGCGTTCGCCTTTCGTTCATCCAGCGCCCGCTCGATGTGCGATTCGACCAACTCCTGCAAAGTGAAATGCGCTTGCGGTCGGATCGTGGCGATCTCCACTCCGGACTGATACGAGCTTCGCGACCCATCTCCCCACCCGATGCGAGGTTTCGTCCAGCGAACGTTCCCTTCGAGCTGAATCGGCTTCCCGTCCCAGGAAAAGGCAACCGAGCAGTTGGCCTGGGCCTGAAAGAGTCTGGCGTGCAGCATCCGAACGCCGGTGAGCGATGCGTCCACGACGTAGACACGCTCGCCGTCCGCCATCCCGAGGAGCGGGTGCATCAATGTGACGCGCTGGACGCGTCGGTGCTCTTCCATGAATCGGACCGGGACTAATGTCCTCCATTCGTCTCCGAGCGGAGGTGATGCGGGTCACAAGTTTGTGAGGTTGGGGATTGGGGGAGTGGGATGGCTGGGGAGGGTGGATTCGAACCACCGAATGTCGGCTCCAAAGACCGATGCCTTACCACTTGGCGACTCCCCAACGTGCGCGACGGTACAGGAAACGCAATGACCTGCAACAGATTCCCTCGTTCTGAATGCGCGCGCAGACAAGATTGTCTGCGGCCACACAGAGCACCTACTTTGCCGCGGTGGTTAATCCGGAGCTGCGATGTCCGCCACGATCGGCATAGAAGCTGACCAGCCCCTCGTAGATCGCCTCGGCCACCTTCTGACGCCAAGCCCGCGTCGTCATCATCTTGCGATCGTCGGAGTTGCCGAGGTTGCAGATCTCCAGCAGCAGGCGCGCGGGAACGAGGTTGTAGCGGATGATGGCCGGGACCCATTCGCGTCCGTCGCGCACGACGCTGTCGCGCACCGGATGAAACGGATGGACCTTCAATCCCTTTTCCTCGAACGTGTCGACGATCGACTCGGCCAGATCGCGGGAGAGCCCTTCTGCAGCCAGCGACTCCTCCTCCGAATGTCTGACGATCGGATGCTCCCGCACCTCGGCCCGAGTCAGATAGACGTCCTCGCTTCTTCGATACGAGCCGGTGACCAGTCGCTCCGCGGGGATGTAGGCCATCGCTCCGCGCAGCGCAGGATGCAGTGAGTCGGCGTGGATGGAGAGAAAGACGACCTTCTCCTTCGGCACTTTGCGTCTCACCGCGCGCCGGTAGATCGAATTCGTCAGGTACCAGCGCAGATTCACGCCGACCGTCGGATCCTCGAGGTCGTACTTCGGCGAGGTCAGCACCTCATAATCCGTGCGCGGTTCGACGTAATCGGTCTCCGGCACGCGATAGCCGACATGCGTCGACTTCGTGGTCGTGGAGACGGAAGCCGACGAGCGCTTCTCCAGGATGCGCTTGAGCCGGCACATGACGTCGTATACGTAATTCGATTCCCACACGCCGTCGTGCGCCGTGCCCACGTCGCGCCCACCGTGTCCGGCATCGAGGATGATGCGCACCCCGGCCAGACCGCTGGCCCGGGCCCGACGGGCCAGCTTCGCGCTCTGCAGCTTGGCCGTCTCCTGCGCCAGCCGCGATGGATCATCCGGCGGCAGATATTCAGCCAGCAGCAGCGACATGGGAATCTTCACCGGGTAACCGACACGGATCTTCGACACATCGTCGATGGAGTTGAACTGCACGATGCGGTCGACGACATCGCCGACATCCTCGGAGTAGACCCGGCCGGTGAAACGGATGGCCACCGACGAGTAGAGGGCCTCCCCTTTTTGCAACCGGTAGATGGCGTACGGTTCGGGAGCGTTGCGCTCATAGCTCAGCGACGGCTGCCCGGCGGCAACAGTCTCCACTGCCAGATCCGCAACATTCGCATCCGAGCCCGGATGCTCAATCGGATCGTCCTCCGACTTCCGAACCTCCGCAGTCTTCTTCGGTGCATTCCTTCCCTCCGCCTCGCCGCCGAATGCAGCGGCGAGCAATTCCTTCGGAATGAGTACGACGTCACCCTTGCGGGTGGAGAGCCCCTGATGCGGATTCGCTTTGCGAATGGCCACGTAGTTCGCGCCCGCGCCGGTGAACCATTCGGCGATGGCCCACAACGACTCTCCTTCGATGCCTGACCCGCCGGCCACGACATGCTTCCAGCCGCGATCGGTGAGCGAGTCGTATGGAAAAAGCGATCGGATGATCTGTCGCCGCAGCTCCGACCGGAGAAGCCCGAATGGAACGCTGACCCGCTTGTCGCTGGTCAGCTTGTCGTTCGCATCGTTGAACTTCGCGATGAGCAACCAATTCGCACCATCGCCGGTGACGCGTTTGGCCAGCCGGCTCCAGGCGTCGCCGTCGTGCGGAATGACCAGGACTTCGAGGGTGTAGTCGGCGGTGAGCGATGCGCGCAGCTCAGGCGTGATCCGGGTCGTTGCGACGATCGTTGGAGGGAGGGCAGCGTTTGCGGTCGCCGCCAGGAGAACCACACACAACCACCCGAGCACGTGACGATTCTAGCACTCTGGTACCCTTGAGTATTCGCTATGAATTGCGCGGGCTGTGGCGCTCCTCTCCCCGACGAGACCGCCGAGTGCGCGGCCTGCAACGACCCGACCGGCCGCACGCTGGTCATGGATCCGCATCGCCGGCGCCACGCCATCACTGCCGTCAAGCTGTTCGCCATCGCAGCATTCTTCGGCGTCGGCCTGATCAGTCAGCTCAACGAGCGCTTTGGGGACTTTCGCGATTCCCTCGGGTCGGCGCTTCTATACGTGATCGGCGGGATCGCGGCGTTCATCCTCCTGCGGAAGTTGTTCGCCCGCGGCGACGAGCGGCTGTAAGCCGCCGCGGCCCTCGTTGGTGTGGTGGCTGCATCGTCCCACCGCGATGAACGAACGCTCAGCCGTAATCCGACTCGTTATAGGAATATTGGCCTTGAATCTATTTGCTGCCACGCTGAGTGCGCAATCCGCACCGTATCAGCGGCTCCTGATTCCGATAGTTCCGTCCGACAATTTACCCGGGGCTTTCGGCTCGATGTGGCGTGGCGAGCTGACGCTGTTCAACGCCTCTGATGACCCAGTCAATGTCTATTTGCAAGTGTGCCCGCCAATCGTCAACGAGTGCATTCCCAGGGCCGAGTTGGCGGCACACCGCTCAATCAAGCCGGGCGTCTTCCCAACGGCCGCTTCGCAAGGCGCGTTTTTGGACATCGCCACGGCCGATTTGGCGAAAGTCACGATCAAATTTCGAGTGCGCGATCTCTCGCGCCAGTCTCAGACTTGGGGAACTGAGATCCCGCTTGGTCCGATCGCCGAGTTCAGGCACCTCGTCCGACTCATTGAAGTACCGTCCGACTCCCGCTTTCGTGTGCGCCTTCGGGTTTACTCGGCAGCCGGCGCGGCCACCTATGTTCACCTGCGCGCCTACAAGACGGATGCAATCTCACCCATCAGCGAATCGGAGGTCGCGCTCGACGGGATAAGGGGACAGCCACCAGGGTACCCATCGTCAAGTCCGGCGTACGCAGAGCTCGAGCCGATTCCGCCAGCTTTGCCAGACGCAGACGGAACTCTCCGCCTCGAAATTGAGCAACGGATCGCTGGCGAACCTCCGATTTGGGCCTTCGTCTCGGTAACAAACAACGAAACCCAACACGTCACCCTAATCACTCCGTGAAATCGGAGCGGCTATAGCTTCGGCGCGCGCCGCCAGTAGTTCGTCTCCTTCTCGAAGAAGGCGGCGGCGCGGAAGAGAGCGCGCTCCGCGAAATGCGGCGCCATGATCTGAAGCGAGAGCGGCAATCCTTCGCGCGAGAACCCGGAAGGGACCGCGAGAGCGGGAATGCCGACCAGGTTCGCCGGCGCCGTGAAGATATCCGACAGATACATCGACAGCGGATCGTCGGTCTTCGCGCCGATGGGAAAGGCGACTTCGGGCGTCGTCGGCGTGAGCAGGAAGTCGAAGCGCTGAAACGCGGCATCGAAGTCGGCTCGCAGGCGGGCGCGCACTGCCTGGGCCCGGCCGTAGTAGGCCTCGTAGTAGCCGGATGAGAGTGCGAACGTGCCGAGCATGATCCGGCGCTTGACCTCCGCGCCGAAGCCTTCGCCGCGCGAGTCGAAGTAGAGATCGCGAAGCGTCTTGCCGCGCGCGCTGCGATGTCCGTATCGCACGCCGTCGAACCGCGCCAGATTCGCGCTGGCCTCGGCGTTGGCCACGATGTAGTAAATCGCGATGGCGTGCCCGATCGTCGGCACGCTCGCCGGCTCGACGACTGCGCCGCCCCGGCGCAGGATCTCCAGCGCCGCATCGAAGTTCGTTCGCACTTCCCCTTCCAGCTTCTCCACCGCTTCGGATACCACGCCGAAGCGAAGTCCCCTCACGCCGCGATCGACGTCGGCCCCGTAATCATCGACCGCCTGCGCGCTCGAGGTGGAGTCGAGCGGATCGTGCCCGCCGATCACGCCGAGAAGCTCGGCGCACTCGCGAACGGTCTTGGTGATGATTCCGATCTGATCGAGGCCGGAGGCGAAGGCGACCAGACCGGAGCGGCTCACCCGGCCGTACGTCGGTTTCAGTCCGACGACGCCGCAGAACGCGGCCGGCTGGCGCACCGAGCCGCCGGTCTCCGATCCGAGGGCGGCGGGGACCATGCGCGCGGCAACGGCGGCGGCGGATCCGCCGGAGGAACCGCCGGCCACACGCGCAGTGTTCCAGGGATTTCGTACCGGTCCGAATGCGGAATGCTCCGTCGACGAGCCCATGGCGAATTCATCGAGATTCGTTTTGCCAACGATGGACCATCCTGCGGCGCGCAGCCGCGAAACGGCCGTCGCTTCGAACGGCGAGACGAACTTCGCCAGGATCTGAGATCCGCACGTCGTCGGCATGTCGCGCGTGACGATGTTGTCCTTGATGGCGATCGGTACGCTCAGTGGGCCGCCGGCGCCCTCGCCGGCGACGTGGATGAATGCATTCAGCTTCGCGTTGTGCTCACCGATCGCGCGCAGCGACGCGCCAACGTACTCGCGCGCGGAGAGCTGGCGCCGCGCTTCCGTGAATGGGAGCGACAGCGGATCACTCACCGATCACCTTCGGCACGATGAAGTAGCCATCGCGCCAGGCGGGCGCATTTCGGGCCACATCGTCGCGGGAGACACCGGGCTTCACTTCGTCGTCACGCATCGGGGTTTCGCTCAGTGTGGCGCCGGCAATCTTGCCGGCGTCGTCAACTTCGCGGAGCTGATCGATGTACGTGAGGATCTTGGTCATCTCGGCGGCCATGCGCTCCAGCGCGGCGTCATCGAATTCCAGATGAGCCAGGTCTGCGATGCGACGCGCTTCGTCGCGCGTGATTTTCATGCGCGCAGTTTAGCGCGGGAGGACGAGGTTAACGGTTAACGGTGCCAAAGGCTCTGCCACGGTTAACCGTTACACCGTTAACCGTTAACTCTTCGCCATCATGGCCTGGAACGTTGCGGCCAGTTCACCGTCGAACTGCGATCCGGCTCCCCGCCCAATCACGGCCATCGCCGCATCGTGGCTGAGCGGCACCTGGTAGTTGTCGGTGGCGGTCATGGCCTCGTAGATGTCGCAGATCTGCACGAGCCGCGCGGGAAAGGGGATGTCGGTGCCGCGAAGATCGTTCGGATAGCCGCCGCCATCGAATCTCTCGTGATGGGACAGCACTGCGCGAGCGATCTCCCGGCCGAGGAGAGGCTCGACCAGAGCAGCGCCAACGACAGGATGCTGTTGGAGGAGAGTCAACTCGTCGTGCGACAAATCGCGCTTGCGATACAACCTGTCGTAGTCGAGCAGTCGCATGCCGACATCGTGGACCATGGCCACGATGCGCATGGTCTCGATCTCATGCTGGGTAATGCCCAGAAACCGGCCGAACGCCTCCGTCCGCGCCACGACCGCATTCGTATGGCCGCGCAGCTCCGGATATTTTTCAAAGTCGGGTTCCAGCAATTTCTCGGCGATGCGCATCTGCAGCGCATCGTGGTCCCTCCGGCCGATGGCCTGGTCGAGGGCGATCTGCAACTGCGAATGAAACGCGCCCAGCAGTTCATGAGCGGTGCGGTCGGGCTCCGCGGTGAACGCCACGGAGAGATAGAGCGAGCGCATCGAACCTGCAGCGACGGGAGCGGTGAACACTTTCTGAATCTGCTGCGGAGTGATCGGCTCGCCGCCGGCTCCGGGAGGAAGCTGAACGTTCGCGCGCAGCGAGCCGCCGCTCTCGCCGCGGTTGGTCAGCCAGCTGTTTAGCTTGGACTGAAGCAGCTTCACGGCGTCGTCGGTCATCGCCGATTTGGAAACCACCTCCTGAAATCCCCCGAGATGGCCGAATGCGGACAGTGACGAGGCGACGACGCCGGGGATCAACAGCATGACGCGGAGCATCTCGCGGATCACGCCGATCTCGGATTCGTCGAGGTTGGCGGCCGGCGCCGGAGTGCTGAGGCGCTCGGTGGCTGCGCCTGCCTCCTCGATCAGTTTCGACAGATGCGGCGGGTATTTGCCCTCCGCCGGCGAGGGCGGGGCGGCGGGCGGGGGGGAGGGTTCGGGCATTGGTGTGGATGTTCCCGACAGAGTGATGAATCGCTGGCTGAACACGTTCTTGTTCGAGAAGAGCTCGCCCACGCGGTCGGCGATGCGCTGCCCTTTGACCAGGTCGCTCTGATCGAATGGCTGCTTGCCCGCTTTATCCCGCATGTCGACCACGCCGACGAGCTGCCCGCGAAGAAAAATCGGCGCGACGAGCATTCGATCCGTCGCCGATTGATAGAGGATGTCGGAGAGCCGCGGCTCGGCCATGAGGCCGTTCACGTAAAACGGATTGCGACTGCGCTGCGAGCGATCGATGAGCGGGTCTCGCCCGTCCGCCCACGGACGGATCGTGCCGCGGAAGCCGTACTCGGTGATCAGCTCGTAGCGCTTCGCCTCCGGATCGAACAGATAGAGCGCGGCCTTCGTTGCGCGAAGCTCGATCGCGCAGTCGTAAAGGATTTCCTTCAATTTTGCCTGAAGCTCCTGGACCTCAGGATGCACGGCAAGAGTCTACTGTTAGGGGTGACAAATGCGCGTCATGAGCTACAACATTAAAGGGCAGGCTTCGCTGGCCCGAGGCGCGCACGTCGAGCGGATCGCTGCGGTGATTCGAGAGGCGCATCCCGACGTCGCCGGATTGCAGGAAGTCCACCGCAATACTTGGCAATCGCGTTTCACCGATCAGGCCGCGGAGCTGGAGCACCTGACCGGGATGACGCTGGTGTTCGGGCCCAGCCTGGGGAAGGGCGAACGCCAATACGGCAATGCCATTCTCACGCGGGGGCGCGTGGTCGACTCGCGGGTCGAGCCTCTGCCCGGGCGTGGCGAGCCACGCACTCTGCTCGACGCGACAATCGAACTCGACGGACTTTGCCTTCACGCGTACGTCACGCATCTCGCCGCCTGGGGCCGCCTTTGCGCACGCTCACGGCTGATGCAGGCGGAAGCCGTGGCCCGGCTCATTTCGAAATCAGATCTGCCGTTCATCCTCACCGGCGATTTCAACTCGAATCCGAGCAGCGACGAGCTGC
>QHVS01000253.1 GCA_003223635.1 Acidobacteriota bacterium | reverse complement strand
ATCGGTGCCTCGCTGGCGATCGGCAAAGCGGCAGCCATCGAACATCACGCGCTCGACCGTGCCGCCGCGCGGATCGCCCAGACATACGATCCCGAACATGGCGGCTTCGGCGGGGCGCCGAAGTTTCCGCCGTCGATGACGCTCGATTTTCTGATGCAGGTGAACAACCGAGCCAGCAACCGTCAGCTCGAAGAGATCATCGTCAACACGCTCACCAGGATGGCGCGAGGAGGAATGTACGATCAGATTGGCGGCGGATTTCATCGCTACTCCGTGGACGCGCGCTGGCTGGTGCCGCATTTCGAAAAAATGCTGTACGACAACGCGCTCCTGGCCCGGCTCTACACGCGTGCCTGGCAGTGGAAGAAGGATCCCTTCTTCGCCCACATCGCCAACGAGATTCTCGGCTTCGTGCAGCGGGAGTTGACCTCGCCTGATGGCGGCTTCTATTCGACGCTCGACGCAGACAGTGAGGGGGTGGAGGGGAAGTTCTACGTCTGGTCGCGCGGGGAAGTGATCGATGTGCTGGGCGAAGAAGAGGGACGCATCTTCAGCGCGCTGTATGACATCAGCGAGCGAGGCAACTGGGAAGGCCACAACATTCTCAATGTTCCTCGCGACCCGGAGAGCGTCGCCGCGGACCAGGGTGTCACCCTGGAGCAGCTCTCCGACATCGCTGCCCGAGGCAAGTGCAAGTTGTACGGCGTGCGCTCGCAGCGCGTGTGGCCGGCGCGCGACGAGAAGATCCTGACCGGCTGGAACGGCTGGATGCTCGCCGCGTTCGCCGAGGCGCACCTGGCGTTCGAGAAGTATGAGGAGACGGTGCGCAAAAATGCCGACTTCCTTCTGAAACGAATCGACGCGAAGGGACGGATGACACGTCACGCCAGCATCGCCGGCCTGCTCGAGGATTACTCCGGCGCCGCCTGGGGTCTGACGCTGGCATACGAAGCGGTCCATGAGCGGCGCTACCTCGACGCAGCGGGGCAGCTCGTCGATCAGATCCTGGCGCGCTTCGCCGACGAAGCGAACGGGGGATTCTTCGACACGCCGGTCGATCACGAGAAGCTGATCACCCGGCCGAAGGATCTTTTCGACAACGCGACGCCATCGGGCAACTCAGTCACCGCCGACGTCCTCCTCCGCCTGGCGCTTCTGTTCGGCCGTGAAGACTTCGTCGAGTCAGCCACGCGCTCGCTGGAGTCGACATTCCCACTCGCCGAGCGCTATCCGTCAGGATTTGGTTTTCTTCTGGGCGTCGCCGAGTGGCGGGCCGGACAACCGAAGGAGATCGCGTTGACCGGTCCGACCGGCGACGAGCGGTTCCGCGTCTTGCGCCGCGTGATCGCACGGAACTTTCTCCCTCATCGGGTCCTTGTGGCGGGCGGCGGCTCATCCGATCTGCCGCTGATGCAGAATCGCCCGGCAAATCAGGTCAAGGCGTACGTCTGTGAGGCTTACATGTGCGCGGAGCCGACGGACTCCCCGGAGCGGCTGACCGAGCTCTTGTCGCTCCAGCCGTAGTAGACGACCAGCGACTTGGTCATCCCCAGGAAACGCTCGCGCCATATCCGTGCTCCGGGAAAGAGCCGCTTGAGTTCGCGCGCGCTGAGGGGGCGGACCGAATCGATGAGCATCTCCGCGTCGCGCCGGTTGTCTGCTCGAGTCAGCCAACCGACGTTGAATCGCATCAGCACAATGATGCGCGCCGCTCGCGGAAGCCAGTGGAAGAACGGAAGGAGAAAGTGCGGATCGATCGGAAACCAGAAGTTCGGCGTCTGGACGTAGTAGCGCTTTCCGACGCGGCGAATCTCGCGGGCCATCGCCGGCTGATCATCGACGTGTTCGATCACCGAGTTGCTGATCACCACGTCGAACGCACGGTCGCCAAACTGCGATAGATCGCGCGCATCTCCTTGCACGAATGTGAATCGATCGCCGGACTGCGGCTCCATGTTCAGCAGGACGATGTTGGCGCCTCTCGCGACATCCACCGTCTCCCAGAATGACGCTTCACCACCGACGTCGAGAATGGTGATCGGAGGATGCAGGCACGCGAGCAAGCCGGTGAGATGTTTGCCGCGCTTGCGCCGAAAGGTGGACGAGAGTGAATGAGGATTGCGCCGATCGGCCAGCGGCCGGAGAAACTTCAAGGCGTCTTCGGCACGAGGATCCAATCGGTCTTTGCCGGCGCGCTCTCGTTGCCGCTCTTGTCGACCGCCGTCACTTCGTAGAAATACGCGATCCCCAGCTCGACGGTTGTGTCGCGGAAATTCGTCCCCAGCACTGGCTGCGGCGTGAAGAGGATGTGCGGCTTGGTGAAAGTCAGAGGAACGCCGCTTCCTTCCGTGCGATAAACCTTGTAGCCCGCTAGATCCGGTGCCTCCACCGCGTCCCACACCAGGCGCACGCCGTTTGTTTCCACCAACGCGGTCAGACCCGTCGGCGTCGGCGGGGGCATGAGATCTTTGAATGTTGCGGTGACGGGAGCCGACGGATCGCTCTCGATCCGCGGCGGACCGGCGGCGCTGACCGCGGTCACCCGATACTCGAATGCCCCGTATGGTGGCACGTCCGTGTAGGTCGTCTGACCGACCGGCGCCGTGTTGACAGGCGTCGCCAACACGTCGGAAGTCTGTCCCTGGGCCAGACGGAAAAGGTTGTAACCGATGATGTACGGCTTCTCCACTCCGGTGACCGTAGTCGTCGGCGCTTTCCAGGCGAGAACGACGCCCTCCGGTTTGGGGGTGGCCGCCAGCGCGGAGGGCGGCACGGGCACGTCGAGCGGCACGATCGTGACCAGATTCGAGACCTGCCCTTGCGCCGTCGATGTCTCGGTGCTCACGGCGTAGTCGAGGCGCACCGGTCGGCCGTCGCTGGTGTGGAATGGCGGATCGTCCTCGTACAGCAGCCGCGCGCCCACGGTCGCGGCCGGCAAGTTGGCGCCTTCTATGCTGTCCAGTCTCTGCCTGAGCTTCGCGAATTGCACCGGCCCCAGGGCCGGCACTTTCGCGAAGAGCGCGACAGGCGGCGGGACGGTCGGATCAATATCACCGGGCAGGAGATTACGCGGATCGCGGGGAGGCTGAGTCACGGGCAGCTCCTCGACGTAGCGGTAGACGACGACGCGTCGAATCGCGGTCAGCTTCTGTCCCGCCGTGGTGAGCGATGGATAGCTCCAGGAGAGAATCACTTTGGTACCGCGTTGTGCTACAACGAGATCGCTGGTCGCCTGCGGAATGATCGGAATCGGTGGGTGAGGGTCGCCGCGCTTGCCACACGCCAGAAACAGGAAGATTGCGGCCGCGCCCAGCTTTTTCAACAGCGCGGATTCTAACGGACAACGGAACGCGGACAACGGATAACGAACATGTGCGGAATCATCGGATACGTCGGCACGCGTGACGTCGTGCCGGTCCTGATCGCCGGACTGAAGAAGCTCGAATACCGCGGCTATGACAGCGCGGGGATCGCCGTCGTGAACGGAAACGGCGTCGATGTCGTGCGCGCGGAAGGAAAACTGGGCAACCTCGAAGCGAAGCTGAAAGAGAAGCCGCTGAAGGGAACGTTCGGGATGGGCCACACGCGGTGGGCCACGCATGGAAAGCCGAACGAGAACAACGCCCATCCTCACCGCGATTGCACCGGCAAGGTGGTCGTCATTCACAACGGCATCATCGAGAACTTTCTCCCGCTGAAGCAGCGGCTGCAGAAAGCGGGACATGAGTTCAAGACGGAGACCGACACGGAGGTCGTGGCCCACCTCATCGAGGAGAACCTGAAGAGCGGAAAGCTGAAGTTCGTCGATGCGGTCAAGAAGACCCTCAAGGAGCTGGAAGGGCATTACGCGCTGGTGATGATCGACGGCACGGAGCCAGGAACCATCGTCGCCGCCAAGCAGGGTCCACCCCTGGTCATCGGCCTCGGCGAAAACGAGAACATCATCGCTTCGGACGTCGCGCCGCTGCTCAGCTACACGCGCAACATCATCTATCTCGAGGACGGCGAGTACGCAGTGGCCGACCAGAAGAGCGTCCACGTCTTCAACCAGAAGGATCAACCCGTCGATCGCCCGCCGACGAGAGTCCTGTGGGATGCCGTGATGGCCGAGAAGGAAGGCTACCGGCATTACATGCTCAAGGAGATTCATGAGCAGCCGCGCGCCGTGCGCGACACGTTCAACGGGCGCATGTTCGAGGAGTCTGGCGCGATTTACTTCAACGATCTGCAGTTCACACCGGAGGAGTGGTCGAACATCGAGCGCGTCCACGTGGTGGCCTGCGGGACATCGTGGCATGCCGGCCTGGTCGGAAAGTTCCTGCTCGAAGAGGCGGCGCGGATTCCGATCGAAGTCGAATACGGATCGGAATACCGCTACCGCAATCCCATCGTCGACGAGAACACGCTCGTCATCGGCGTGACCCAGTCGGGAGAGACCGCGGACACGATCGCCGGCATGCAGGAGGCGAAGACAAAAGGGGCGAAACTCATCACCATCT
>QHVS01000059.1 GCA_003223635.1 Acidobacteriota bacterium | reverse complement strand
CTTGAGATAGGACCACGGGACCTGCATCGGCGGGCCAGTGTAGCAACAGGAGCGAGAAGCCGACCCCTCATCCGGCACTCGAGAGGGCCGGGTGAGGGCCGACGATGATCACCGCCGAGCGCCTGCGCCAATGCGATTCAATGGAATCGCTCTTCGCTCTGATGCGCGAGCTTGGGTACGGCGTCCAGCCGGTGGCCATCGTCGCGGAAGAGTGGAGGCGCGCTGGGATCGACATCGCCTGGGACATGCCGCTGTTCCTCGCGGTTCGCGTCGATCAACTCGATTGCTACGTACTGGAAGGTGATCCGGCGCCGGAGGCAGCGCAGCGATTCCTCCGCTCGCTGCAGTCGTACAACGTCATCACCAAAGCGGTACTCGTGTGCAGGACCGCGGACCATCTGCGCGTGTTCGATCTCTCCACACGACGCGAACTGCGGCGCCTGGATGTCGATCTTAGCGCTCCGTCGCCCCATGCCATCGATCGGCTGAATCTGCTGGTCGCCGCGCAAGGCGATGCAGCACGTCTCTTCGACCGAGCCCTCGACAGCGAGCTTCTGGCCCGTCAGTTCTTCGAGCGCTTCCGGACAGCGGTGAGCGATGTCGGCGCCGCGCTGCGCGAATCGTTTCCCTCTGAGGGGCGAGACGCCATCTCCGCGGAAGCGCTGCTCATCCTGTCGCGGCTCCTGTTTCTCTACTTCATCCAACAGAAGGGCTGGCTGAATCGTGAGCGTCGCTTCCTGGTCGACCGCCTGGAAGCCGCGGTTCGCCAGCGGCGTGAGTTCTTCTCCACCGTCCTTCTGCCTCTCTTCTTCGGCTGCCTGAATACCCCGGTGCGCGAACGCGACAGTGCTGCACGCCGACTGGGAAACCTCCCGTATCTCAACGGCGGTCTCTTCGAGCCGTCCGCTTTCGAGAAGCGGCACGATGACATCCGCATCCCCAACGAGCTGATGCAGCACACCATCGATGAAGTCTTCGAGCGATTCGCCTTCAGCATCGACGAGAGTGACCCTGCAGGGACGTACATCAACCCGGAGATGCTGGGCAAAGTCTTCGAGTCGTTGATGGCAGCGGACGAGCGCGCCGCGAGCGGCAGCTTCTACACGCCGAAAGCTATTGTCGATGTCCTCACCTCGCGCGCTGTCCGGCAGTGGGTTGGAGAGATTACGCCGGATACCGCACGCGCGGCTCTGGAGCGACTGCAGCGGATCACTGTTCTCGATCCAGCGTGCGGTTCGGGCGCATTTCTCCTCTCCGCGCTTCACATCATCGAGGACCTCACTCATGCCGCGGCAGCGGCCGCCGGGATCGAGGTTCCGGGCGATCTCCGACAGTCGATCGTCGAACGGTCGCTCTTCGGCGTCGATCTCAAGCCGGAAGCGGTGAGGCTCTGCGAGCTTCGTTTGTGGCTGGCCATCGTCTCCCGAACAGAGGGTCCGAACGAGGCCGTCCAGCCTCTGCCAAATCTCGATCGCAACGTGTTGCAGGGCAATTCACTCCTCAGCCCGACCGATTTCCTGGGCGACGGCCGCGGCGATGTCTATCGCCAGTGGGTCTGTGCGCTGCGTTCGCAAGCCGATCTGGTCGCCCGATATCGAAATGCGCCGCAACGAGAGCGGCCGGCGCTGGCCCGGCTGATTCGATCGGCGGATCAGAAGCTTGCGGTCGAGCTGCTGGCGAAGTCGATCGACAGCGATGAGCGGGAGCTTCACGAGCTGTCGCTTCCGCAGCCGGATCTGTTCGGAGATCTGCGCGTCAGCAACCTGGCGCGCTCTCGTGCGCTGCAGCAGCGTGTCGCGGACCATCGCCGGGTGCTCGAGCGGCTGGAAGAGGGAGAGCTCGATTTCTTCTCCTTCGACATCCACTTCGCGCCCGTGATGGCCGGCGGCGGATTCGACGTCGTGGTCGGAAATCCGCCGTGGGTTCGGAACAGCCGCATCGACGCCCGCACCAAGCGCATGTGCGCGGATCGATATCGGCTCTTCCGCGGATCCCGCAGCGGTAATGGCGCGGCGTTCCATCAGCCGGATCTTGCCATCGTCTTCTTTGAACGATCGATTTCGCTGGCCCGCCCACACGGAGCTGTGTCGCTGCTGATGCCGGCCAAGGTGATGAATGCGGCGTATGCGGCGCCGCTGAGGCGCGCGGCGGAAACGCTCGACATCGTGGCGCTCCATGACTGGAGCGATGAGCCGCGCCGTTACTTCGACGCCGACACGTTCCCTCTGGGAATCACAGTGGCCAGGCAACCCGCCGGGCGTTCGGTCGAAGTGAGCGTGGGCGACTCGTCGTTCGAGCTGCCCCAGCATGCTCTCTCCATCACCGGCTCGGAGTGGTCGCTGATTCCGCCGGAGGTGCGCGACGTCATCGCTCGTCTCTATCGCGAACATTCGCCGCTGCGCGAGGTCCTGGCCCGGTCGGCAGTGATGGGAGTGAAGAGCGGCGACAACGGCGCGTTTTTCCTCGATGTGAGCCGAGTGAACGCTGGCAGCGTCGAGACAACCGACGGCATCCGCATCCCGCTGCGCGCCGTCTGTCGCTGCGTTCGCGGCCGGGATGTCCGGGCCGGCGAAGTCCGCGGCGCTTCCTGGATGCTGTGGCCGCCGGCCGGAGGATGGGAGCGCATTCCGCGCTGGCTGGAGCGGCTCGCGGAGTCGCGCGGCGTTACTCCCGACGATCTGCAGCTGGCTTACGTTCGCGCCGCGCACATCGGAACGAAAGTGATCTGGAAGGACGTCTCCCGTGGAATCGGCGCCGCGGTTCTCCGCAAGTCCATCCGCATGGATGGCCGCGTGGTAGCACTGATTCCCAATCAGACCCTCTACGTGCTCGAAGCCAATTCGCTCGAGGAGGCCGCCGTTCTCGCTGCGCTCCTGAACTCGACGATCGTGAACGCTCTGGCTGTGGTGATCGCGGAACGGGCCAAGGACTTTCACTACCGATACTTCGGCCGCACGATCGGACGCATCCCGATGCCGCGGATTGAACGCGGCGGTTCTTTCTGGTCCAGGCTTCTGTGCTCATCGGGAGAAGAGGCCGATCAGGTCGTAGCCGAGCTCTACGGAGTGACGACGTCCGAGCACCTCCGGCTCCATCACTTTGTTCAGCAGCGCCTCGGCTACGTCATCCATGACGATTGAGCTCGCCCCACATCAGCGCCTTGCCGTCGACGACGCTCTCTCCCTGCTCGACCGATACGGCGGCGTGCTTCTGGCCGACGACGTGGGTCTGGGCAAGTCATACGTGGCGGCGGCCGTCGGCCGGGAAATGCAGCGACGCGGCGCGGCCATCGAAGTGATCGTTCCCGCGCCGCTGTTCCGGCAGTGGCACGAAACGCTGGCCGACTTCGAGGTCAGCGCACGGGTGATCACCCATGACTCGTTGCTGAGCGATCCATTCACTCCCTGCGCGGATGGGTTTCGTTTCATCGTCGTCGACGAGGCGCACGCGTTCCGCAACAGCCGTACACAGCGTTACGACGCGCTGGCCCGCCGCGCGATCGGATCGCCTGTTCTGCTGGTGACGGCAACTCCGATCTGCAATTCGGCGGAGGATCTTCGATCCCTGGTTTCGATCCTCGTCGCCGATGACGCGCTCCGGCCGGAAGGGGTGGCCTCGATTGAAGAATCATTCCGCATTCGCGACCGCTGCGCGATTGCCACGATCGTGCGGGAGCTGGTCATCCGGCGTGCTCGCGACGTGCTGCCGGACGAGCTGCGATTCGGTGAGCTGCATCGAAGCGTGGTCTGGCATCCGCTGTTCGACGCCGACGGGATTGAAGCATTGCAGTTTCCCTTGATCGCCGACCGGTCGCATCACGCGCTGCTGCGACGTCTCCTATGGCGCCGCCTGGAATCGAGCGAGGCTGCGCTTCTGGAGTCGATTCGCCGACAGTTGCGGTTCTACGACCGGGCGCTCGATTGCCTGGCCAGCGGCCGGACGTTGACGAAGCGCGACTACCGCCACGCCTTCGCCGATGAGGACGAGCGCGATGCGATCCAGGAGGTGCTCTTCTGGGAGTTCTTCGCACCGGCGCAAGCGTCGGTGGAACGGGCAGAGATCGAGTCGGAAGTCGAGCGGCTGCGGGCCCTGCAGCGGCAAGTGGAATCGTCTCCGCGGCGCAAACGTGAGCTGCTGAGCGAGATCTGCGCGTCGAGAGACGATCCCATGCTGATCTTCACCGGGGCGATCGCCACGGCGCGCGACATCTTCGGGACCCTGCCGATCCGCGCGGGCCTGATGACATCGAAGCAAGTGCAACCGGACGACGCGATCGAAGCGTTCCGCCGCGGCACCATCGACGTGCTGGTCTGTACCGATCTGGCCGCGGAGGGACTGAACCTGCAGCGCGCAGGAATCGTCGTCCACTACGACGTGCCGTGGAATCCCGTCCGCCTCGATCAGCGCAACGGGCGGGCCTATCGAATCGGTCAACGGCGCTCCGCGGTTCGGGCCATCTATTTTCTGCCCGAGCGCTCCAGCAGCCGAACCTCGATCGTGGAGACGATGTGGACCAAGAACCGGACGCGGCGCCGCCTCCTCGATTCGACGCCGGCGTCTGTTGACGGCCGAGAGCCTATCGCCAGCCGGCTGGCACTCCCGCAGCGGCTGATCCGCGGCTCGCCCGCCGTCGCCCTCATCCGCGCCTTGCGCGAGCGGGGCATCCCTCCGCCCTCTCTGATCGCGCGGCGCTACCGCGCCGGGTTGGAGCGTCTCTTCGACGAAATGTCCCGCGAATATCTCGATGAGCGGCGCCTCGGCGACCTCCTGACGCTCCTGGAACGTGAGGCGGGAAGGGCCCGTATAATCGCCGAGGAGACTCCCGTTGGATCTGCTGATCGTTGATGACGAGGTGTCGCTTCGCGACTTCCTGACCATCGTCTTTGAAGAGGATGGATGCCGCGTCGAGACCGCCGCCACGCTCGCTGACGGACGTGCCGCAATTCAGAAAAACGAGCCCGACCTGGTCCTCTGCGACCTGATGCTCCCTGACGGCTCGGGCCTCGATCTGCTGCGCGAAGCGAAGGCCCAGAACCCGCTGATCGCGGTCATCATGATCACCGCGCACACCTCCACGAAATCGGCGGTGGAAGCGTTGAAGGCCGGCGCGTTCGACTACATCGCCAAGCCGTTCGACATCGATGAGCTGAAGATCATCGTCCGCAATGCCGTCGAGCGCAAAGAGCTGGAAAACGAAAACATCCATCTTCGCAGCGCGCTGGAAGAACGGTTCACCTTCGCCAACATCATCGGCCGCAGCACGCGCATGCAGGAGATCTTCTCCATCGTGCAGCGCATCGCTCCGACGATGTCCACAGTCCTCATCTCCGGCGAGTCGGGAACGGGCAAAGAGCTGATCGCCCGGGCCATCCATTACAACTCCGGACGGCGCGGAAAGTTCGTCTCGATCAACTGCGGCGCGTTGCCGGAAACGCTTCTGGAGTCCGAGCTCTTCGGCCACGAGCGCGGCGCGTTCACCGGCGCCATCCGCGAGAAGCGCGGCCTGTTTCACGAAGCGGATCGCGGAACGATCTTTCTCGATGAGATCGGCGAGACCTCGACGGCCATGCAGATCAAGCTGCTCCGCGTCCTGCAGGATCGCGTGGTGCGCAGAGTGGGATCGAATACCGAGACCCAGGTCGACGTCCGCGTGATCGCCGCAACGAACCAGGACCTCAGTGATTCGATCAAGAACGGCACGTTCCGCGAGGATCTCTTCTACCGCATCAACGTGATCCCCATCGCCCTTCCCGCCTTGCGGCAGCGGAAAGAGGACATCCCCCTTCTGGCCGAGCACTTCATCGCCAAGTTCTGCGCAAACCTCAGCGTGCCGCAGAAGAAGATTTCCACGGATGCCATGCGTGCGCTGGAGAAATATCACTGGCCGGGAAACGTCCGGGAGCTGGAGAACGTCATCGAACGGATGATCGCCCTGGAGCGCTCCGACGTGCTGACCACCAAGGCCCTCCCGGAGGCCATCCTGCTCGGTGGCAGCATGCCCGACGTCACGTTCGACTTGCCGCCCGACGGGATCTCTCTCCAGGATCATCTGGAGGCGATCGGGAAAATCTTCATGCTCAAGGCGCTCGAGCGCAGCGGTGGAGTGCAGACCCAGGCCGCGGAGCTGTTGCGGATGTCGTTCCGCTCGTTCCGCTACTACGCGAAGAAATACGATCTCATCCCTCGCGACAGCCGTTCCGACGCGCAGGAGGACGTCGTCGAGGTCGAGAATGAGTAGTCCGCTTGCCGCCGTAATCATGATCCTCGCCTTCACTTGTGGATCGAATCCGCCGCAGCCAGCCGAATCTCGGACCGCGGGCCACGGACCACGCATTGTTTTTCCCGACGGATACGCGGTGAAGGTCGAGGTCGCAGCAGACGACGCCACGCGTCAGCAGGGACTCATGTATCGAGACCGTTTGCCGGCTGATGGTGGAATGATCTTTTTCTTTCCGCAGAGCGGTGACTATCCCTTCTGGATGAAGAACACGCTGATTGCACTGGACATGATCTGGATCGACGACGCCAGGCGGATCGTGCACGTGGCCCATGATGTGCCGCCCTGTAAAGCCGACCCATGCCCCAGTTATCCACCCCATGCGACGGCTCGATATGTCCTGGAGGTCGCCGCAGGAGTGGCCGCGCGTCACGGCCTGGCAGCCGGCCAGACGCTACGCTTCGAAGGGCTGGACCAGGTGATGATTCGCTGAATTTTTATGGACCGAGAGGACGTTCGCACGATCATGTTCCGAAGCCGCGGTGAGAATCTTCGGTCGATTTACATCCTCCTGTTCCTGAACATCGCGTTTTTCCTGCTGCAGCACCAGGATGGCGAAAAGTTCGCTCGTCTGTTCTCCTTCGATGGGCATGCCGTGGCTAACGGTGAAGTGTGGCGTCTCTTTACCTATCAGTTCGTTCAGGCCGGCCAGGTTGGCCTGCTACCGATCCCGCCGGTGCTGACGCTGTTTCTCAATCTCGTTCTGCTGACGCTGATGGGACTGGCGGTGGAGGAGGAATGGGGAACGTTTCACTTCCTCAAATTCTATCTTCTCTCCACGCTGAGCACGGCCGCGGTCGCGGCGTTCTTCCACACACCGCTTCTCGGTTCGTTCTTCATCAATTTCACGCTGCTCTTCGTCTACGCTTCGATCTATCGCGAGCAGACGTTTTATCTTTTTGTGGCCCTGCCGATCCGGGTGACGTTACTCGCCTGGCTGGCGTTCGCAGCGCTCCTCGTGGGCGCGATCTTCGGGAGCCGCGGCAACCTAGCGGCGCTGCTGGGGGCGGGCGCCGGTTACGCGTACTTCCTTTCGCAGCGGTCACCAGTGCCGAAGACCTCCGCCGCGCCCCGTGGTTTTGCGCCGGCACCGCAGGACGATGGCTCCGCGTTGATCGCTGTGACGCGCAATATCGCGCGAGTCGTCGCGGTGAAGAAGGCTCTGGCAACCGGCGCCGACAGTGACATCGATCGACTGATCGGTATCGCGGAACGGGAGATCGTCCGCGGCGTCAACATCTGCCCGCCGGTCGACTACAAGCCGGAGCACTCCGATCGTTACTGCGTGCGCTGCGAAGGATTCGCCGAGTGCACCGCCCGTCACCTGCGGTTGAACCGGCCCAAGCGAATCGAACCGACGGCCGAGCCGGTCACGGAGACGTAGGCTTCGGCGGGCTGCCACCCCCGCCTCCCCGCCCCCGGCGGAAACGCCTGCGCCGCCGCCCCCCACCACCGCCCTCCCGCCCGCCACCCTCGGGCGGCTTTGGCTGAGAAGGCGGGGTGCGCTGGCTTGGCGGCGGAACGGATCCGCGCTCGCGGCCTTCGGGACCTCCGCCGCGACGACGTCGTCTGCGATGGCGGCCCGGCCGCTGGCGATCGCTCGGCGCGGGAGCGCCCTGGGAAGCGCCGGCGCGGGCGTCGCTGCGATCGCGCCGCTGCGACTGTGGACGTGAATCGGGACGCGGCGGTCGGCCTCCTTGCGAGCGACGCTCCTCCGGTCGTTCCCGGCCCACACGCTGCTCGAAATCCTGAATCTTCTTCTGCATGAAGCGGCGAGCGATCGAGTCCTGCCTCACGCGAGTCTCGTCATGACCGCAGTACGGGCAGCGGCGCCAGCCTTCGGGATACGTCTTCTTGCAGGAAGAGCAGAGGATGCTCCGGGGAAGCGGCATCGCGGGGGCGCATTGTACACTTCCGGCGTGAACGAGAACCGGCGCAAAACGCTGGAGACGCTGATCACGCTCGCGGAGCAGAGCAATCCCATCGACTGCTGGGACGACGAGCGCGCGGAGTCGCTGCTGCGATCGCAATCGACGCCGCAGGAGTTGCGAGAACTGGGGATGAGCGATGCGATGATCGACCGCGTGTTCGGATCGGATCCGACCCGCGACCCGCGACCCGCGACCGGCGATCCGCAGATCCGCGGTGAGTTCACCGTTCGCGTAGAGGCGCGTTTCGAAGCCGCTCATTTCCTCCGGGAGTACCGCGGGATCTCCGAACCGCTCCACGGCCACTCGTACAAGGTGGAGGCCGATCTCGCGGCGAAGGGGGGAGGCATCGACTCAGACGCCATCTCCGTCGACTTCGTCAGCGCCAAGCACAAGCTCGAGGCGTTGGCGAAGAAGCTCGACTACGGCTGCATCAACGATGTGCCGCCGTTCGACCGGATCAATCCATCTGCCGAGAACATCGCCCAGTGGTTTTATCGCGAGATGTCGCAGGCGATCGCGGACGAAGGAAGGGTCCGGGCGATTACGGTTTGGGAGGGGCCGGTAAACTCAGTAACCTACGTACCGGAAGAAGTTCGAAGTTCGAAGTTCGAATGAAGAATTCAGAAATGATCTCTGATCATTCTTCATTCTGAATTCTTACTTCGAACTTCGAACTTCTCCTATGCTCAAGCTTCCTAACCACACCGCCCTCAAGGAATGGTCCTCCGTGATCGCCGCGCTTGCCCGCGGCGAGCAGGTCCTTCTCATTCGCAAAGGCGGGATCGCCGATTCGAACTTCGGTCTGGAGGCGACGCGCTTCTATCTCTTTCCGACGAATTTCCACGAAGGGGGAGCGTCGCCGGCAGCAACGGTTCCCATTACGCACTGGTGCGAGGCGGTCCACACCTGGCAGATTCGAGATCTTGTGACGCTCTACCGACTCGAGCCTCTGGTCATGTTCGATCGCGCCACGCTCGAGCAGCGCTATCGGTTCCGATCCGATCAGGCGGTGAATGTCATCGCCGTGCGTACCTTCGCGCTGCCGCGACCCATCGAGGTGAGGATGAACGAACAGTACGCCGGTTGCAGGAGTTGGGTCAGTCTCGACGAAGAGATCGACACCGAAGGATCCCGTCCAATCCTCAGCGACACGGAGCTGCAGGCGCGGGTCCAGGCCGTCGACGCGCTCCTCGCCGCTGCGGTGTAGGCAGTCGTACGATACTTTCGTGGAGCTCATCGCCATCATCCTCATGATCCTTGTTGGAGGAGGCGTGGCCGTCATCACCATGTTCGCCATCGCCTTGACGCAGCGAAATGTCGAGAGCACGAATTTGGCGAACGGCGCGCCGGATCGCAGCCGCCTCGCCTCTTCCATCCTCTTCCACCTCTTGCTCCTCGGCGGATTGAGTGCGGACGAGGCCATGCGTGATGTCCGCCGGCGCGCGGGCCTGGCGTCCCCGGTCACCGGGGGGATCGACATCATGAATTGGGGAAATCGCTTCGCACAGCTCGCCACGCGAGAGCAGCGGGAGTGGCTGCTGGAGACCGCCGTGCAGCTTCTGGCCGGCCGCGGCGCACCCTTGCCCCTGCGCCAGTACACCGCTCTCCTCGATCTGAGCTTCGCGCTGGGGTTTCAAACCGATGCGCTCGCCCGCCTCCGCGACCAATATGGCTTCGAATACATCGACCACGCGAAGGACGGCAGGCCCCGAGAGGCAGATCGAGCCGGCGGAGCAGCCGCTCTCTTTGTCCGGCAACCGGCCGACATCGGCCCGCTGCTTCGCCTTCTGGGAATTGAAGGGCCCGCTTCGCGGCAAGCCATCATCTCGGCCTATCGAAAACTCGCGGCGCAATATCATCCCGACCGCGTATTCGGTCAGCCGCAGGACGTTCAGTCCCAGGCAGCGGCGCGCTTCATCGAAATCACCCAGGCCTACGAGACGCTCCTGGTCCTATATCCCGATTGATCTTTCGACGGGAGGCTGCTAGTATTGCGCCCGGGAATTCGAGCTGTTCACGTGCTGTTCACAAGCAGTTTGCCAGCTAAATCCCTCCGTAAACCTTAGGCATCATTAAACCAAATCGCTTTTGAGGACGAATGTGTCCGGCGCCGATGACGCGGGGAGCCGCGCTTCCGGCGGCAGACGACAATTCAACGGAATCGGCGCAGATGCCGTAACTATCCGAGGGACAGGGAGTTCACGGGTCAAACCACGCATGAAAGTAACTAATTTATTTGCCGGTGCATCTAACTGGGAAGCGGCACGGGATAAGCATTTTTCACATCGCATGACGGGAGAGTCAATGAAGACCGCCGAAGTCTATGAGCACGAGCAGGGTTGGAATTTCGAGAAGGCAGCGATGCCTTACGTCGACTCGCTCTATAACACGGCATATCGCATGACGCGGAACTCCGAAGACGCGGAGGACCTCGTTCAGGAGACCTATCTCAAGGCGTACAAGTACTACGACAAGTTCGAAGAGGGAACGAACTTCAAGGCGTGGCTCTTCAAGATCATGAAGAACACGTTCATCAACAACTACCGGAAGAAGAAGCTGACGCCGCACAAGATCGATTTCTCGGAGATTGAGGAGTCGTACGAGCGCGTCATTCAGAAGAACGCCCCGGATCTCATTCGCGATCCGGAGAGCGAGATCTTTCAGGACATGATGGACGAGGACGTGAAGCGCGCACTCGATTCGCTTCCGCACGACTACAAGATGGTCGTGCTCCTCGCGGACATCGAAGGCTTCTCGTACAAGGAGATCGCCGAGATTCTCGATTGCCCGGTGGGAACGGTGATGTCGCGTCTGTATCGCGGCCGCAAGATGCTGGAGCGAACTCTGCTGGAGTACGCGCGCAAGTACGGATACATTCGCGGCGTTGCAGAGCCGGCGAAGATGCGCTCGCGCAAAGACGAGACGAAGGGGCGCAAGAAGAAGGAAGAGCCTGAAGGAGAGAGCGAAGTGGCTGAGCCGGAGGAGAACGAAGAAGAGGTTCTCTTCACCGGTGGCGAGGACGACTTCGAACTCGAGGACGAGGAAGAGCAGCAGGAGGAATTCGCAATCGAGTAACCAAGTTTGAAGCGCCTGGCAGTCGTCACCACAGAACGGAAAGGCATTGGATGCTTTGTGACGATGTAAAGCGCATTGCGTACTTCTTCCTCGACGGAACTCTCGGCGAACAGAAAAAGAACGACTTCAGCGCACATCTGAACCTTTGCCCCGAATGCGAAGCCCGGACGAAACTCCATCGCCGGCTTCGCATTTTTGTTCGGAACCGACTGGCCCGCCTGACCGCCCCTGATCGATTCAAGCAGCGGCTCATGCGAACGTTGCGGGCGGTCGCCGCCGAGTGGTCATAGAATCCGCTGCGTGGCCGAACGCGACCAGCTGATTCTTGTTTCCAGCAATCCCAACAAGGCGATCGAGGCGGAGCGCATCCTCGGGATGCCGCTGCTCCGTGTCGCGCTCACGTTGCCAGAGATCCAGGCCGCCGATGTCCAGGACGTCACGCGCTACAAACTGGAAGCGGCCCGCGTGAAAGGATATAGCCGACTCATCGTCGAGGACGTCTCCCTCGGCTTCGACGAGCTGGGCAACTTTCCGGGACCCTTCGTACGGTGGCTGCTGGAAGCGGCGGGCGGCAAAGGACTGGCGGCCATCGCCTATGCCCTGAACAATCGCTCGGCAAAGGCGCAGTGTTGCGTCGCCTACTGGAACGGGGAAGAGGGAAAGGTTTTTCTCGGCGAGTGTACGGGAGAGATTCTCGTGCAGCCCCGCGGGGAGCGCCATTTTGGCTGGGACGCATGGTTTCAGCCGCGCGGATCCGAGAAAACGTTTGCGGAGATGACGGCGGAAGAAAAAGACCGCACGTCGCATCGCGGCGACGCCTATCGGAAGCTGGCTGGTCATCTACACCAGGAAGCTGCCCGTTCCTCCGGACGGCGCTGAGAGCCTCCGAGGACAGGCCGGCAGACCGGCCGCCGAATCCAGCCGTATAAGTTGTTAGCGCACTGTCACTTGGCCGCCGAGCCACTTGGCAAGGCGCTTGAACTATTGACTGCCGTTCCGGTGAAGCCGGAGAGGCAGTTGGAAAGGACGCCCTATGTGGATCTTCGATGGTGAGCAGTGGATTGAAGAGGGCGTGAGAGAAGGCGAAGCGAAACCCGAGCTGACTCCCCGTCCTGAGCAGATGGTGTATCCCGAGCTTCAGGTGGTTGAAGTGGTCCCGGTTCCGAAGACGAACTACGTGCCACCGCTCCCTCTGCCCTAACGAAACAAATTCGCAAATCAGTCGCCGCGCGGAAACGCGCGGCTTTTTTTTAGCGCAATCCGACATCCCGCAACCAGGCATCGATCACCGCGATGGCGCGGTCATTCTTGAAGCTGTACCAGGCGCGCTCGGTGCCGCGATCCGTCGACAAGGTGCGCCGAAACTCTTCCGGAAATCCGATGCACGACGCCAGGCGATCGCGAACGCTGGAGGCATCGAGTGAAGTGAGAAACAACCGCCGATCGTCGGCTTCCGATTCACTGCTTCGCGCCGGAATGCGCAGGTAGCGCGGCGGTCCAACGCCCGCTTCATTCGCGCGTATGTCGAGCACGTCGCCACTTTCCGTGTCGAGGTAGTGGTGGATCTGTCCGGAATCGTCGAGGTACGCCACCGTCAATCCCTCGATATCCAACTGGGTCGCCGCCGGCCCGGCGACCGGCTTTCGCGCGCCGGCTCCGGCCGACGCCGGCGCCCACGTGTTTTTCGCCAGGAACTCCTGATCGCGCTCCTGTCGCCTGCGGTTCCAGCCGCGAATGACGAGCCGAATTTTCTGCATCAGCGTGGGCATGAGTTCACTTTGTCATCCCGAGCGTAGCGAGGGAGCTGGGTGTGCGGGGCGCGATGAACGTGATACGCGCGATACCCCGCCCAGGTCCCTCGCTACGCTCGGGATGACATCCTGTGGATGATATCTTCACTCCATGAGTCAGGACCGGCTCGAGGCCAGTCTCGACATCGACCGACGACCGACTCTCGACATCGTCCGCATCATTCAGCAGCAGGACGCGCTGGTGCCGCCGGCGGTCGCTGCGGAGGCGGAGCGGATCGCCCACGCCATCGATCAGATCACGGACCGTCTCTCGCACGGCGGACGTCTCTTCTACATCGGCGCAGGCACGAGCGGCCGGATCGCGATGCTCGACGCGGCGGAGCTGCCGCCGACGTTCGGGATCGATCGCGATCTGGTTCGTGTGATCATGGCCGGCGGTGAGCGCGCCTATTTCGCCGCCGTTGAAGGAGCTGAAGACGACGAAGATGCGGCGATCGAGGCGGTCACCGCCGAGGTGCGGGCGGATGACGCGGTGATCGGGGTCGCGGCCTCCGGGACGACCCCATACACGGTTGCTGCGATCCGCCGGTCGAACATGATCGGCGCGCTGACTGTCGGCATCACGTCGCAATCCGGCTCACCGTTGGCCAGCGAGGCGGACATCGCAATCGTGCCCAATACCGGCCCGGAGGTCATCATGGGATCGACGCGCATGAAGAGCGGTACGGCACAGAAGCTGGTGCTCAACGCTATCTCCACCGGCGTCATGATCCGGCTCGGACGCGTCTACTCCAATCTGATGATTGATATGCCGGCGACGAACGAGAAGCTGCGCAGCCGGGCAGCACGGATGGTCGAACTCGCGGCGGGAGTGACGCGTCCGGCGGCTGTGCAGGCCCTGCGCGACGCGGCCGGCAATGTGCGGCTGGCTACGGTCATGGCCAGGAAAAAGGTCTCCGCCGAGGAGGCGCGCAAACTTCTCGAGGAGCATCGGGGCAGCCTCCGGGAGTTGCTCGGAGCGTGAACCGCGTCGGGCGCCTGCTGCACATTGCGGTCAAGGAGTCGCGACTGGTCGTGGGTCTCATGTCCGGAACCTCGGTCGATGGCGTTGACGCCGCGCTGGTGGAGATCACCGGCCACGGTGAAAAGGCGAAGGTGGATCTGCTCGCCTTCGACAGCTATCCCTTTCCACCCGAACTACGAGCCAGAGTCTTCCGCCTTTTCAATCCCAGAGAGGCGCGCGTCGATGCCATCTGCCAGCTCGACTTCCTTCTCGGCGAGGTCTTCGCTGCTGCCGTGGAGCGTCTGCTCAAGGATCATGGCCGAAGGATGGAGGAAGTCGACCTGGTCGCTTCCGCCGGGCAAACGATCTGGCATGATCCACAGCCAGTGATCGAAGACCCGAAAGTCGATTGGATCGATCATCCCATCGAGACGCGTTCGACGTTCGCCATCGGCCAGTCGGCGGTGATCGCGGAACGCACCGGCATCACCACCGTCGGAGATTTGCGCGTGCGCGACGTGGCGGCAGGCGGTCAGGGAGCTCCGCTGATCGCTTACGCAGACTGGGTTCTGCTGCGCGACGAGAGACGCGGTCGCTGCGTGCAAAACATCGGCGGCATCAGCAACGTCACGTACCTCCCCCCCGCCGCTACGACCGATGACGTGGTGGCTTTCGACACGGGACCGGGCAACATGGTCATCGATGCGCTCACCGAAGTTGCAACCCGGGGTGCGCTGAAGTACGACAAGGACGGCGTGCTCGCGGCGAGTGGCAACGTGATACCGGAGCTGCTCGATGCATGGATGGACGACGGGTACTTCAGGAGACCTCCGCCGAAAACAACCGGGCGCGAGCACTTCGGGGTTCAGTTCGCGCGGCGGATCATGACCGAGTCGCATGGAGTGCCGATCGAAGACCTGATTGCCACGGCTACCGCGCTAACCGCCGAGAGCATCGCCCGCGCCTATCGCGATTTCATTCTGCCCCGCGGGCCGATCGACGAGGTCATCGTGGGCGGAGGCGGCTCGCAGAATCTGACACTCATGCAAATGCTCGCCGAGCGTCTGCCCGGATGCACGATTCTGCGCCACGAACACTTCCACATCGACAGTAAGGCGAAGGAGGCCATCGGCCTGGCCATCATCGCCAACGACGCCATCGCCGGGCTGAACACGAACATTCCCGGAGCCACGGGCGGACGTCCGACCGTCCTGGGAAAAATCAGCGTATGACTCGGCGCTTGTGGGGACGCGCTTTCGTTGGCGGCGAGATTCGCGACAAGACGCTCATTAGCATCGAAGAGGGGCAGATCGTGGACGTGCGATCCGAACCTCAGGCACCGTCCGACAGCGTCACCGTGCACGAGCTGATCGTCCCCGGCTTCATCGATCTGCACGTCCACGGCGGCGACGGCGCCGACTTCATGGACGGCAGCGATGAGGCGGTGGGCCGAGTCACGTCCTTTCATGCCCGCCATGGGACGACCGCGCTGGCGGCGACTACGCTCTCTGGATCGCGTGCCGATCTGCATAGTGCGGTCACAGCGATCGCCCGCGCCGCGCCGGCCATCAATCGCGGCGCCGAAGTTTGCGGCATTCACCTGGAAGGACCCTACATCAATGCCAATCGCGCCGGGGCACAGAACATCGCGTCGGTGCGGCCCGCCGACATTCACGAGATCGGCACTCTGCTGGCAGCCGCTCCGCAATTTCGATGGATCATCACCGTGGCGCCGGAGATCGAAGGAGTCCGCGCGCTGATCGAACATTTTCGCGGGCGAATGACCTTCTCCATCGGTCACACTGCGGCGGACTACAGCGATGCGGTGCTCGCGCTGGAGTGGGGCGCGTCACATTTCACCCATCTGTTCAACGCCATGACCGGAATGCACCATCGCGAGCCGGGCGTCGTCGGCGCGGCGCTCGTCTCCACGGATGCCACGGCGGAGCTCATTGCCGACGGGATCCATGTCCATCCCGCTGTGTTGCGCGTGGCCACACGCGCCATGCCCAACCGGATCGCGCTGATCACCGACGCCGTTCGGGCATGCGGAATGCCGGAGGGACTGTACAAGCTCTATCAGCACGAGTTCCGCGTCACCGCGGACGGCGCCGCGCGCCTCGGGGACGGCACGCTCGCCGGCAGCACGCTGACCATGCAGCGCGCCGTGCAGAACATGGTCGAGCTGGCCGGCCTCCCCATCGAGATGGTGCTCCCGCTGGCCACGGAGATTCCGGCGCGCATCCTCGGCGTCTCGGATCGAAAGGGAAAGATCGCTGCAGGCTACGACGCCGACCTGGTTACCCTCACACCCAAGTTCGAAGTGCCGCGCGTCCTGGTGCGGGGACGGGAAATCGTATGAGCTGCATGACAGCATGAACTGGGAGACTCTTCCCGACTACGACGCGCTCTCCCGGCGCGCCGCCTCGATTCTTCTGGAGGCCATCCGCAGCGACCCTCACGCCGTGCTGGGGTTGCCTACCGGCCGAACTCCGATCGGCATGTATGACCGCGTCGTGCACGAGTGTTCGAAGCAATACCACTGCTTTCGCGAAGTGACGACGTTCAATCTCGACGAGTACGTCGGCATTCCGCGCGAGCATCCGGGCAGCTACTTCACGTTCATGAAGCAGCACCTCTTCGATCATGTGGACCTCGATCCAGCGCGAACCCACATCCCGGACAGCATGGCGCGCGATCCGAAGGACGAGTGCGCGCGATATGAACGAACGATCGTCGCGGCAGGAGGTCTGGGGCTGACATTTCTCGGCCTGGGGTCGAACGGACACATCGCCTTCAACGAGCCAGGAACCCCCTTCGACTCACGCACGCGTGTCGTCGAGTTGACACCTTCAACCAGAAAGGCAAATGCGCCGCTCTTCGCCGGCGACCGCGTGCCGACGCGCGCAATCACGATGGGCATCGGAACCATCCTCGACTCGCGGCAGATCGTGCTTCTGGCTGGCGGGAAAGACAAACACGAGGCCATCGCCCGGCTGCAGTCAGGCGAGCGAACGATCGACTTCCCTGCGTCGGCGTTGTGGAAACATGCGGACGTGAAAGTTCTCGTCGACACGACAGCCATGTAAAGCGACCCGCGACCACGGCATCGTTCTCGCTATCGCCGAGTGCGCCATGCGCAAGCCACGACTGATCGGCATTCTGAGCGCGATCGTCTTCCTGGTCATTGCCTATCGAGTCCTGGCCGTCTACACCATCCGATACGGTGAATGCCGGCCGAAACCAGTGGACCCCAATCTTCGGCGGCTCACCCGAGATGAACGCGGCCAGTTAGTGAGCTTTCCAGAGCGGATCGGATTTCCGCGGCAGACCAGGCCGCTGCTGGTGATGACGTACAACATCTCGGGTCACAACCAGCTCTATGACAAGGATCACATCCGCAAGATCGCCGCGGCGATCCTCTCCGTCCATCCCGACATCGTCGGCCTGGAGGAGGTCCACCGAAAGACATGGCAGGCGCGCTTTCACGATCAGGCACAGGAATTACAGCAGCTCACGGGGCTGAACATCTACTTCGGCCCCAGTCTGAGCGAAGCAGGCGGAGGATTCGGCAATGCCGTGTTGACGCGCGGCACTTTTCTTTACGCTACCGCACATCCGCTGCCCAGTTTCGGCGAGCCGCGCAGCGTGATCGAGTCGGTGATCCGCATCGATGGGGCGACGATCAACGTTTATGTCACGCATCTCACATCCTGGGGAAAATTCAAGAGCAGGAGCCGCGATGAGGAGCTGGTCTGTCTGGCCAGGCACGTGCAAACCAGCCGCTATCCATACATCCTGGTCGGCGACTTCAACGCGCCGCCCGGCAGCAGAGAGATTCAGCACTTCCGCCGTCTCAGCCCTGCGGAGATGTGCGGTGAAGAAATCGGCATCAGCCACCCGCTGCTGAACGAGCGAATCGACTACGTGTGGGCAGACTACGGGTGGGAGGTGCGCTCAGCGCGCGTGCTGCCTATCGGCCCATCCGATCATTACCCGGTGATCGCCGAGTTGTTCTGGAATCGAGGCTGAGATGAAAGGCAAATGGATCGAGAAGAGCAAGAGCGGCACGCACTACGTTCGCGTCCCGATGATCACCTTCATCGCCTCGCTGATCGCCGTGACCGGATTGACCATCATGCTCTGGTCGGCGGAGCGAGGCCGCGATACGCAGCTTCAGGTCAGGCAGACCGGCGATCTCGGCGCGCTCATCCCATCCATGGTGGGGCTGACCCAGGCTAGTTTCGATCAGGGAAATCAGATCCAGCTTCTGGAAAACGGGGATCAATTCTTTCCGCATCTCCTCGCCGATATCGCCCAGGCGCGCCAGAGCGTTCACCTCGAGTCGTACATCTGGTGGAGAGGCGAGATCTGCGACCAGGTGGCCAGCGCGTTGGCCTCCAAAGCAAAGCAAGGCGTCGAGGTACGGCTTCTGGTCGACGCCTCCGGCGGCCACAAGATGGAGAAGCGTCTGCGGACGCTGATGCTCAACGCCGGCGTGCAGGTCCGCAGGTTTCATCCAGTCCGCTTTAGGAACCTCGGCCGGCTGAACAATCGCGACCACCGGAAGCTGGCCATCATCGACGGCCGGATCGGCTACATCGGCGGCTACGGCATCGCCGAGCAGTGGACAGGGCACGCCCAGGACCGCGATCACTGGCGGGACACCGGCCTGCGCGTCCTCGGTCCGGTGGTGAACCGCATGCAGGGAGCCTTCTGCGAGAACTGGATCGAGGAGACGGGAGAGATCCCGGCCGGCGAAAAATACTTTCCTCACCTTCCTGCGGCCGGCCGGACGCCGGCCCACGTCGCATACACCTCGCCCACCGGAAGCGTCTCCTCAGTTCAGGTGCTCTACTACCTGGCCATCAAGGCCGCGCGGCGCGAGATCCTCATCCAGAATCCATATCTGTTGCCGGACAAAGACGCTGTGGCGGCGATGGCAGATGCGGTGCAGCGCGGGGTCAAGGTGATGGTGATGGTGCCGGCCACCTCTGCGACCGATAATGCGATCGTTCAGCACGCCAGCCATCATCGATTCACCTCGCTCCTGAAGAACGGAATCAGGATCTGGGAGTACAAACCCACGCTGCTGCACAAGAAGATCATCGTGGTCGACGGGATGTGGTCGTGTGTCGGCTCGACCAATTTCGACGATCGATCCTTCCAGCTCAACGATGAGATCAGCATAGGCGTGCTCGATCCGGGCATTGCCGGGCAACTGCGCACGGCCTTCGCAAACGATTTGAAGTTCGCCGAGGAGCGGACGTACCAGGAGTGGACCCACCGTTCACTTTGGCACAAGCTGATCGATCAGCTAGCATACCTGGGCAGTTCACAGCTGTAGGATTTCGCGATGGCTTCCCTTCCGGCTGAGAGCCGCTGGTCGATCAAATCGCTGTCGGACGACGACGCCGGCTCGGCTCTCGCCTTTCTCCGCCGCGACCCTCTCATCAACGTTTACCTGATCTCCCGTCTGCTGGAAGAGCGATTTGCTTCGGCCACGCAGATGGTGGAGGTTCGCTACCACCGCGACGTGATCCTCGTAGCCTCGCTGGCCACGAACATCGTCCTGGCCGCCGATCCCGCGGCCGCGCCGGAGACCACCGACGCGGCAGCTTCCGTGATCGCCGAGCGGATCCTGACGCGGATGCTTTCGGTGCGGGCCATCATCTCCCCAGCGCATCTCGTCGACTCGCTCTGGAAGCGGTTGCACTCGCGACTCGACGCGCCGACGGTGGTCCGGATGAATCAGCCCATCTACGCCATCCGCGGCCGCCTCGACTTTCCTGACTTGAAGGAAGTCCGCTACTCCACCGTGCGCGATCTCGACGTCCTCGTTCCGGCATGCGGAGCGATGCACTCCGAGGAGGTTGGAATCGATCCACTGGAACGCGATGCCTCCGGCTATCGTGAACGCATCCGGGAGCTGGTGGACAAGAAACGCTCCCTGATCCGGACACATGGCGGAAGAATCGTAGCCAAGTGCGAGTACTCGGCCGTAACCCCGGAGGCGGTCCAGCTCATGGGCGTCTGGACCGATCCACAGTATCGGAGGCGAGGCTTCGGCCGCGATCTGCTGCGCGAGGTGTGCGGTCATCTGGCCCGGAAAGGGAAGAGCGTGACCCTCTTCGTGAATGACTTTAATCGCCCTGCGATCGCGCTTTACGAGTCGCTTGGCTTCAAGAGAATCGGAGTCAATCGGGCTTTGATCTGGTAGGCTCAGGCTACCGGCCCGAACATTGCACCATTTACGGTGCGGCTCGGATGGGCTGCTACAGTGGAGGGGCTGGCAGGCGGGTCCGGCACGGAGGAGGAACATGCCCGAAGTTGGTACCGTGAAGTGGTTCAACAATGACAAAGGATACGGTTTCATCAAGAGGGAAACCGGTGAAGACGTTTTCGTGCATCACTCGGCGATCCAGGCTTCCGGCTACCGGACGCTCAACGAAGGCGAGAAAGTCGAGTTTGATGTGAAGCAGGGACCCAAGGGACTGCAAGCGGAGAACGTGCGCCGGGTCGGCGATTCCGGCGAACAAGCGGCCTCCTCCTGAGGCCGGCGGCTACTCTTCGCTGGGGCCGAAGCGGCCCATAGCGAACGCTCCCAGCGTCGCGCCGACCGCAAGGGCCGGCAGCGCCTGAGCATGCCCCTTTAGAACCAGGAGCACGGCCGCGAGTGCGCCCGCGACCACAAGGAGCGCACGCAAAGCAAGATCCTGAATCGCCAGATCGTTCATGGAAGCGACGTATTGGATGACGTCGCCCGCGATTTTAGCAGACCGAAGTGGGTCGCCAGGTGTGATCCACGTCAACTCACATGCGCTGCGGGATCGGAATCCCCAGCAGCTCCAGCGCCGCGACCATCGTCCTTCGGAACACTTCGGCGCACGCGGCGCGTCGCTGCCTCTCTTCCGGATCGCTTTCGTTGAGGATCGGGTACTTGTGGTAGAACGAATTGAACTTCTGCGACAGCTCGAACAGGTCGTGAACGAGAATTCCCAACTCGAGCGCGTCGACGCTGCGGCGGATGGCCGACGGTAGTTCCGCGCTGCGCCGCACCAGCTCCCACATCTCGTCGGTGATCCCTTCGAGCAGCGTCAGCGCATCGAGCGACGCATCGTCCAGCCTGGCGTCGACGCCACGCTCCGCCATCTTGCGGAAGATGTTCAGCACCCGGACCGTCGAGTACTGCAGATAGGGCCCGGAGTCTCCCTCGAATGTCAGGGCTTCGCTGAAGTCGAAGGCAATGACCTTGTTCCGACCGTACTTGAGCATGAAGTAGCGGAGCGCGCCGACGGCGATCTGTCTCCCCAGCTCTTCGATCTCGTTCTCCGTCAGCCCTTCCCGCTTTCCCTCGCGCACCGCTTCGGTCGCTTTCGACTGCAGTGCGTCCATCAGGTCGTCGGCCTTCACTCCCAGTCCCTTCCGGCCGGACATCTCGAGATAGGACTTCTTTGCGTCGTCGGCAGAGATCTCGATTCCCAGCGCGTTCGCCGTGGCTGGCGTAAGGGCCACCATCTCGTACGAGAAATGGATCGAGTTCTCCGCTTCGCGCGCATAGCCGAGGAGACGAAGGCCCTCTTTCACGACCTTCTGGAGATACGACTGACGAACGTCGATCACATTGAACGCACGGCGCGCGCCGCCGAACTTCGGCGCATCGGGGGAGCCCTCGCCGCTCGTCGTTTCCCACAGGACATGGCGGTCGGGATAGGTCCAGAACTTTTTGTAGCGGAACGTTCGATCGAGCAGTCCGAGCTTCCAGAGTTGATACGCGATGTCCTTGCCGGTGTAGGTGACCGTGCCGTTCGAGCGGACCAGGATCTTGTCCGGCTCGTCCATCCCCTCGAACTCAGAGCTTCCTTCGAGCTTCATCACCCAGCAGCCTTTGTGCTTTCCCTCTGTTTCAAGCACCACGGCGTCGGACCGCTTCAGCATCTCGAAGGCGCGCTCCCAGAAATGGAGGGCGATGATGTCGCTTTCTTTCGGCAGGAGGTCGTATTCGATGTCCAGCCGCAGCAGCGTCTGAATGTGCCGCTGCACGATAGCCCGGGCGATGAGAGCCGCGAGTTTCGCCGTGTCTCCTTCTCCACGCTCGATGCGATGCAGCGTGTCGAGGCGCCACTTCTGCGACTCCGGATGCTCCGCGTAATAGGCTGCCATCCGGGCGTAAAGATCCCAGCAGAAGTAATCAAAGCGAATCTTCGAATCGTTGATCCGCTTCTCGACCTCTGCCACGCCTTCCTTCTGCAGGTGCTCAAAGGCCACGACGACATCGGCGACCTGCACGCCCGTGTCATCGATGTAGTTCTGCGTCTCCACGTGATGTCCCAGCCACTTCAGGCAGCGGACCAGAGTGTCGCCGAGGACCGCGTTGCGAATGTGGCCGATGTGGGCCGCTTTGTTCGGATTGATGTTGGTGTGCTCGACGATCACCCGCTCGGCGCTCGGTGGAGGCGGCTCCATCACCGTGCGGATGTGTGCAACGGTGAACGCGCCGCGATCGAAGCGGAAGTTCAAATAGCCCGCTCCTTCGACGGAAACCGAGCGCACGAGAATCGGCAGCGGAAAATCCCTGGTCAACGTCTCCGCCAGCTCGCGCGGCTTTCGCTTGAGCGCCTTCGCCAGCTCCAGGCACAGCGGCGTGGCCAGATCGCCCAGCTCCAGCCGCGGCGGCGCCTGCAGAATGACGCGCTCCACCGCGTGGCCGAAAAGGATAAGGACCCGAGTCTTCAGCGTCTCGGTGAGTTCGTCTGTGATCTGCTCGAGAATCATCTGCTGTTTATGAAACGGCGACCGGATCTGATACCAGTAGGGATTCCCCGGTCATCTCCTTCGGCTGCTCGATTCCCAGGATGGCCAGCAGTGTCGGCGCGACATTCTGCAGAGCGCCACCGCCGCGCAATGCTCCGAACCGTCTCTTCAGATCGAACAGAATCAATGGCACCGGATTCGTCGTGTGTGCCGTATGCGGTTGGCCTGTCGCCGCATCGAACATCAACTCGCAGTTCCCGTGATCGGCGGTGATCAGCGCCACGCCGTTCACGCGTTCCACCGCGTTCAAAATCTTGTCGATCGCACTGTCCGTGGCGTGAACAGCAGCGACTGCCGCTTCCATCACGCCGGTGTGCCCGACCATGTCCGGATTCGCCACGTTCATGATGATCGCGTCGTACGAGCGTTTCTCGATCTCCTGCACTACCCGTTCCGTAAGCTCCGGAAGAGACATCTCGGGCTTGAGATCGTAGGTGGCGACTTTTGGCGACGGGATCAGCACGCGATCCTCGCGCGGCGACGTTGTGTCCGAGCCGCCGTTGAAGAAGAACGTGACGTGCGCGTATTTCTCCGTTTCCGCAATCCGCAGTTGCTTCAGCCCGGCGTGCGAGAGCACCTCTCCAAGATGGTTCTTGATCGCCACTGGCGGAAAGAGCACAGGCAGCGTCCAATCCTCGCGGTATCGATTCATCGTGGCCAGATTGATCTGGGGAGCGATCGGCCGCTGG
>QHVS01000255.1 GCA_003223635.1 Acidobacteriota bacterium | reverse complement strand
GGATTTTTAATCTGGAGTGCGGCGGCCATGCCGCCGCTCTGAGAGCGGTCGCATGGCGACCGCACTCCAGATTACCGATGCGGCCCTTTCAGATACTGCTCAGGATTGGCGAGGAACGTCCGGTTATTCTTCTCTGACGAGAAGTAGTAGATCTTGTTCTTGTACTCGGCGACCGGCGTGCTTGCTCTGATGGAAATTTTGCTGCCCTCGACCGGGTCGAGTCCGATGGCCGGCGCGAAGGGGAGTGATGCCCGAAGCGCCTCGTCCTGAGGAGTGGGAGGGGGAGGAGCATCCGGTTGAGTCACGTCGCCTTTCGGTTTTGGCGCCGGGCCTTCGTCGGTGAGCATCGGCGGCGGGTCGAGCACCACCGGCTCGGGCTGCACCGAATCAATGGTCTGCATATCGGTGGTCTGCCGCGCGCGCTGCGATCGGGTGGCGGATCGCCTGCAGTCCAGAAGAGTCACACAGCAGAGAAGGATGGCCATCGATCTCATCGGGAAACCCTCTCTGCAGACGACGTTCCACTCACAACAGGGAGATGAGATTTCTGCGACATTCTTCCAGCCGGTGCCAGGCGATTCCCTCGCTGGCGGTCGGCTCGATGACCAGCACGAGGTAGTAGCCTTCTTTCAAGTCGCAACTGAGAACGCGGGCTTGTTCGAAATCGATGATGAACCGCTGCAGCCGTCCGGCCGAGATCCGCTCGCAGAGCCGCTTCAATTCGGAAAGGTAAACGCCCTGATACGCACCGATGGCCCTCAAGCTGTCGGCGCCGATGTCGAAGACCCGCTCGGTCCACAGCTCGACCGCCTCTCCCTCGCGATCGAGAAAGACAGCACCGAGCGCTCCCGGAGTGTTGTCCAGGAGTTCGCGGAGGATTTGTTGAAACGGCACGCTATGCCGCGCCTCGGACCTGTTCCTCGATCTGGATGTCGCCGCGCTTGACCGCCTGGACGAACGCGTCAACGACGCGCGGATCGAAACGCGTTCCAGCGAAGCTCTTGATCTTCTCCACTACGTAGGCCAGCTCCATTGCCTTCTGGTACGGGCGATTCGTGGTCATGGCGTCGAAGGTGTCGGCGATGGCGACGATGCGCGCCTGCATCGGGATCTGCTCGCCCTGAAGACCGTCGGGATAACCTCCGCCGCTCCACTTCTCGTGGTGGTACTTCATGCCAGGGATGATGTCGATGAGCTGAGCAACGCCGCTCATGATGGCCGCGCCCTTGGCGGGATGCTGCTTCATCACTTCGAACTCGTCGTCGTTCAGCGCGCCCGGCTTGCGCAGGATGCGATCGTCGATGCCGATCTTGCCGACGTCATGCAGCAGAGCGCTGATGCGAAGGTTGCGCATGTCCCTTTCCGGCAGCGCCAGATTCTTTCCGATGGCGATGGAGTAGCGCCCCACGCGTTCAGAGTGACCGCGCGTGTAGGGATCTTTGGCATCGATGGCTGCGGCGAGCATGCGCACGGAGTTGATGAACAGCAGGTTGTTTTCGTGAGCCGCCTTCTTGAGTTGATCGACGGCCTGTTCGATCGCCGAGGACATCACGTTGAAGTTGTCGGCCAGGTCGCCGATCTCGTTGTGCGTCTTGATCTGGACGCGCTGCTGATACTGCCCCTTGGCGATCTCGCGAGTGCGCTGCGCGAGTATGCGAATCGGCCGCGCGATTCCAGAGGCGAAGAGTACGGAGGCGATGATGGCCAGGGCGAGAGCGATGGCGCCCCACTCGATGGTGGCCCGGAGCATCTTGTCGACGGACGCGTAGGCCAGCGCCTCCGGCTTCTGCACCACGACGCCCCAATCGGGACGAATGACCGGCGCGACGGTGCCGAGCATGTTCACCGGCTGTCCACTGCGCCTGTCCTCATACGACTCGGTGAGTCGCATCGGAGCTTTCTTGAACTCCCCGACGATTTTCAACGATGAGAAGTCCGGCCGCCGCACGTCGACGCTCGGCTCGCTGTGAATCAGCACGCGTCCGTTGCGGTCGACCAGAAACACGGTGACGTCGCCTCGCCCTTCGTCCCGAATGCGTTCGGTGACGCGGCGCAGGCTGACCAGCCCTTCCACCACGCCAATCACCTTGCCTTGGTCGATCACCGGAACGGCGACGACGACCGCCGGCTGGTTGATCGACGAGACGTACTGGAACGTGCCGGTGCTCACCTGTCCCCGCATGGCGGCCGTTCGAGTCAGATCCAGCTCCTGGAGGATGGACCGGTCCAACTCCGGCGGTTTCGCTTCCGCACCCTCTCCCGCGGCATCGACGATTCGAAGGGCGAGGAGGTCGCTATCCGACGAAATGTAGTCGGTGATTACGCCGCGGCGAGCGATATAGCCGAAGGGGTCGGTGTCAGGCGGCAGCGCCCGCTTCATCACGTGGATGCTGCCGGCGATCTTATTGAGCTGCTGGGTGTTACTGGCGATGAGGTTCTGGATGTCGGTGGCGATACTCACCGCGGAGCGGGTCAGGTATTTCTTCTCCAGCGTCTCCAGCGAGTCGCGGTTGATGCCCATGAGGAAGTAATGAGACACGACAAGCGGCAGGAGGCCCACCAGCACCATGGCGCCGAGGAGCGTCCAGAGAAGGCGCGGCCGCCGGGAAGTCGTTTCCGAAGCTACTTCAGACATTCGGTAATTATAAGGGGAACCACGACGTTCGCATTTCGGACCACGATCATGCTCGGCATTTACGTTCACTTCCCGTTCTGCCGCGTCCAGTGCTCCTACTGCGCATTCGCGGTCAGCACTGATCTGACTCTCCAGGAGAGATACATCGCCGCACTGCTGGGGGAGATTGATCGGCGGGCGGGCAGCGATGACGTCGATACGGTTTACTTCGGCGGGGGCACCCCATCGCGCACGGAGCGAGGGTACCTGGCGGCGGTGGCAGATCGGATCCGCGCTCGCTTTGCCGTCACCGAGGAAGCCGAATTCTCAGAGGACATCACGCCGGAAGCGATCGCGTTCTGGCGAAGCATCGGCGTCAACCGGCTCAGCATTGGCGTGCAGTCGTTTCGCGATGCCGAGCTGCTGCCGCTGGGCCGCGTCCACGGAGCGCAGCGGGCGCGCGACGCGGTCGCAGTCACCGCTGCCAGCGGCATGCGCACCAGCATCGATCTGATTCTGGGATTGCCGCACCAGACGCAAGAATCGTTTCAGGCGAGCATGGGCGAGGCGATCGCCAGTGGAGTGGGACATATTTCGCTCTACATGCTCGATCTGGAGGAGGGAAGCGCGCTGCAGCAGCAGGTGACCGGCGGACGCGTCTCGCTTCCTGACGACGAATGGACCGCCGACATGTATCTGGGCGCGGTCGAGCAATTTGCGCGCGCCGGATTCGCGCAGTACGAGATCAGCAATTTCGCACGCCCCGGCCAGGAGTGCCGCCACAACCTTCATTACTGGCGGCGCGACGAGTATCACGGCTTCGGCGCGGGCGCTCACTCGTTTCTCAGCGGCCGCCGCTTCGCCAATGCCCGCGACGTGCGGCGATACATCGAAGACGCGACGCCGCAGTTCGCGGAAGTGCTGAGCGATGCGGATGTGCGGCGCGAAACGATTTTTCTCCGGCTGCGTCAGGTCGCAGGGATAGACTGTGACGACATCACGCGACTATGCGGCCAGGAGGGGATGGAATGGATCGACCACGGCGTGAGCGAGGGCTGGCTGCAGCGGGAGGGCTCGCGCGTGGCATTCACTGCCTCCGGTTTTTTGCTCAGCAACGAATTCATCTCGCGGCTTTTCTGATTCTCCTGATCGCAGCTCCGATGTTCGGGGCCGACGACATCACCTTTGACCCGGCCATCACCCAGGATGAGTTTCGAACGTTCTCCCGGATCGTGGCTCAGGGGATTTTCGCCACGCCCGTTCAGCCGGCGCGCACCACCGGCATCCTCGGATTCGACATCGGCGTCGCGGCAACCGCAGTGAAGGTCGACACGAAGGCCAGCTATTGGCAGCGCGCTGTCCCGGCGACATCAAACTTCACACAGCACGGCTACGCCGTCGTGCCGCGCCTGGTCGTCTCGAAAGGATTTGGATCGGGAACGCTTTCCGGCTCGTACGCCAAAGTCTCCAGCAGCGGGATCAAGACCTATGGCGGGTCGCTCGATCTGCCGGTCGTGCGCGGCAGCCTAGTCTCGCCCGAGCTCGCGCTACGTGCCTCGTACGCCACCATGAGCGGAGTGGAAGCGCTGAAGCTGAAGACCTACGGCCTGGAGCTCTTTCTCAGCAAAGGATTCGGACCGTTCATGCCGTACGGCGCGATCGGAAGGATGCGCTCCGATGCGCGAGCCACGATCCCTGCCACGTTGCACACTCCGGAGATCACGCTCAACGACCGTGGCGATATCAATCGCTACACCGTCGGCTTTCGAGTCTCGCTGGTCGTCCCCAAACTCGTGGTGGAGGCGACAAAGGCGCAGGTGCGGAGCTACGCCGCGAAGATCAGCGTGGGGTTCTGAGTAGCGCCGGTCTTCGGAGTGTGGCGGCTTGCCGCCGCCTTCCGCAAAAGGCGGTGCCAAGGCACCGCACTCCTAAGGCGCCGGCTGGGAGCCGGCGCTACTTCACCCCGATGGCCTGCTTCAATGCCCTGATCGTGAACTTGCCATCCGGGCCGAAGCCCATGATCTGGCCGTTGATGATGTAAGTCGGCGTGGACACGATTCCGTTGTCGAACATCCGGCTGACCTGCTCCAGCAGCGCGTTGCGCTCCTCGGGCGAACGGTAGATTCGCTCCACACTCTTCCAATCGATGTCGTGGTCCTCGCAGAAATTCTGCAGGACCGTGTCGAACAGCGGCGCCTTCTCGATGGTCTCCTGGTTCTCGAAAATGAAATTCACGTACGACCAGTACTTCCCCGGAGCCACGTTGTGAATCGCGCGGGCGCCCAGTGCCGCAGGAATCGACCAGGGGTGATGCTCGAAGAGCGGGAGATCGAGCCGGCCGTAATTGACCTTGCTCAGATGCTTCGCGATGAGCGGCTCGACCTGCTTGTGGGCCCGGCCGCAGGACGGACACTGAAAATCGGAAAGCTCGATGACCTCGACCTTCGCTTTGGGATTGCCGCGCCGCACCGCGCTGCCGACTCCGATGGATTCGCGAATCGTCTGGGCTGGATCGACGCCGAGAGTGCCGCGCGTGCCGATGATGAGGAAACGCTCGGAGGCATCGACGAAACCGTGGTAGGAAAATGGACCATACGGCGTCTGCTTGGTCATGGCCACTTCGCGCAGGCGATCGGGAAGAAAGATCGGAGAGACCGTCGCCGTCAGCGGCGTCTTGAGCAGCCCGCTGGTTCCCGCGGCCACTCGCGCGTCCAAGCTTCTGTTATCCGGCGGAAGGGCGAACACCGCTCCGATCAGCACCTGCTGCGTCGATGGCGAGTAGAGCAGGAACGTCTGTTTGCCGCACGTCGTGTCGCTCGAGGTCAGTTTCAGCGTGTAGGGGACGAATCCGATGGGGCCGGGACGATCAATCGGCTCCAGCGTGATCTTTCCGTCGGGGCACTTGGCCAGCGCACGAGCAGCGTATGCCTTGAAGGCAGCGGCTTTGGTTGGAGCTGCGGAAGCGCAGATGGGGAGAAGGGCCGCCGCGACGACAGCGAGGAATCGGTTCATGGTCATTTTTGCGAAGGAGTTACTGCGTATTCACCGTGCGATAGCCTTTGTCCATCCACCCTTTGATTCCGCCCGCGATGTGCACGACGTTGCGGAATCCTGCCACGGTGAGCAGCTTGGCCGCCACTTCGCCGTCAGTGGATGTCTCGCCGTAGACCAGCACGGTTTGATTCTGATACGGCAGCAGCTCCGGGAGCTGCCGCTCGATCGTCTCGAACGGAGCGTTGATCGCGCCGGCAATATGACCATCCGGCCCGCGAAATGCGGCGGCGGGACGGACGTCGAGCACGACCACCTGCTGGCTGTCGAGCATCATTTCCGACGCCACCGTCGGAGCCACCTCGGAATAGCCGCCAAGGGTGTGGGAGACGCCGACCGTCCGGCAGGACGCCGTGGCCAGCCCGATCATCAACAACACGACACTTCTGCGCATCACAGAAACTCCAATTCGAACTCCGCGCGCACCTCGCCGACCACCGTGCCCGCCACGTTCCGCAGCGGCCACTCGGTGTAGCGCTGCAGGGCGGGAATGGAAGCGATGTCGATGCCGAGGAGCTCGAGGGTTTTGAGAATGACCGGGTTGCGGCCTCGCGTCATGGAACCGTCGCTGATCTTGATGGCGATGCCGACCGCGCAATCATCCGCGAGTTTCAGGCGATCGGTCAATGCTGTTCCCAACTGCGGGGCCAGCGCCATGGCGTACATCCCTTCCGCTCCTTCCTTGGCCAGCAGGTCGCCGCCAAAGGCCTGCATCAGCGGCGTGGTCATGCTCCACGCTCCTGCCACGTAGTAGGGAAACGCGGTCATGGCCTCGACGATGTAGCCGCAACTGGCAGCGTAACGGTCCAGCGCGCCGGAAGTGGACGCGCTTTCTGCCGTGGCCATCAGACGTGCGTATGCGTAGGCCGAACGCTTCAGCGAAAGGAAGAAGGCCGGCACGCCGCAGCCGTCGACGGCGAGAGGCACTTCTTCCGTGTTCACGCCGGCGAAGTCGGCCATGGTGGCCCGCATGACACTCTGAAGCGGATGATCAGATCCGATGTAGTTCGCGCTCGGCAGGTCCATCAGCTTCGTGGCCAGGAGCATGCCGGCGTGCTTGCCGGAGCAATTATTATGGAGGGGCGAGGGCGCCTCTCCCGACGCGCGCAGCTCTGCTGCTGCCTTCTCATCGTACGGTGGATGCGCGCCGCAGAGGAGATCCTCCTCGTCGAAGTCGCCTTTCCGCAGAAGAGCCGCCGCCGTGGAGACGTGCAGCGGCTCGCCGCCGTGCGACGCGCAGGTCAGGGCGATCTCTTCGCCCGTCAGCTCGTATTCGTCGATCGCGCCGTACTCCAGAAGAGGGATGGCCTGGAACGGCTTGGCCGCGGAGCGAATGCAGGTGACGCTGGCCGGATCGCCGGCGAACGCGAGCAGCCGGCCGGCCGAGTCGACCACGGCGATCGATCCGCTGTGGAACGACTCGACATACTCGCCGCGATAGACGTTGGCCAGCGGACGCATTGCTGCGGGCGCAAGGCTAGCAGGTTAACGGTGTAACGGTTAACGGTTAACGGTGGCGTCTCAAAGAAAGTTCGAAGTTCGAAGTTCGAATGAAGAATTAAGAAAGGGCTGGCGGAGGTGCTTCTTCATTCTCAATTCGCACTT
>QHVS01000254.1 GCA_003223635.1 Acidobacteriota bacterium | reverse complement strand
GGCCGCTGGTGAGCAGTTCATCCGCCGCGGCGATGGCCTCTTCCACGTCGCCGCCCGCGTTGCCCCGGACGTCGATGATCAGCTTGCGGTGCCCGCTCTTCCGCACGGTTTCCAGCGCGCTCCGCAACTGGGCCGCGGTGCCTCGCTCAAAGAATGGGATCTTGATGTAGGAAACACTGCCGAAGTCCTGCGAGGTGACGGCCAGCGGATGGTAGTTGACCGGCTCGATGGTGAACTCATCGCGCTTCGTTTGACCGCCGCGCAACACCTGGACATGAACCTGTCTTGGCGAGAGCAACGCCTTGCGGATCTGCCAGACAGCCATCCTCTGCGTGGGTGCACCGGCGATCTTCTCGATGAAGTCGCCCCGCTCCAGTCCCGCTTTGGAAGCAGGCCCGCCAGGGACGGCGGAGATCACGTATGAATATCCGAAACGCTTGGTTACGATCACGCCGATGCCGTTGTCTTCGACGTCGGAGAAGGTGCGATACGCGGCCATCTGTGCGGGCGGGACGTAGTAGCTGAATTCGTCGACCGCGTCGGTGACGCCGGAGAATGCGCCGTCCAGAAGCTGATCCGTAGTGACCTGCTCGACGTAGTTGTTCCGCACCAGATCGAACACTTCAGTGAAGATGCTCAGGTAGCGGAAGACGTTGTTTTTCTGGGTCACCTGGCCGAACAGCGCGCCGCCGATCAGCGTCAGGACCAGTACAGCGGAGGTGCAGAGGAAAACTGCTTTTTTTGTGCTCATCAGCGCAACCATGCCTGCGGATCTTCCGGCTTATTGTCCTGCCGGATTTCAAAATAGAGATAGCCGAACTGTGCGTCTTCCGCTTCGCCCACGCCTGCAATCGCCTGTCCAGCGTCGATGCGGTCGCCGACTGCGACCCCCGGCGATTTCAGATTGCCGTATAGCGAAAAGACGCGATTTCCGTGGTCGAGGATGATCAAGTTACCGTAGCCCTTGAACCATTGGGCGAAGAGAACTGTTCCCGGAAAGATGGCCCGCACCTCAGCGCCGGCCGGAGCAGCGATCTTGATGCCGTTGTTGAAGGTCACGGTCGAGAATTTGACGTTGCGCTGCACGCCGAAGTGCTCGACGACCTTCCCATCCACCGGCCAGTTCAGCGCCCCCTGCACGGAGCGAATGTCGGTAGCCGCGCTGATTCCCGCTTTCTGTGACAGCAACTCGATCAGCCGCTCCAGGCGCTTGGCCTTCTCTTCCAGCTCCGAAAGCTGCTTCTCCGACTCCGATCCCTGCAGGCGCAACGATGCGAGCAACGTCTGCTTCTGCGCTCGGGTGGCGGCGACTTCGCGCCGGCGCTGCTCGACGACGCTCTGCATCTGCCGGAGGCGCCGCTGCCGATCGGCCAGATCAGCATAGCGAAGTCGGAGCTGCTCGCGCGTGGTTTGAAATCGAGTGATGGCCCGCGAGTCGCGAGAGACCAGATAGCTCAACATCGACATGGCCTGCAGCGGATCCTGCCGATCGTCGATGGAGAGCAGCACGCGCATGTAGGTGAGTGCGCCGAGGCGATAGAGCGCGGAGAGGCGTCGGGCCAGAAACTCCTTCTGCTGGGCGATCCGGGGGGCCAGTCCGGCGATCTCATTCTCGATCTCGTGGAGCTGCTGGACCAGATCGGCCTCCATGCGGGTGGCGATCTCCAGCTCCCGCGTGCGGATGCCCAGCTCCAGATCCACTTCCTCCAGCTCGCGCTCCGCAGTTTGCGTCTGCGCGCGCACATCGCCGAGGCGGGACCGCAGCTTGGAAATCTCACCGCGAATACGATCGAGGTCGGCGTTGCGAGAGGTTTGCGAATGTCCGAGTGTGATCGTGAGCAGCGCGACGATCACGACAGCGAGAGACTTCTTACTCGAATGTAACCAGCGCATGCCTGGCCGCCTGTTGCTGCGCCTCCTTCTTCGACGATCCCTCGCCTCGGGCGAGCTGATTGCCGATCTTCACCTCCACGATGAAGCGCTTGTCGTGATCCGGTCCCACCTCGTCGATGACGCTGTATTCCGGTAGCGGCAGCCCCTTCCCCTGGGCCAGCTCCTGCAGCGCCGTCTTGTAATCATGGAAGAGAAGATCTTCGACATCGATCGTCTCGAGATCGCGGCCGAACGACTGTTCAATGAGGCGCCGCGCCGGCTCGATTCCTCCGTCCAGATAGACCGCGGCGATCATCGCTTCGAACAGATTCGCCAGCAGCGACTCCTTCCTCCGCCCGCCCGACTTTTCCTCCCCCACTCCCAGGTAAATCACCTCTCCCATGCCGTACGCCTTCGCTTTTTCCGCCAGACTGTTGGCACTCACCAGATAGGCCTTAATCTTCGAGAGCGCCCCTTCGTCGAGCTTGGGAAAACGCTGAAAAAGCATGTCGCCGATGACGAAGCCGAGAACGGAATCGCCGAGGAACTCGAACGTCTCGTTATCGCGGACATCCTGCTGCCGGGCCTCGTGGGAGTACGACTTGTGGGTGAGGCCGCGCGTGAGGAGATCGCGGCGGCGGAAGGTGTATCCGATGCGCTCCTCGAATATGGATAGATCGCGCTGCACGCAACGAAAAGTATATCCGTCATCCTGAGCCGCGGAGGCGGCGAAGGATCTCCCAGGCGCCGGAGATCCTTCACTTCGTCGCACTCCAGATTCCCTGCAACTGCCGGTCGAGCGGAAATCGCCTCAGGCCGCGCGCGGCCCAGAATCGCGCGCCGTTCCGGTCGCCGATGATCTTCAGCGTCTCGGAGATGGCGATGTACGAAGGCGGCGCTGGATTCGCCTTCTCCAGCGAGAAGATCAGGCGCGTTGCCGCGTCGTTCTTTCCCTGAGTCACGTACAGCAGAATCAGGTTCTTGTACGGCTGGGGATCGCTCGGATAGAGCTCGATCTCTTTCTGAAATGCCGCCTCGGCCTGCGCGGCCTGTCCCATTCGAGCCAGAGCGTCACCGCGCTGAAAGTTCAGACCGGGGATCGCCGGACGATGCTTCTTCTCCAGGATGGCTGCGGCCTGATCGAAGGATCGCAGGGCCTCCTCGATCTTGCCCTCCTCTTTGGCGATCTCCCCGAGCAGCATTATGGCAGCCGGACGGTCGCGGTGCGCACCCATTGAAGCTTCGGCTTCCTGCTTTGCGCGCGCGAAATCTTTTCGATCTTTCAACGCCAGACGAGCGTAGCTCTGGGCGTCGTCGAGACGATTCAATTCCAGCGACATGTTGGCAACGGCGATGGCCAGTTGGGTGGCCGTCGGCGAAACGCGCATTCCCTGCTTGGCGGCGTCGATCGCTTCTTCACGACGCCCGAGCTTGTCCAGCACGCGCGTCTGCATGGTCCAGATGTCGAGCATGTTCGGGTTCTGACGAAGAAGCTTGCCGAAGATTTGCGCGGCGGCCTCATAACGCTGCTCCTGAAAGTCGCGAAATCCCTGCTTGATGTCGCCGGCCGAGGAGATGTGATCCTTCGGATCGGGAAGGCTGGCAGCGCTGGTCGTGGACACCGTCGATCCGACGTACCCGAGAGCGGCGAGCTGGCGTGCCTGCTCCGGATCGACGGCCTTCGGCGATTCCGCTCCTTTGACGAATGGAACGATGCGCTCGCGCATGGCCACATACGTCCGCCGATTCGCCTGAAGAATGTTTCTCATTTCTCCCGGATCCGCGGCCATGTCGTACAGCTCCGGCTTCGGCGCCTGGATGTAATGGTTCATCCCCGAGACGAGCGAATGAAGATCGCTCCATCCGAAGTGAAACCGCGGATAGTAGGTCTCCGCGTAGATCGGCCGATCGGCGCCTACTTTTCCATCTAACACCGCGAGCAGCGAGTTGCCGTCATTCTTCTGCGCGATTCCGAAGGCATCGACCAGCGTGGCGAAGATATCGACGAGCTGGACGGGCGTGGCCACCTGTTTCCCGTGCTGTTTCGACTTCGGCAACTTCAGCATGAGGGGAACCTGCAGATCCTCGCGATTGAGCAGGATCCCATGCTCATCTTCACCGTGCTCGCCGAGCCCTTCACCGTGATCCGAAAAGAACACGATGGTGGCCCGGTCGTAGATGCCCTGCTGGCGAAGAAAGTCGAGGAAGCGTCCGACCACTGCGTCGGCGGCGGCAACGTCGCCGTCGTAGGTCGCGCCATACTTCGAACGAAACGGATCGGGCGGGTCGTACGGCGTATGGGGCTCGTAGATATGAAAGAAAAAGAAGAATGGCTTCGATTGATGGCCGGAGATCCAACGCTCAGCGATCTCTCGCGTCTCATCACCCTTTCGCTGCGCGCGGCCCATGCTCAGAAAGTTCGGATCGATGTCGATGTCGTCGTCCCAGAAGTCGAAGCCGCGTTTGATCCCTGTTTCGCCGCGCAATACGATCGCCGAAACCGCTCCTCCCGTTGCGTAGCCCTTCCTCTTCATCAACTCCGCGATGGTCTTCACGTTCTTGTTCAGGTCGTATCTCGGATTCCATGTTCCGCGGGCAGCAGACCCGTGAAGACGCTGGCGTGCGACACGAGGGTAAGAGGGCAGTGAGCGTAGGCGTGCTTATAAAGGATGGAGTCGCGGGCAAACGCATCGAGGGCAGGAGTCTCGATCTTGCCGTATCCGTAGGCCGGCAGATGGTCGGAACGAAGAGTGTCGATGGAGATGAGGATGACTGGCGCGCCGGCCGGAATTCGCTCCGTCGCGCGGCAGCCCCACATGGCGAGCAGGGCAGCGACGGTCAAGGCCGTCCAGGGCCTGTACGCGCAACGCATTGATCGCTTGCAACGAAACGAAATCATTTGCTTATTCTTTGTTCTCTGAGTGTTAACACCGATGCTGACGGGCGTATCATCTACCGTCCCTACAGGAGATCAATCATGAGAGCTCGATTCGCGGCGGCGGCTGTCATCTTTGCCGCATCTGTCGTTTTCGGTCAGGTGAAAGAGAGCGTCACGGTCAGCGTTGTCGAAGTGCCCGTAACCGTCGTCGATCGGGGCGGTAATCCGATCAAGGGTCTGACCCGCGAGAATTTCGAAATCATCGACGAAGGGAAAAAGCGCGAAATCTCGTCGCTCGACAGCATCGATTTCTCTTCCGTCGAATCGATGAGCCTGGCGTCACCGCTGAATCCAGCCGCCCGGCGCAATTTCCTTCTGGTATTCGATCTCACGTTCTCATCTCCCAACTCCATCTCTCGCGCCCAGCAGGGCGCGCGCGACTTTGTGACGAAGATGGTCGTGAAGCGAGACCGCGTGGGGGTGGCCACCGTGGATGTCGACCATGGCTTCCGCTTTCTCACCGCATTCACCACCGATCGAAACCTTGTGGATGCGGCGATCGCAAATCCGTCCACATTCCGCGGCAACGATCCGCTTCAGCTCGCGGGCATGATACCGATCGAACAGATGTCCACGACGAGCTCCGGCGAGACCAGCAAGGGAGTGGACAAGAACCAGGCGGCTGCCGAAATCAACGACATGGTCAAGCGCGCCGGCAAAGCAGAGGATCAATACAACCGGCAGAAGATCGATCGCCAGGTGAATCTCCTGGCCGGGCTGACGAAGGCGTTGCGCGCCGTGAACGGTCAGAAGCACCTCGTGCTTCTGTCGGAGGGCTTCGATCCCCGACTGATTCAGGGGAGGGATGCCGGCATCAGCGCGGACCAGGTCACGGAGAACGCCGCGACCGAGCGCGGCGAGATCTGGAATGTTGACAACGACAACCGCTTCGGCTCTTCGACGAGCATGTCACTCGTCGACAAGCTGACCGAGGTGGCGAAACGATCGGACGTCATTCTGGACGCGGTCGACATCCGCGGGATCCGCACGGATTCGGACGCCTCATCACCGGGCTACAGCCGTAAGTCAAACGAAGGCTTGCATCTCCTCGCAAACTCGACTGGGGGGACCGTTTTCAAGAACGCGAACGATCTGGCCACAGACTTTCAGCGCGTGATCAAGGCGCAGGAAGTCGTCTACGTCCTCGCCTTTACGGCGCCCACTTCCCAGCCCGGGAAATTTCACAACCTGAAGGTTCGCCTGGTCAACGTACCGTCCGGCGCGCGGGCAACCTATCGCTCCGGTTACTACGAAGCCGGTACGGAAACCTCCATGGAGCGAACGCTGTCCAACGCGGAGATCGTCATCGGCGACATCCGGCAGGATGCGATCCATGTCTCCGCTCTTGCGGCGCCGTTTCCGACGCGTACGACAAACGCGCAGATTCCTGTGATCCTGGAGATCAACGGAAAAGATATCGTCGAAGGCGTGAAAGGCAACACCGCCAGCACCGAGATTTTCGTCTACGCGTTCGATGAACAGGGCCTGGTGCGTGACTCGCTCTATCAGCGCATGGGAATCGACCTCGACAAAGTTGGCCCTCAGCTTCGCTCCAGCGGCATCAAGTACTACGGCACGCTCAGCCTTCCGGAAGGAAAGTACGCAATCAAGACCCTGGTGCGAATCGCCGAATCAGACAAGAAAGGTTACGTTCGCACCGATCTCGTGGTGCCCCGCCCGAGCGACACGACGGTCTCCCAGCCCTTCTTTTTTGAAGAACCAGGCAAATGGCTGATGGTCAAAGGCGGGACACACGACAAGTCAAACTCCGGATATCCGTTCGAGGTGAACGGAGAGGCTTTCATCCCCAGCGCGATGGTCCGCGTGCACAACGGCGAGCCGCGCAAGTTCGCGGTCTTCGTTCAGAATGCAACGCCGGACGAGCTCACGCTGGACACCAATCCGAAAGCGAAGCTCGTCTCTCAGCACAAGAGCGCAAACGGTTCGAAGTTCGTGTTTCAACTCGACGGCCCGATCGGGAATGTGGCGACGCTCGACGTCACGGCCAAGAAGAAGGGCTCCACGATTCAGCAGACGTCGAGCGTGGGACTGGTCGTTCAATAGCCGCGACGGCCCCCTCACCCGGCGCTTCGCGCCACCCTCTCCCCGCTTCGCGGGGCGAGGGCTCTCGAGATCCTCTCACCCTCTCGAGATCCTTCTCCCCGCCGCGCGGGGCGAGGGCCCTCGAGATCCTTTCACCCTCTCGAGATCCTTCTCCCCGCCGCGCGGGGAGAAGGTGCCGCGAAGCGGCGGATGAGGGAGGCTAGCGCAAGCTGGCCAGGGCGGCTCGCGCTGCTGCGATGTCGGCGCCGTAGTGCGATTTCGGCGCGGTCTGCACGAAACGCTCGAGCGCCACGCGGGCCTCTTGCTTGTGTCCGGCCCGGCCTTCCACCATTCCGATGTTGTACAGGGCGTCGTACTGCCGCGGATCGATGGCCACGGCTCGATTCCAGGCATCGACCGCATGGGCGAAATCATTCGATCGCGCATAGAGGACGCCGAGCGTGTTGAGCGCAAGCGGCAGCTTGGGATTCAGCTCCAGAGCGCGATTGAGATACGTCTGCGCCGCGCCGGGATTGCCGCGCCGAAGAGCCAGGATGCCGAGGTTTTGTAGAGCTGGCGCATTGTTTGGATCGAGTGAGAGCACGCGCTCGAACTGGCGCTGCGCATCGTCGCTTTGTCCATCGTCCGAAAGCGCGACGCCGTATGCATTGAGAATGTCGGGATCCTTTGTCTCTCTGCGCGGCGCGAGCAGATCGATTGCGGCGCGCGGCTGGGAAGTCTCGCAGTACAGAAGGGCGAGCTGAACACGATCGTCGTCGTTCGCATTCGGATCGCGGATGATGATCTTCAACTGCTCGATGGCCTCGGCAACCAGATCGTTCTGCTGCAGCATGAAGGCGAGAATCTCGCGTCCGGCGATCATCGAAGGGCGCGCGGCGACGACTTCGCGGGCCAGATGGAGACCACGCTTCGGATCGTGACGCTCGAAGGCATCGATGGCATCGTGCATCTTCGAGTCGAGTCCGACGAGTGACTTCGGATCGTCTGCGGCCGTGTAGTGATCGCGCGGACCCGCCGAGCCAGCAACATAGCCAAGGCTGCGGAGGCGGGCGATCTCCTCGGCGGACATCGCCCGCGGCGAAAGCGCAACTGCGGTCTGCATCGGCGCGAGCAGTTTCCTCGCCTGCGCCACGTCGCGCCGCCGCTCGTCGCGCAGATTTTTCATCTCATGCGGATCGCGCGGCAGATCGTAAAGCTCCGCGATCGGAAGATCGATGTACTTCGCGCCGCCATGGATGATTCCCGTCAATGGCGCCCAGCCGCGATTCAACGAAGCGGAAAGCGATTCGAAGTAGCTGTCGCTCGGCAACACTTTGCGCAGCAGCGAGTGACCAGGCAGGTCCTTCGGAATGGTCACGGCGGCGGCATCGAGGATCGTCGGAACGATGTCCACGTGGCGCACGTACTCCGGCTCCACCCGGTGCTCGACCCCATGGCCCACTACCACGAGCGGGATCTTCAGCGTCGCTTCGTACGCGAAGAGGCCGTGAGTCCGTTCGCCATGTTCCCCGAGCGCCTCTCCATGATCGGAAGTGAAGACGACGAGCGCATCGGGATCGGCGGCCAGGATCGGCCCCAACGCTTTCGCCAGCGCGCTATCCGTGTACGCAATTTCACCGAGGTACTCGTTGTCGCGATACGAGGAAAGGAAAGGCT
>QHVS01000285.1 GCA_003223635.1 Acidobacteriota bacterium | reverse complement strand
GCCAGGGTGAAGCGCGAGATGCAGAAGGATTTGCGCGGTGAGATGACGGCGGAATCTGAAATCCGATGACGCGAACTGCAGAAGAGTCTGAAGAAACCACTCGCCTAGAGGCTTTCAGCGACGGCATCTTCGCCATCGCCATGACGCTCCTCGTGCTGGAGATCCGGCTGCCGGAGGAAATCCCGCCGGGCACTCTCGGCGACGCGCTGCTTCACGTCTGGCGTTCGTACCTCGCGTTCCTGACCAGCTTCGCCACGATCGGCGTCATGTGGGTGAACCACCATCGGATTTTCAATCTGATCCGCCGGACCGATCAGGCGATCCTGACGCTGAACCTTCTTCTGATGCTCGGCGTTACCTTCCTGCCGT
>QHVS01000286.1 GCA_003223635.1 Acidobacteriota bacterium | reverse complement strand
AAGCAGGTCGTGGCACGCAATCCCTTCGCGGCGGAAGCAAAGCGCGATCCTGGTCATCTCCTCGTCATGTTTCTGAAGCTGGCGCCGGAGATCAAGAACGTCGAGGCGCTGCAGGCTGCGATCGTCGGTCCGGAGATCGTTCGCGCCGACGGCGCACAGCTGTACGCCGTCTACCCGGATGGTGTCGGCCGGTCGCGCTTGACCCACGGTCTGATCGAGAAGAAGCCTCGTCCGCGCGATGGGAATCGGTGTGTGGCAGGAGATCGTCTCAAATCGCTCTCCCAAGCCGCCACGCCCCTCAATCGATTTTTCTTCTCACGTTTTAGTCTTTGTGGCTCGGGGCGAGACCCCCGACTCCTGCCGGACCATCGCCATCAACCGCGTCGAGGTCGACCATGGCCGATTCGACGTGTTCGTCGATGACATCCGCGCACCGATGAGCTGTTCTTGCCCACCAGTGGTGGCCGATCCGGTGCACGTGGTCGCGGTGGCCGTGTCGCATCGAACGCAACGTTTCACGATCAGTCGGTCACCCAGAGTGCCGAGTGCCGCTGAATCTTCTGCGCAAGCTGACGCAACCTAACAGCTTAGAGCTAAGAGCTAACAGCTCGCGTGCTAGCATCCCGCCACGGTCACCATCGAGCAGCTCCAGCAACTCATCGATCGGCAGAGCGCTTTCACCCGAGCGTACGGCTTCGTCGTGACCGCGGCGAGCGACGGCGCCTGCTCCCTCTCCGTCCCGTATCTTCCGCATTTCGAGCGGCCAGGCGGGATCGTCAGCGGACAGGTCTTCGTGCTCGCCGCTGACGTGGCCATGTGGCTGGCCATCAAGACTCTACGCGGCCTGGATGACCCATCGGTGACCGGCCACATGACCACCGACTTCCTGCAGAGCGTCCGCGGCGAGGCGTTCACTTGCAAAGGGATCGTGCTGAAACTCGGACGACGGACCGCATTCGGCACAGCGGAATGCCTTTCGCTCAACGGTGAGCTTCTGTCTCACCACACGTTGACGTACGTCATGCCCGGCGCGACACAGCAATGAAGCGCCTCTGGACAGCGAGCTGGAAAATCGTCTGCTTCTTCCTCCTCTGGGCGATCCTCTATGCACCGTTCATCGTTCCATTCAGAAGACAATTCGAGCAGCCGATACCGACGACCCGTCTCTACGTCGAGTCGATGGGCGCGGTTACGGCCATTGCAGCCGCCATTCTCATGCGTCGATTCGTCGACAAGCGTTCAGCGATGTCGCTCGGGTTGGTTCCCCAGCCGCGACGCTTCGTGATCGGCCTCGCTCTCGGCATGCTCCTGATCACCATTGCCATCACATCGCTTTGGATGATCGGATCGGCCCGGCGCGTCGCTGTCGTCGGCTTCTCGGGATCCGTGCTGGCGATCGCCGCGGTCACGATGGCCGCAAACTCGATGACGCAGGAAGTGCTGTTCCGCGGATACATCCAGCAGACGATCGAGTCGTGCTTTACTCAGATCGCGGGCATCTTCGGCTCGGCGATTCTTTTCGCGCTGTTTCACGCCGGAGCGATCCGCAGCATCCTGCCGGCCATCAACATCCTCGCCGCCGGATGCCTCCTCGGACTCGGCTACGCAATCACTCGAACTCTCTGGCTGCCGATCGGCCTGCACCTCGGATGGAACTTCGTGCAGGGGCCGCTCCTCGGCCTCACTGTTTCCGGTCAGTCGATCTCGGGAGGCTGGCGGGTCTTTCAACTCGATGGACCGGCTCTGCTCACCGGTGGGGCATTCGGATTGGAAGGGGGAATCGTGGCAACGGTTGTCACGCTGCTGGGAATCGGAATTCTTGTGAAACTGTATCCTGCTCCGTGATGTATCGGCACACTCAATTCGGCGCGATCATGCTCGTCGCGCTCGGCGCGCCGATCATCCTCTTGCTTCCGCTGGCCTTGATCCTTCCCCCTCCCGCATCAATCATCGTCATCGCCACCGCCGTGGTCATCGCGCTTTCGCTTCTTCTTTTCTACTCACTTACCACGGAGGTCTCTAGCGATGCATTTTCGTTTCGCTTTGGAGTGGGGATCATTCGGCGAACGATTCCTATCGGGGAAATCGCGGACTGCCGCACAGTGACTAACCCGTGGTATTTCGGCTGGGGGATTCACCTGACGCCGCGCGGCTGGCTGTACAACGTCTCCGGCCTTGAGGCGGTGGAGATCGACCTTCGCAACGGAAAACGTCTCCTCGTGGGATCAGATGAGCCGGAAGCGCTCTGCAACGCGATCAGGGTGTGGGGCCGGCTTCAGCCGGCCGGCTAAAGCCGGCCCGCACACAGATAAGCGAACGATCACATCCGGTGCGGCCGCAAGCCGCTGTCCTTCTTGGGCGGTGGCGGCGGCGTGAGATTTGTGCCGTTGGTGTTCGCCGTCGTGATGTTGCCGGTGAACGTCGGAACGATCCGCGCGTGAGTCGCCGCCTCGAACCCTGAGGCCAGCTTGATCAACGTCGACTCGCTGAACGCCGTTCCGAGGAAGCTGATGCCCATCGGCATGCCGAGCACGCTCGCCGCCGGCACTTGAACGATCGGGTAGCCCGGCCCGCCCGCCAAACCCGAGCTGGCGAAAAGAAAGTGGTCGGAGAGGATCAAGTCACTCGTCCAGCCGGGACTGTCGGTCGGCGCAACGATCGCGTCGAGGTTGAACTGGCTGAGCGCGGTGTCGAGGCTCACGCCCGCATCGTGGTCGAGGGCCAGCGCCTGGTTGTAAGTCAACCCGCCGAAAATCGGCTGCGGGTTGTTGCCCGGGTCCGGGCCGCTGGTATCCATCGCCTGCGCGAACTGAAAGATCTCCTGGAAGAAGTACGGCATTTCAGTGGCCGCGTTCGCATCGTTGAATACGATCGCATCCGCAAGCGTCTTGTTCGCCATCGGCACACCCACCCGGGTGGCGAAATACTTTTGCACGTCGATCTTGAAGTCGTAGAGCAGCACGAGGAACTCGCCGTTCGCCGGGACGAACTGGAAGCCCGCGCCGTCGAGGTCCACCACCGTCGCGCCCGCAGCCTGGATGGCGGCCAGCGCAGCATCGAATGCCGCAACGACCTGCGGCGGTGCGTTGTCGATGCCCTGCCGCGTGGAGCCGACGCGCGCGCCGCGCAGCCCGTTCGGATCCACGAACGCCGTGTAGTCGGCCGGGAGGGCGGGCCGGGTGCGGCCCGTCCCCTGCCATCCGAGCGGCACGCCGCTTGTAGCTGGATCGCCCTTGTCGGGCGTGCGGCTGGCGATGACGCTCAGCGCCGCGGCCGCATCCGCGACCGTGCGCCCGTGCGGTCCGATCGTGTCCTGCACGTGAGAGATGGGGACGACCCCTGCGCGGCTGGTGACGCCGACCGTCGGCTTGATGCCCACCACGCTGTTGACGTTCGCGGGGCAGACGATGCTGCCGTCAGTCTCTGAGCCGATCGAGACCGCCGCAAAGTTCGCGGACGCCGCTGCCGCCGAACCGGAGCTGGAGCCGCAGGCGTTGCGATCGAGCGAGTACGGGTTGTGGGTCAGTCCGCCCCGCCCCGACCACCCGCTGGTGGAGAAGAAGGAGCGGAAGTTCGCCCACTCGGAGAGATTCGTCTTGCCGAGGATGACGGCGCCGCCCGCGCGCAGCTTCGCGGCGACCGTCGAATCGTGAAGGGCAGGCTTCCCCACCAGCGCGAACGATCCGGCACTGGTCTGCATCTTGTCGCCGGTATCGATGTTGTCCTTGAGCAGAACCGGGATGCCGTGGAGCGGTCCGAGCAACTTGCCCTTGGCGCGCATCGCATCCGCGTTCTTCGCCATGTCCAGCGCGTCCGGGTTGAGCTCGATCACCGAGTTCACCTCGTTCTGGTCGAGCGCCATGATTCGGTCGATGTAGTACTGAGTGAGCTGCACCGAGGTCAGCTTGCCCGCTGCCATCTCGGCCTGAAACTGGGCCACGGTCTCCTCATTGTGGTTCGTCGGTTGAGCGTGCGTAGAGAAAGCAACCAGCAGCGCGAATGCTGCAACAAACACGGTACGCTTCATGGGGAACCTCCTCGTTAGGACGCGTAGCATCCCGCCCGCGCATGCCGGTTGTCAACGCCCGAACGATGCACACATTGTGATCAGTTTGAGATTGAGCCGGCGATGATCTGCCAGCGGTCGCCTTTCTTCAACCACACACGCATGAACTTCAGAGTGCCGCTGAACTGAGGGCCTTCGAACGTTCCCCGACACGTCACGACCGCTGCGATGCCGTGCTCGACAATCTTCATTTCGCTGATTTCGACGCTAGTAAATTTCGGACCTTGAAGGTTGGCCGTCCTGCGATACGAGTACTGCGTCATCGGCCAACGCTTCCTCGAAGAATTTCGGGTCAGGCCCCAACTCCGCTAGCCGGAGACGTTCTTCGAGTGCTGCAATTTCCCTCTGAACTGTACTCATTCGGCCTCCCGTCAGCCGTCGATCACCACCGCGTCGGATACGACCCGAGCACGCGCACCATCTCCGACATCGAGGCCAGGTTGTCGAGCGCGCGGCTGATGTGCGGCTCGTCGCGGCGGCCGATGAAGTCGAGGTAGAACGAATACTCCCAGGGCTTTCCTTCGACCGGCCGTGACTCGATCTTCGCCAGATCGATGTTGAACGCGGCGAATGCGCCGAGGGCGTGGAAGAGCGCGCCGGGACGATTGGCGGTGCGAAACACGATGGAGGTCTTCCATCGCCGCTCCGCGTCGCGGGTCACGATCGGCTCGGCGCGCTCCGGCGGCGCCAGCAAGAGGAAGCGGGTGAAATTCTGGGCGTGATCCTCGATTCCTTCCGCCACGATGCGACCGCCGTAGATTTCCGCGGCGTCGGCCGACGCGATGCCCGCTTCGTCGTCACGGCGGCGATCCATCACCAGACGCACCGCGCCGGCCGTATCGTGCACCGGTGTCGGCTCCATTTGCGGGTTCGCGCGGAGAAAACGATTGCACTGCGCCAGAGCCACCGGATGCGAATAGACGCGCCGGATCCGATCGATGGAGACGTCGGGCGGCGCGATCAGGTGATGCACGATGCGCAGATGCGTCTCGCCGGCGATCTTGAAGTTGGAGTCCAGCAGCAGGTCGTAGTTCCGATGGATCGAGCCGGCCAGGCTGTTTTCGATGGGAGCGATGCAGCAGTCGGCTTCGCCGCGCCGCACCGACTCGAACATCTCCTCGAACGATGGACAGGGGATTCCGGTCATCTCCGCCCCCATCAATCGCCGGGCGGCGGTTTCGCTGAATGCTCCGCGTTCTCCTTGATAGGCAACTCGCATTTGAACTCGGAACGATATGCTACTAGCGTGTCCGCCATGAAAAAGATCGTACTGGCGCTCGCTTTTCTCGCTTCCTCCGCATTGGGACAACAGCCCCGGAGCGTTGTCCTGAAGGCCGCGCGCCTCTTCGACGGGACCTCGGACAACGTGATCCGCAATGCCACGGTCATCATTGAAGGAAATCGCATCACCTCGATCGGCGGAGCCGTTCCCCCAAACGCCCAGCTCATCGACCTCGGCGACGCGACGCTCCTTCCAGGATTCATCGACGCGCACGTGCATCTGACCCAGGAAGCAGGCCCGAACTGGTATTTGGATTTCTTCACCGTTCTGATGCGGCAACCGGCCGAGCAGGCGTTGTTGGCCACGACGTATGCGCGAAAAACGATCGAGGCCGGCTTCACCACGGTGCGCAACGTCGGCGCGCGCGATTACGTCGACGTCGGCCTGCGCAACGCTATCAACAATGGGTGGGTGGTCGGGCCGCGGATGCTGGTGTCCGCCTATGCCATCAGCTCGACCGGTGGCCACGGCGATAACCCGCCCGTTCCGCCGTCGCGCGGCGTTCAACAGCTCGGCCCGATCGAGGGAGTGTGCAACGGCACGGGCGAATGCCGCGCGGCCGTGCGCTATCAGATCAAGTACGGAGCGGACGTCATCAAATTCATGCCCTCCGGCGGCGTGCTGTCGCTGGCCGATCCGGTCGACGCGCCGGAGCTGTCCCAGGAGGAGATGAACGCCATCGTGGAGGAAGCGCATCACTGGGGTCGCAAGGTGGCGGCGCATTGCCACGGCGACGCCGCCGCGCGGATGGCCGTGCAGGCCGGCGTCGACTCCATCGAACACGGATCGTTCATGAAGCCCGAGACGCTGGCCATGATGCGCGATCGCGGAGTGTACCTGGTGCCGACCCTTCTGGCCGGCGATTGGGTGATGCGACAGATCGACAAGTACCCGCCCGCCATCGCCGCGAAAGGAAGAGCGGCCGTCGCCGCGCGAAGCGACATGTTTCGCAACGCGCTGAAGAGCGGCGTAAAGATCGCCTTCGGCACGGATTCAGCCGTCTCGCCGCATGGGTTGAACGCGCTGGAATTCGCGCTGATGACCGGACTGGGCATGTCGCCGGCCGCCGCGCTCCACTCCGCCACGTCCTCCGCCGCCACACTTCTCGGCGTCGAAGACCGGCTGGGCACGCTCGCTGCCGGCAAGCTCGCCGACATCATCGCCGTTCCCGGCAATCCGCTCGACGACATCCATCAGACCGAGCATGTCTTCTTCGTCATGAAGGATGGGCAGATCGTGAAGAACGCGAAGTGAGGGGCGTAGCCCTCTTCGACATCGACGGAACGCTGACCGCAACGAACGAGGTCGATCGGGATTGCTTTCTCGCGGCCTTTCTCCAGGAATTTGCGATTACAGACATCGACAGCGATTGGCTGGGCTACGAGCAGACGACCGACCGCGGGATCACTGCCGAAATCTTGCGCCGGGCATCGCGTTCCGAAAGCGAAGAGGAGCTGGCCCGCCACCGGCGCCGGTTCGTTGACCTCCTCCGCACATGCGCACAGCAGATTCGGCCAATCGCCGGAGCAGCGCCGTTTCTCGATCGCGTCGAGCGGGAGGGCTGGGAGGTGGCGATCGTCACCGGGGCGTGGTCCGATTCCGCGCGCGTGAAGCTCGAGGCGGCGGGGCTGGGCGGGCGTGAGGTCGTCTCCTGCGATCGCTTCGCGGCGCGGGCCGACATCGTTCGCTGCGCGCTCGACGGCCGTCACCCCGCGGTTCTCTTCGGCGATGCGCTCTGGGATCTGCGCGCCGCGCAGGAAGTGGGCATCGGCTTCATCGGCATCGGCGACAAGACGCAGCGCCTCGTCGACGCCGGCGCGCGCGACGTCTTCACCGATTACCGCGATGGCAAGGCGATTCTCGACGCGATGGAGCGCTGCGCGCTCTAGGCTCTCGAGATCCTTCTCCCCGCTTGCGGGGAGAAGGTGCCGCGCAGCGGCGGATGAGGGGGCCAAGTTAGACTGCGCGCGTGCGAAAGCGCATCTACATCGCGTACACCGGCGGAACTATCGGTATGCGTCACACCCGCAACGGCTATCACCCGGAGCCGGGATATCTGCAGCATCAGATGAAAGCGATGCCGGAGCTTCGGCAGAGATCGATGCCGGCCACTGTGGTGAATGAGTACGAGCCGCTGCTCGACTCGTCGAACATGACTCCGGCCGAGTGGGCCAAGATCGCCCGCGACATCGCCGAGCACTACGACGACTACCACGGCTTTCTCGTTCTCCACGGCACCGACACGATGGCCTACACGGCCTCGGCGCTGCCGTTCATGCTCAACGGCCTGTCGAAGCCGGTGATCATCACCGGATCGCAGATTCCGCTCTGCGAGGTGCGCAACGACGCGCGGGAGAACCTCATCACCTCGCTGCTCATCGCGGCGAATCATCCGATCCCGGAGGTCTGCCTCTACTTCGGAGGACGGCTGCTTCGCGGCTGCCGCGCGGTGAAAGTCAGCGCCGATGGATTCGCGGCGTTTGCCTCGCCGAACATGCCCCCGCTCGGCACAGTCGGAACGGAGATCGAGATCAACTGGCCGCTCGTCCGCCGGACGCGGTCGCGCAAGTTGCGCCTGGAAGAGTTTCGATCGCGCGCCGTAGTGTCAGCGCTCCGGCTTTTTCCAGGCATCGCGCCCGATCTCGTCCGCAACGTTCTTCGCCCTCCATTGCAGGGCCTGGTGCTCGAGGCGTACGGCGTCGGCAATG
>QHVS01000284.1 GCA_003223635.1 Acidobacteriota bacterium | reverse complement strand
GGGCCAGAAAGAGATAGCCGGCGTGATGCAGAAGCGCTTCCCATTCGCGCAGGGCTTCCGGCGCCGGATGCAGCCGTGTCTCGTCGTCGATCCAGGCGTCGTACACCTGAGCGTAGAGGAGAGAGCGTTCGAATCCCTCGATGATCTTGAACTGCGGATCGACACCGGCTTCGATCGGATACTGCCGAAGCAGCGTCTGACAGAACGAATGGATCGTCTGCGATTTCAGCCCGTCGATGCGCGCCAACTGCTTCGCGCAGGCACGCCGAACCGCGTCCTTCTCTTCCGGTCGGACTTCGAACAGCGGCTTCTCCGAGTCGGGCGGCCAGCGGACCCGATCGCCTTCGAATTGCAGCTCCACTTCGGTCATCGCGCTCTGGATGCGATCTGCGATCTCTCCTGCTGCCTTTTCGGTGAAGGTCACCAGGACGATGCGTTCCGGCGCCAGCTCCTCGTTCCCCAGCAGCAGCTTCAGCACCTCGGCGACGATGGCCGTGGTTTTCCCGGTGCCTGCGCCGGCCTCGATCACAACGTTCCGCCGCAACGGAGCGGCGGATTTGGCGGCCGTCGGGAAGCGGAACATCTGCTGCTGGGGAGTGGTCATGGCAGCTTCTCCAGCAGAGTGCGGGGATCCTTCTGCCGGACCACGGCGTATCGCTCCACGTCGTCATGCTTCGTGCGGCAGGAATGATTCACCGGGCAGTACTTGCAGGAGTTGAAGTCATCATCGTCATTGTTGGGGAACGCGGGGAACGCGCCTCGCAGCATGGCGGAGACGAAGAGATCGAGCGTCTGGCGCAACCGCGCTTCTTTCTCGCCGAGGCCGAACGCGAATTTCTCGGCCTGGGCGCCGGGCGTGGTCAGTGGCTTGACCGCGCCGTCGATCCTGGCGGGCGGCATTCCGAAGAATTCCGCCACGGCCATGGCGTAGAGCGCGAGTTGCAGGCGGACGCCGCGATCGATTTTCTTGGCCAGCTCGCGGTGTCGCAGCGCCTTGCCGGATTTGTAATCGACGATGCGCAGCCGGTCCTTGCCGCGATCGATGCGATCGATCGATCCATCCACTCGAATCGGAATTCCATACGCGGTCACCACGAGAGGCTCGGCGTGATCTGCATTCCCGCGCTTCACGTATTTCGTTCCGAACTTGTATTCGAAGCGCTCGGGCCGCAGGCCGCTTTCCATCAGATCGGCGATATCGGCCGCCAGAAAGGCGCGCAGATTCCGTTTCGTGGAGCGGCGCTCGATATCGCGCATGGCGCGGTTGAACGGCGGGTGCGCGGCCTCCAGCTCTTCGAACGCAGCATCGATGAGCCCGTCGATCCGTTCGCGCAGAGCCGGGGCGAGCTGGGGCAGAAACGGCTGGGCGCGATCGAGGGCCGTGGGGTCGAGCGATCGGTAGAAGCTCTCCAGGATCGCGTGATCGATGGAACCCTTCTGGCGATGATTGATCTGCAGCTCGCGCTCGGGGTCGTCGATATCTTTCACGCCGAGGAGGTGCTTGAGCAGGAACTTCTGCGGGCACTCGCCGAAGTCCTCGAGCTGAGTGGGGGAGATCGATTGGAGGGCCGCGAGGATCGGATCGCGGAACGCGTCACCCACGTATCCGTCGAACACGGACTGCGTTCCGCTGCGCGTGGCCAGTTGCAACTGCCGCCGCTGCGGAGCGGGGAGGCGCGAGTAGGGATGGCCGGCCGTGGCAAAGGAAGCGCCGAAGTTGCGCAGCAGCTCGGCACGGCGCTGCGGCTGCTGCGCGACGGCGAACTGCTTGAGCAGCGGCGAGGCGCGCAGGACTCTGCCGAAACCGTCGCTGCCGGCGAAACTGAAGTGGATCGATGTCGATGCGGCGTCGAGGATCAGCTGGAACAGCAGCCGTTCCTCGTCACGCCCGTCGCCAATCTCCCGCGCCCCGACCATGCGTCGATCGGCGTCGGGCAGAAGAGGATCGTCGATGCGCCGCTGCGGGAAGAGATCCTCCTGCATCTGGATGGCGAAGAGGTGCTCGAAAGAGCGGCCGCGAGATCTCATCACGTCGCCGAGCCAGATCAGCGGGTCGCGGCTCGCGGGTCGAGCGTCGCGGATCACCTGTTGTTGCAATGCATCGAGTACCGATTCCGCGTCGAAGCGGCGACTCCAACTGCTGCTGCGCCTGAAGAGTTCGGCGACATCATCCACCGTCGCGGCGGCCAGCAGATCGATCTCGGTTTCCAGTCGCACGCGGCTGACGATCGTGTTCAGACGCTCGCTCCACTGGCGGCCGGTGAGCAGCGCGGACGGGGCGATCTTCTCCAGATCGGCGACCACGCTCGCGTAGTCTTCGATGAGAGGATCCCCTTTCGGATTGCGAAGCTCGGCCCGGAGCCCGCCGGCGATCTGCGCGCGCCGCGTCGCCTCGTCGATCCGGTCGACATCGACGCGCTGCGTCGCGTAGAAGCCGTCGCGCAGCAGATCGATGACGTCGCCGCGGGGAAACCTCCGTTCCCGGAGCCGCAGGATCGTCCCGATCACCCGCCCCAGGCGATGGGCGATCAACGGCACCTCCGTACCTTCACTGGTCCGGAAGCCGAATTCGGCGGCATATCGATTGAGCAGCGCGACGTCGTACGGGTCGAGCGATCGCGCCACGATGCCGATCGACGACGCCGGCGTGCCGCGTTCCAGAAGCTCGGCGATCGAGCGGCAGATCTCGCGGAGCTCGACGGACTTTGTCTCATATTGCGCGATCCGCGCCGCGGCCGTCTTGATTTGTAGGGATGAGGGATGAGGGATGAGGGATGAGCTTTTGAGTTGGGAGACGAATCGGCCGGCGAAGCGGTACGCATCATTCGAGCCCTCGATGGGAACGAACACCGCGGACAGTTTGCCGGCCGCCGCGAGTGCGGAGACGATCCGCAATTGCGCGCCGGTCATGTCATAGAAGCCGGCAACGATCTGTTGAGGTAGCGCCGCACCATGTTCGATCACGCGTACGGCGCGGGCGAGCAGATCGGAAGGATCGATCGCTCCGAGCTGGGCGATGAGGCGTTCGTATTCGCGCCACACGCGCAGCATCAGGCGGGTCCGGGCAGGATTGCGAAGCGCGCTGGTGTCTCGGGCACGCACTTCGAAGTCGTCGACGCTCATGCCGCCGTCGCGCAGATCGCGGTACGAGCGCTCCAGCATCGAGGCGATGCCGCGGCTCTGCAGCATCGCATCGTCGATGACTTCTGTCGCTGCGCGCATCGCCAGCCGCCGCTCCGCGTCGTTGGCCACTCGGGGATAGTCGCCGGCGTCATTGATGACGCGCCGCGCGAAGTTGTCGATCGTCAGCGGCCGGATGCTCACCGCGCCGCGTGCGCTGCGGCGCAACAGCTCGGCCGTGATCGCGCTAGCCACTCCTCCCGACGCGACGATCGCTTCTTCGCCGCTTCCCGAGTCGAGCCGGACAGCCAGTTCGGTAGCGATTTCGCGATACCGGGCGAAAGAGAGGAGGGGGTTGGGCATGCCGCGAGTTATTCGGCATTGTACGTCAGCGTTTGCGGCGTGGGTCCACAAATCTGGATGGTTATTTGCAATATATTTTCTCTACCATGAGTGGAGCGGAAGTCGTTCTAGTAGAGGATGATCCGAGCATCGGACGGCTTGTCGGACTCAGCCTCCGGCGAGAGGGACACCGCGTTCGCCATGTCCCGTCAATCGAGGCGGCCCGGCGACTGCTGAGCTCCACCGAATGGGACATTCTTCTACTCGATCGGCGTCTTCCGGATGGCGATGGCGTCGACCTCTGCCGCGAAGTGCGGCAGAGGCATCTTCATGCATACATCCTCATCCTCACCGGCGACGCGACCAAGGAATCGAAGCTGGCCGGATTCGACTGCGGCGCCGACGACTACGTGACGAAGCCGTTCCACATGGAGGAGCTCATGGCCCGAGTGCGCGCGGGATTGCGCATCGTCCAGTTGCAGAAGGCGCTGCTGGCCAGCAATCGCCAGTTGGAAGAACTATCGCGCACGGACGCGCTCACCGGATTGCGCAACCGGCGGTCGTTCGATGAAGAGCTCGCGATGCGGTTCGAATATGCGCGCCGCTATGGGCGACCGCTGACGCTTGTCATGATCGACATCGATCACTTCAAGAAGGTGAACGATGCCTTCGGACATCCGGTCGGCGACGCCGTTCTGCAGAAGCTGGCCCAGGTGCTGAAGCGCACGACGCGGCAGTCGGATGTGGTGGCGCGCTTCGGAGGGGAAGAGTTCGCGGTGCTGCTGCCGGAAACGCCGATGCGCGAAGCGCTGCAGTTCGCGGAGAAAATCCGCGCGGCCGTG
>QHVS01000283.1 GCA_003223635.1 Acidobacteriota bacterium | reverse complement strand
CTCTATAACCCATCGCCAAATGACACTCCGAGACTGCGCGCCGTAGCGACCATCTCGCCGTTCGGATCGACGTACTTCGGATTGGCCACGGCATCGATGATGGGGACCGAGACGATCTCGTTCCCCCGCAGCGCGACCATCTTTCCGCACTCGCCGCCGGCGATCAGATCTGCCGCTGCTTTTCCGAAGCGAGTGGCCAGCAGCCGGTCGAAGGCGATCGGCGAGCCGCCCCGCTGGGTATGTCCAAGCACCGTCACCCGGATCTCCAGCTCAATCTCCCGCGCGATCTCCTCCG
>QHVS01000282.1 GCA_003223635.1 Acidobacteriota bacterium | reverse complement strand
CGATCTCCGGAATGAGAATGATGTCCGCCCCCCCAGCCAGCCCCGAGTAGAGCGCGATCCATCCCGCGTTGCGCCCCATGACCTCCAGGATCATCACGCGATCGTGGCTTTCCGCGGTGGTGTGCAGGCGATCGACGGCTTCGGTGGCTACCGTCACCGCGGTCATGAAACCGAAGGTGAAGTCGGTCGCCGCCAGATCATTGTCGATTGTCTTCGGCACGGCGACGATCGGAATGCCGCGGTCGCAGAGCCGCTGCGCGATGCGAAGCGTTCCGTCGCCCCCGATGGCGATCAGCCCGTCAATTCCGAGCTCGTGAATGTTGTCGATGACGAGCTGTGAGCGATCCTCGCAGCGCCCATTGACCGGATATTCGAACGGGTTGCCGCGGTTGGTCGTCCGGAGCAGCGTGCCGCCCTTCGGA
>QHVS01000281.1 GCA_003223635.1 Acidobacteriota bacterium | reverse complement strand
CCCGTCAGGATTCCGATCTTGCGAGGCTTACTCATGATCAATGCGGCTCAGTCCGCCAACTCTCATCGATTCATCCCTCATCCCTCATCCCTCATCCCTACCAATGGCACTTCTGTTGCTCATCCGTAAGCTCGTCAGTCAGTACGGCTGACCAACCTGGAGGACGAAGCATGAACATTCTTGGATGGCTGTTGTTCGGTCTCATCGTTGGCGCAATCGCCAAGTTCCTCATGCCCGGCCGTGACCCCGGTGGCTGGATCGTCACCATTCTCCTCGGAATCGCCGGCTCCTTCGTCGGGGGCTTCCTGGCCTCGACGCTGCTCGGCCGTCAGGAGCAGACAGCCGGCTGGATCGGCTCGATTGTCGGCGCGATCGTCCTGCTGTTCCTCTACCGGCTGATCGTCGGCCGCCGCACCGTAGTCTAGGCCTCCGACCTCGAGCACCAAGCCCCGGGCCCCGCGCAAGCGGGGCGTTTTCATTTCTCCCGCCATTCAACACCGATACCCCCGCATCGTAAAGAGTGTGACGAAACATTTCGTCGGTTCGCTCGTCTCACCCTCTGACGACGGTTAGCACCCCACTGGCACTCATGCTCACGCGGGTGGAGAATAGCGGGGTCATAATCGATCCCGACGCGACCGACGTTCCAATCAACCAGGACCAGTCACCATAGAAGGAGCATCGAGACCCATGAATTCACGCAGCAAACGCGTTCTCTCCATGATTGCGATTGTCATCGCCTCCGTCGCCTTCGGCGTGATCATCAGCGCCGACCTCGGCGTGATGCGCAAGTCGAATGCGCAATCCAGTCCCATCCAGACCTCGACCGGCCCGGTGACCACCGTGACCGTGCCGTCGTTCGCCGACATCGCGGCCCGAGTGGCGCCTGCCGTGGTCTCCATCACCTCGACGGAGGTCGTGAAGACCGGCGATCTGCGCCGGCGCGGCTTCGGCATCGATCCGTTCGAGTTCTTCTTTCCCGATCCTCGCGATCGCGGAAACAGCCGCCGGCAGCCGCAGTCGCCGGACGGCGAAGACGATGAGCATGCCCAGCGCAGCGGCGGCTCGGGGTTCGTCATCTCCGCGGACGGCTACATCCTGACCAACAACCACGTGGTGGAAGGGGCGACCAAAGTCGACGTCCACTTCGGCGCCGATGAGAACGGCAACGGCGGGCACACGGTTTCGGCGAAGATCGTCGGCCGTGACCCGGCCACCGACATCGCGCTGCTGAAGATCGACGTGGGTCAGAATCTCCCGAACATTCCGCTGGGCGACTCCGACCGCATCCGGAAGGGTGACTGGGCGATCGCTATCGGCAATCCGTTCCAGTTCGAGAACACGCTCACCGTCGGCGTCATCTCCGCGAAAGGACGCGCGCTCGGCTTGAGCGAGCAGACCCGCTCGTTCGAGAACTTCATCCAGACTGACGCGGCGATCAACTTCGGGAACTCCGGAGGTCCCCTGCTCAACATCAACGGCGAGGTTGTCGGGATCAACACGGCGATCCGCGGCGGCGGCGCGCAGGGAATCGGCTTCGCCACTCCGATCAACACTGCCAAACGGCTCCTGCCGCAGCTCAGAAACGGGAAAGTCACCCGTGGCTACCTGGGCATGACGATCCAGGACGTGAACGATCAGGTGAAGGACTCGTTCAACCTGCAGGAAGCCCGCGGCGCGCTCGTGCAGAGCGTTACGCCCGGAAAGCCGGCCGCACAGGCTGGCCTCCAGCAGGGCGACGTGATCGTGGAAATTGACGGTCGTTCGGTTCGGAGCAACCGCGACCTGATCGACTACATCTCCTATCTACCCGTAGGCTCGACGGTGCACATCTCGGCGATCCGTGATGGCCAGCGGCGCGCGTTCACCGCGAAGACCGCGGAGCGGCCTGTCGACGGCGAGCAGGAAGCGACGAATGAGACGAGCAACAACGGCCCCGCGCGGAACAAGCTCGGCATGTCGGTGGAGGAGATCACTCCGCAGCTCCGGCAGACCTACAGCATCGGCGAAAACGTGCGCGGCGTCGTCGTCACCAGCGTGAATGAAGTTTACCCCGCTGGCGAGGCGCTGAACGAAGGCGACGTGATCACCGAAGTGCAGGGGCAGAAGGTCACCAGTGTGTCTGAGTTCCGCGCCACGATCGATCGCGCTCGCAGCGGCCAGACCCTTCGGTTGTACGTGATTACCTCCGGCCGGGGCGGCAACTCCATCTCCGGCTATCGGTTCATCAAGGTTCCGTAAGATTGACTTCATTCGTGGCTCATGGAGCGGCGGGCTTTAGCCCGCCGTTTCCGTTTCGGCGGCCTAAAGGCCGCCGCTCCACGGGATAGACTCCCCCTTCGTGGACCACGAATCCTTCATGCGCCGCGCTTTGGAGCTTGCGGAGCGCGGCCGCTACTCGGTCAGTCCCAACCCGATGGTCGGCTGCGTGCTCGTGCGCGGCGGGAACATCGTCGCCGAAGGATGGCATCAGCGCGCCGGCGAGCCGCACGCGGAGGTCAAGGCCATTCAGGCGTCTGAGGATCCGCGTGACACCACCATGTACGTCACTCTCGAGCCGTGCGTGCATCACGGACGCACCCCACCCTGCGCCGATGTGATCCTCGGCACCGGCATCAAACAGGTCGTGATCGCCACGTCTGATCCGCACGATGTCGTCAACGGTCGAGGAATTGAGCGACTGCGCGCCGCCGGCGTCGATGTGGTCGTGGGCGTGCTGGAGAGCGAGGCTGGTCGTCTCAACGAGAAGTTTCTGTACGCCGTGACCGAAGAGAAGCCGTTCGTGCTGCTTAAAGCGGGAATGACTCTCGACGGAAAGCTGGCCACGGTTTCGCGCGAGAGCCGGTGGATCACGTCCGAGGCATCGCGGCAAAAGAGTCTGGAGCTTCGCGAAGAGTACGACGCCCTCCTCGTCGGCGGCGGGACCGTCCGGGACGACGACCCGCAGCTCACCCGCCGGCTGGGCTGGAACCTGGCCATCACGCCGTGGACACGCGTGATCCTGGACCGCGATCGCCAGGTCCCATCGAACGCGAGTGTGTTTCAGAACGGAACCACAACCCATATCACCGAGGATGTCGACCTCGAAGCGCTACTCCATGACCTCTACAAGCGCGGCATCCAGTCGCTCATCGTCGAGGGCGGCTCCGGCGTGCATTCGGAATTCATCCGCCGCGGGCTGTGGCAGAAGATGATCCTTTTCGTCGCCCCCATCGTCGTCGGAGGCGCCGACGCACCGGCGATTTTCGCCGGCGAAGCAGTGCGCCGGTTGACAGAGGCGCATCGGTTTCGTTTTGATCGGGTGGAAACGGTCGGAAGTGATCTGATGATCGTGGCGTATCCAAGAATGTTGAATGTTGAATGTTGAAAGGGTAGGCCGAATCTCATTCAACATTTAACATTCAACATTCAACATTCAACATTTCATCTGACCATGTTCACCGGAATCATCCACACCAGCGGCGTCATCGAGGCGATCGACAGGCTCGAATCTGGCGCGCGGATCCGCCTGCGCACCACGGCGGAAGAACTGTTCGAGCGCGGGGAAAGCGTCGCCGTCAGCGGCGTCTGCCTCACCGTTCTCCCCCAGGTCGACGGCTCGCTCCTGTGCGACGTCTCCGACGAAACGATGTCGCGCACCACGCTGGGCACGCTGGGCATCGGCGGGCGGGTGAACATCGAGCGCGCGGCGATGGTCGGCGATCGACTTGGTGGCCATCTCGTGCAGGGTCATGTCGACGCCGTGGCCACGCTCGTCTCCGTGACCACCGCGGGCGAGTTCTCGATGTATCGGTGGAGCTTTCCCGGCGAATTCTTCGAGCTCGTGGTCAGCAAAGGATCCGTCGCAGTCGACGGCGTGTCGTTGACCATCGTGGAACCCGAGGACTCCACGTTCGCCGCCGCGCTGATTCCCGAGACTCTGCGCCGCACGACGCTGGGCAGCGCGCGCGTCGGCGATCGCATGAATCTCGAATTCGACATCATCGCCAAGTACGTCCGCAGCATGATCGCCAAAGTGTGCGGGCCGGCACCGACCGGCTAAAGCCGGTCCCACACACAGGAAAACGGATCGTTGATCATCTACCGAAAGGCGCAGCAGCTCCGAGTTCAGCGGGCCACCGTCCCTGAACCGCCTTTCTGGGCCGCGACGACGATCGCTCCATACAGCGCCAGGCGTGGCGCGCCGGTGGCCATCGACTATCTCGACCTGCGGGCCAGCTTCTCGGAGCGGATCGAAGTCGGCGTCTGCGAAAACGTTCCTGA
>QHVS01000058.1:14736-36836 GCA_003223635.1 Acidobacteriota bacterium | reverse complement strand
ACGCCAATCAGCGTGCCGGTGGTCGTCAGCGGAAGCTCCGGTGGCGGACCAGGGCCGGGAGGCGGTGGCTGTCCGGCCATGAACCCGGCCGATCCTTTCGTGACGTACTCCGGGCCGGTATCGCATTGCGCAACCGGGACTCCTTGCCAGACGAACGAAACGATTCAGTTCGACATCAACACGTTCCAGTACCCAATCGCCTGTGGTACGCATGAATTCACGTGGGACTTCAACGACGGCGGACCCAAGCCAGTCGGAAAGAGTGTGACGCACGTATTCGCTAAAGGCGGTACGTACAAGGGCACCATCAGCGTGAAGATCGACGGAACAGCGATAGCCACCACAATCCCGGTCAATGTCACGATCGAGGCCGGAGCACGGCGCCGCGGCTCTCGCCACTAGCCTTCATCCGCACGGGCGGCGCGGGTTCACCTCGCGCCGCCCGCTTTTCCTATGTCTAAACGTTCCCGGCGCAAGCGAGAGGCTCGTCTCGTCGCTGCGCCCTCGCGCGCCGCGCTCCCGGAGCAGCGCGACTATCGCGGCCCGGCGATTGCCGGTGCTCTCGTTGCGGCCGTGGCCATCCTCTATGCGCAGGTGCGCGGCCACGCATTCGTCAACTTTGATGATTCCATCTACGCAGCGCGAAACTCGCACGTCCTTGCTGGGCTGACCTGGGACGGCGTGCGGTGGGCGTTCACGACGTTCCAGACCGCGAACTGGCACCCGCTGACCTGGCTGTCGCTCATGCTGGATGTGACGCTCTTCGGGCGCAGCGCCAGCGCTCATGTGTTGATCAACGCCACCCTCCACGCCCTCAATTGTGTGCTGCTGTTTCTCTGGCTCCGCCGGGCGACCGCCGCGGTGTGGCTCTCAGCGGTCGTTGCGGCGCTCTTCGCGGTTCATCCGCTGCACGTCGAATCCGTAGCCTGGGTTTCTGAGCGGAAAGACACCCTCAGCACGGCGTTCTTCCTCCTGACGCTTCTGCTCTACACGCGGTACGTGCAAACCCAATCACGCGCCTCGCTGGTCGGATCGGTGGTCACGCTCGGTCTCGGTTTGCTGGCGAAGCCAATGCTGGTCACGGCTCCGTTCATTCTTCTGTTGATCGACTACTGGCCGCTTCGGAGGATGGAAGGTGAGAAGCCGACCACGATTCGTCGCCTCATTCTCGAGAAGATCGGGTTCTTTGCTCTGATCGTGCCGTCGATCGTCGTGACGATTCGCGCGCAGCGTGAGGCGATGCCGACGATCGAGGCCGTCCCACTGACGATACGTCTGGCCAACGCCGCCACGTCTTACGTTGCGTATGTCGTCAAGACCCTTTGGCCCACGAAGCTATCGATCATGTATCCCTATCGGAACATCGACAGCCGGTGGGCATTCATCTGTGTGGTCGTCCTCGCATTCGTCACGATCGCGGCCGTTCGATGGCGACGCTCCGCACCATGGTTTTTCATCGGGTGGTTCTGGTTTGTCGGCAGCCTGGTTCCGGTGATCGGGATCGTGCAGGTCGGATTGCAATCGATGGCGGACCGCTACACGTACATCCCGCACATCGGCTTTTTCGTTGCCATCGTGTGGTCCGCCTCCGAAGCGGTTCGCCGCTGGCCGATTCGACGATTGCTCGTTGCAGCCGTCGTCGGAGTGATCATCGCTCTGGGCTGCGTCACATATGTGACGGTTGGTTACTGGGCCAACAGCCGCCGCCTCTTCGAACACGCGCTGGCAGTGACCACGAACAATCGCCTGGCTCATGTCAGTCTAGGCACCGCGCTTCTCGACGATGGTGAATACGCGGCCGCGGAGCGCGAATACCGGGCCGGTCAAGGCTTTCGTCCAGTCGAGGTAGTGCACATCGGCCTGGCGCTCTCGCTATCGGGCCAGGGGCGACTCGATGAGGCGTCGATGGAAGGAAAACGAGCAGTCGCCGCCAATCCGAATAGTGCTGAAGCGATGAGGACGCTCGGGACGATCGAGCTGTCGCGAGGACGGACATCGGAGGCTGAACAACTTCTTCGCCGCTCGGCGGACAAGGCGCCGGAGGCCGATGTTCTGGGCAGGTTGGCTCTCATTCGGGGAAATCTCGATCAATCGCGGCGCGAATTCGAACGGGCGATCGAAGAGCAGCCTGACGATGCCGGCTTGCACAACGATCTCGCTGCCGTACTGGCCAGAAGCGGGGACGACGAGCGGGCCATCGCCGAGTATCGTACGGCCCTCCGTCTCAACCCGAATCTGTACGACGCCCACATGAACTACGGAGCGATTCTCAGCCGCCGCGGCGCGGAGGCGGAGGCGATCCGTGAGTTCGAGGAAGCGACCCGCCTTCGTCCCCGGTCGGCGGAACCCTATGTCTATCTGGCGCTGGCCCAGGCGAACCGCCACCTGTTTGCCGATGCGGCGGCGAACATCGGGCGCGCCATTTCCATCGACCATGATGGAAGCAACCGATTTTTGACCAACGCGGTACGCCTCACTGCCGACGCCCAGAACATCGATCGGTACCTGGTATTTCTCCACCAGCAGGGGCGATGACGCCACGCGTAGAATGCGCACAATGGATCTCGCTGTCCGGGCTGTCGAGCTCACGAAGCAGTACAACATTTACGGACGTCCGATCGATCGGCTCATCGAGTTCGTGACCCGCCGTCCGCGGCACACGGTGTTCCCCGCGCTGCAGGACGTCACGTTCGAAGTGGAGCGGGGCGAGACCATCGGCATCATCGGACAGAACGGAGCGGGGAAAAGCACTCTGCTCAAGCTTCTGTGCAGTGTGACGCGGCCTACAAGCGGCACGATCGAGTCGAGCGGCACGATCGCTTCCATACTCGAGCTGGGAACCGGCTTTCATCCCGAGTTCAGCGGACGGGATAACGCCGCGCTGAACGCCGCCATCCTCGGCTTGTCCCCGGCGGAGGTGAAGCGGCGTCTTCCCGCCATCCTGGAGTTCTCCGAGCTCGGAACATTCCTCGATCGGCCCGTGAAAACCTATTCGTCCGGCATGTACATGCGGCTGGCGTTTTCCGTGGCCGTCAATGTCGATCCCGACATCCTGGTGATCGACGAGGCTCTTGCCGTCGGCGATGGTCACTTCCAGAAAAAATGCGTCGACAAGATCCGGGAGTTTCAGCGTGATGGACGAACCATCCTGTTCTGCTCCCACGCGCTGTATCACATCGCGTCCATCTGCCGGCGGGCGATGTGGCTCGATCACGGATCAGTCGTGCGGTACGGTCCAACCCTCGATGTCGTACATGACTACGAGTCGTTTCTTCTGCAGCGCGATCGGACCCACCCGGCCAGCGAGGGTGAACCGGAGCACGAGCGGCCTCCCAGTCCGGTTCGGATCGTCGACATCGCCGTGTGCGACTCCGACGGTCGCCCGCGAGATCTTTTCGAGACGCGGGAAGACATTAACCTCCGCCTTCGAATCCAGTCCGAGGTTACGTCGCAGCCGGTGCACGTGATCGTCGGCATTCATCGATCGGCGGATGATCTTCAATGTTTCGCCGTTGGTACGCACGCTGATGGCTTGCCACCGCTGAGCGGACGAAACGATTACGAGTTCTCCGTGGAGCTGAAACGAGTTCCGTTGAATCGCGGGGCGTATTCCATCATTGCCTTCGTCGGCGATGAGCACGCCCTCACCGTGTTCGACCGCCGGGACATCCGGCCGGCGTTTTCGATTGCCGGCGATCGTTACGAGGTCGGACTCCTCTCCGTCGATCATCGCTGGTCGATGGAGAGCGTGTCCACGGAAACGGCTGTTGCCGAGCGCTGATGGCAGCGAGTTGTTCCCTTCTCCTGGTCAACTACAAGACGGCCATGCTCGCCGCGGAGGCGATCCGGACCGCCCGCCTGGCTTCGCGTTCGCCGCTGCAGATCGTGGTCGTCGACAACAGCGTCGATTCCCATCAGGCCGACGTACTGCGTCGGTACGCAGACGTCGTGATCGCTCCGGAAAAGAACCTCGGCTATGCCGCGGCGATCAATCGTGCCCGCCGATCCTGCGATGGCGAGGTTCTTCTCGTGTCCAACGCCGACGTACGCTTCGGCGTCCAGGCCATCGATCATCTTCTGGATGCCGACGCTCCCGTCGCCGGTCCGGCCCTGTATTGGGATGATGCTTTTCAGTGGCATTTGCCGCCCAGCGAACTGCACACCGCAAGGCAAACGCTCGACCGGGTCTTTGCCAGCCGTTGGAATGAATGGCGACTAAGCCGCGATCGCCGTCGCTTTCGCCAGCGGGTTGCGTTCTGGTCGCTGCGCAAGCCCGCCGTGGTCGACTCGATCTCCGGCGCGGTGATGGCCATCCGGGCGCGGGTTTTCGATCGAATGGGCGGCTTCGATGAGCGGTTCCGCCTCTACTTCGAGGAAACCGATTTTCTCCGGCGCCTGCGGACCGGCATCGTCTACGTGCCCTCGGCCCGCTGCCGGCACATCTACAACCAGAGCGCCGGCATCTCGTCGGAGGCCGCGCAGGAGTACGCGCGATCGGAATTCGAGTATCTGCGCAAGTGGAACGGACGGCCGTTCGCGCGGAGCGTGAAGTGGATCGAGCGCGCCCCCGATGCGGCGGACATGCCGCCGGCAACGGAGATCACTGTCGAGGATCAGACCGCCGTCGTGGAGGCCTCGCCGCTTCCCGACTTCGACACCGCAGCGGGCTTCTTCGCCTCCGGACGGACGGTGAAGATCCCGCCGGAAGTGTGGGATGCCTATCGCGGGCCGGTGCTGTATATGCGTGTTGTGCAACGCGATACGGGTGCGGTAATCGCTGCGTACGCAAGGACTAGAATACCGGCATGAGCTCGACCAGCGTGTCGATCCTGGTGCCTCTGACGGTGCGATCTGCCGAGCTGCCGAACACACTCGAATCGATCGAGCGTTATCTACAGACCACCGGGTTCGACTTCGACATTCGCGTACTCGACTCGCGGGATGGCGAACGGTACGGCGCGATGATCCGCCGCGGCGTGGCGGAAGCGAAGGGCAGCGTCGTCGTGGTGATCGATCCTGATCTCCCGTATCCCGTCGGGGCCATCGGAGATGCGGTTGCGCTCATCGAGTCGGGGACGGCCGAAGTCGTGTTTGCCAGTCGGCAGGATGGCGATGATCCACGCCACTTCCTCCTCCGGTCGTTGCTCGTGCCGATCCTGCCCGATCCGACGATTCAGCTCAAAGCATTTTCCAGTGATGCGGCTCGGCTGCTGCTCGCCGAAACGAAACAGATTGGCGGCGGGTTCGACCTGGAGATCGCCTATCTCGCCAACAAATACGGTTTCCGAATCGAGCGACTCATGGTGCGGGCAAAGCCGGCCGTCAAGCCGGCGTTCGGCGCGTTCAGCGGAATCGGCCCGGCAATCGCAATTCGCATCACCGATCGAAGAAACGGCTATCGTGCGCCGCGGCGATGCCCCATCTGTTTCTCCTCAGAAGTTTGGAGCTGGGGCCAAATTCCGGGGAACGTGGTGCGCGCATGCAGCCGTTGCAAATGCCGCTATCTGAATCGATTTGCGGAGGAGGAGGAAGGGCGGCCGGTACAGCGGAGAGTGTTGCGCAGCAACGCTCCTGCATCAGAGAGCCTTGACGAGACCCAGCATGCGCGCACCGCGCGGGAGAAAACGAGCCTGCGCCGCCTGGCCGCTCTGCGCAAGCAGCTCTCCGCGCGCGCACGCGTGCTCGAGATCGGTGTTCGCGACGGAAGCTTCGGCGCTGCCGCGGCGCGCGAATTTGAGTATGTCGGTATCGATCCGGCGTCGGCGACCGCGCGCGCAGCGCGGAGTCGCGGTCTGGAAGTGTATTGTTCGACGCTCTCCAAATTCGTCAACACCGGTCCGGCCTTCGACGCCATCGCGCTCTTTCACGCTCTGGAAACGATGGCGGATCCTCACGATGCCCTGGCCCGCATGCGCGATCTGTTGAAGCCGGGAGGCTCTCTGACCCTGGTGACGTTCGACACGGAGAGTTTGTTCTACCTGCTCTCCGAACGCTGGAGAATGGTTCATAACTTTCGGACCCGGGTGATCCTGTACTCACGGTCCGCGTTGATCGAGCTCCTCGAGCGATCCGGATTCGAGATCGGCAACGTCGGTCCGGCGTTCGAGTATCGAGATCAGCGTTTTCTTCGCCATTGGATTTCCGCTCGGTGGCCGGCACTTCTGCCAATTGCCCGCGCCGTCCTGGCGCTTCTGCCGGATCCGCTGCTGGTCAGTTCCGGTTCGATCCGCATCATCGCCAGGCGTCGCGCCGGACCACCCCTCAACGTTCGCGCCATCCGGTCGGTGGAACCGACGCATGCACGATAGCGAGCAGCGAGCAGCGAGCGGCGAGCGGGAAGAACGATTCGTGGTCCGCGCCTACCAGGCCGGGGACGAGACAGCCATTCTTGACCTGTTTGGCCGATCGTTTCACGCTCCTCGATCGCTGGAGCACTTCCAGTGGAAGTACCAGCGCAATCCCTTCGGCAATGAGCACATCAGCCTGGCCTTCGATTCGGATGCGCGGCTGGTCGGTCACTACGCAGGGTATGTGGTCCCTTTCTTCGATCGAGGAGAGGAGCGGATCGCGCATCAGATCGGCGACACCATGACCGAGCGCTCCGTTCGCCATGTAGGCCGCGGCCCTACCAGCATCCTGGGCCGGACGGCGTTGCACTTCTACGAAAACTTCTGTGAGAGCAAGGTCGCCTTCAACTACGGATTCAATGTGGCCAACATTCAGAAGTTCTCTCTTCAATTTCTAAGGAGCGATCGAGTCGAGCCTGTGCCGTATCGCGTCCGTGATTTGCGGCGAGATCCGCTCCCCAGAATCGGCCGCCTCGGACGCTGGCCGCGGGGGTACCAGCTCGAACAGGTTCACGGGGTCGGGGAAGAATACGATGCCTTCTTCGCCCGCGTCGCTCCCGCATATCGGTTTCTCGCTCGCCGCGACGCTGCGTATCTCCGCTGGCGCTATCTCGAGTCTGCTGAGTCACCCTACGTGGTCATCGCTATTCGGAAATGGCGCCGCCTGGTTGGCTGGAGCGTCTTTCGCGTTCGCGACCGCCGATTTTCATGGGGGGATGCGCTTTTCGATCCGCGGCATGCGGCTGCCCTTGAGGTACTCCTGAGACACGTCGTACCCGGCTATCCGGTCGATTCCGTCGAATGCTGGTTTGCTTCTCGTCCGCCCTGGTTCGACGGCATCCTGACGCGTTTCGCCTTCCGGCGAGAACGCGAGCCACAGGACCTCTCGCTCATGTGCGTTCCGTTCTCCCTGCAGGACGCTACGGAGCGCATGCGGAACGATCTGTACTACACCATGGGAGACTCCGACCTTTACTGATCCTTGGCCAGCCGCGTGCATGTTGATCTCAGCGGTGAATCGATAGAATGTCGCTGGCAATGAACGAAGTGCAGCCTCAGAGACCGGGCGCAGTCAAGCGCGTCGCCGACGTCGATCGCAAGCGCATTCTGGTCATCGACGATGACATGCCGCTGCGGGGTATGCTCTCCGCGGCGCTGCGGCAACATGGATTTCAAGTGCTGCTGGCCAGCGACGGGGCCGAGGGGCAGCGCGCGTTGAGGATCCATCACCCCAACGTGATCCTGCTGGACCTGGCCATGCCTAAGGTGAATGGCTGGGACTTCCTGCAGCGGCTGCACGAGACGGGGCACCTGGGCAAGGTCCCGATCATTGTCGTCTCCGCTCACCTTCGCGAAGATCCGAAGGCCGTCCTGCAAATGGGGGTATCGGCGATTCTTCCGAAACCCTTCAACCTCCCTGAATTGATCGATCTGATCGAGCATCTTTCGCCGTGAGTGTTGTCGCATCGCGCTACCGGACCCAGTTCCTTCGGTCGTACGCGCGTTCGAAGATCGCTACCGATCCGGCATATCGCGCAGTGTTCGAAGCGCTTGCCGGCACGACCGCGCCGCTGTTGGACCTCGGCTGTGGAATCGGCCTGCTGGCCTTTTACCTCCGCCAGCATGGATTCACCGCGCCGATCACCGGAGTGGATCACGACGGCCGAAAGATCGACGTGGCCCGCTTGGCGGCCGATGGCGATCGCGATCTGCATTTTGTTCAGGCCGATGCGCGTGAGCCCATGAATTTTCGCGGCAATGTCGTGCTCCTCGACATCCTGCACTATTTCACCGATGACGAGCAGGGTCGGATCCTGGAGCGCGCGGCACGCTCCGTTCCGCCCGGCGGCCTGTTGATCATCCGCGATGGACTTCATGACGCGACGGTGCGCTATCGCATCACGCATGCGCTCGAGGCGTTCGCCCGCGCCGTTCGCTGGCTGAAGGCGGAGCGGCTGAACTTCCCGACGAAGGAACGCATCGAAGGGCCGCTGCGTGGAGCCTTCGATGAAGAAGTCCGCTCTATGTCGGGATTCATGCCCTTCAACAACTATCTCTTCGTTTTCAAGCGCTCGTCGGCCGGGATCACGAACGCGTAGCCCTGCGCTTGCAGGTCGGAGATCACCCTCTGGAGGCAGGCCAGCGAGTTCTGGCGGCCTTGATGCAGCACGATGATCGACCCCGGCTGGGCGCGTGGGACGATGCGAGTCGCGACGTCAGCGGGGTCACTGCGCACCGTGTCCAGGCCGCGAACGCTCCAGCCGATCAGTCGCATGCCGCGCTGCTCGAGCGCAGGATGGACTGCGGGGTTCTTCATGCCCACCGGCGCCCGAAACCAGATCGGGCGGGTTGAAGTCAGCGACTGGAGTGTGGCGTTGCAGCGATCGATTTGACGCGCGATCTCCGCCGGCAGCAGGCGCCAGAACGCGCCGGAGGGATGATCATCCGAGTGATTCGCCACATTGTTGCCCCGCTCGATGATTGCGCGAACAAGATCGCCGTTCTTCGCTGCCAGCGCTCCCTTGACAAAGAACGTGGCCGCGACGCGACTGGCCTGCAGCAGGTCGAGGATGGCGGGCGTGTCGCTCGTCGGGCCGTCATCGATGGTTAGCCAAACTTCTCGGGCATTGGTTTCGAATCGCGTGATCACCGGTCCCAGCCACTGCACGTTCGCGCGCAAAGTGGCGTAGAGCCATGCCGCGTGGGAAAGGGCCATGATGGCCAGACCGAGGATCGGTGCGCGTTGCCAGAGGATGATCAGGGCGATCGGCGAAAGCCACGCGGAGCCGACGATCAGATTCCGCATTGAGTCTCCATCTGGCGAATCCGCTTGCGCATCAGTGTCAGGATCACCCAGGCCAGCGCGTTCAGCGCCACGACGACGAAGAAGAACCAGGCGACGAATCGCACCGGCGATCGACGCTGGGCGAAGTACGCAGAGGCCAGGAACAACAGCGTCATGCCAGCCGCCGAGTTGATCGCGACTGAGTCTCGCATCCTCCCCCGGTTGAATAGCAGCACCAGGACGCCGACGACAACGAGCGGCACCTGCGCGACGATCGGCGCCAGAATGACCGACACAGCCGCGGCCGCGGCCGGCTTCAGGGGTAGGGCGCTGAACACGACCCAGATCGACACCGCGTAATGCTCAGCAGCGTTCTGATGGCGATCGATGGCGTAGACGATCCGATCGACATCCGGGCGGGGGGGCGTGGCGTACGAGCGCGCCATCGCAAGCAAGCGCGCCAGCGCGAAGTGAAAACGCGACGGCAACAGGCGGGCCTCCGGACAGTCCTGGACGAACCTCACGACGCACTCTCCGGCTCGAAGCTGAACCACTGATACCAGCAGGTGCGGACGATCGTTTCCAGCTCTCGCGCCCAGACCTGCACAGCTTCCTGACACGCGGCCTCTCGATTCGCTGTCCTGACGATCTCGATCGGCTCCCGCGTGACCAGCCGGTAGCGCCGCCGGCCGAGCCGCACGTTGAAGACGGGATAGATCGGAACCCGGGCGGCCATGGCCAGAGCGAACGGTCCGGCGGGGAGTCGGACCGGCTTTCCGAAGAGCGTAGCTGGCAAGTCGCTGATGCCGGGAGTGACCCGGTCCCGGTCGCCCTGGATGGCCACGATGTGACCTTCTCGGATCGCGCCGAGCAGCCCGATGGCCAGCTCCGTCGAGTTCGTTGTGAACTCGACACGGAGCGCCTCTGCGCTGTGTGTTTCTTCGAACTGGCGCGTCTCCGGATCGTCCTCCGGCGCACGCACCATGACGATGGAATGGCCTGACGTCTCGGAGAAGAGGTGGGCGCCGAGGTCGTAGCTGCCCATGTGCGCGGTGAGGAGGATCGCGCCGCCACGCGCCTGCATCTCCTCGAAGTGCTTCCAGCCGACGAACTCCCAGTCGGGGAGGACGCGCGATTCCTTGAATCGCACCTTGTCGGCGATCGTCCAGGCGTAGTTCCAGAACACTCGATAGCAGCGGAAGAAATTGACCACGGCCAGCGATCCCGGCTTGATCGCGGAGAGGTTTCGCATCACCGTGCGGCGGCCGGAGCTCCACAGGAGAAAGAACATCGACCACCAGGCAATCGCCACCGGCTCGAGCCACAAAGGGCAGTTCAGGATGCCGAAACGCAGGAGCTGTCGCCAGAAGACTCCTCGGGATCCGAAACGCCGCCACCAGGCCGATGCGGTCACGATCGCATGATCTCAATCAGCGTTTTCTGCGTCGATGGAGCGGAGGGCCGGAAGAGGCGGAAGAGGGCGCTCTGCATCAGCGTCTCATCGCCCGGATAGGTGGGGACGATGTGCAGCGGGAAGCGGGCGAAGATTTCCAGATCGGAGCGTTTCCGTAGCTGCTGCACTCGGTCCCGCTTGGACGCGATTCGATCGGCGTTTCTGACAATCCACTCGAACGCGCGAAATTGCATCGCCGTCAGCGGGTCATCGATGACCGCCAGAGGCTTGCGTCCGCGAACCCGCTGTCGCAGGCGTGACCAGAGACCGGGCCGGTGCGAATTGTTCGCCGATAGCGGCGGCCGAGTCAGCTCCTTCGTCTCCGTGTTCCGCTCCGTCGCATAGTGGTGGAGGCGATGAAGGTAGGTGAGAAAAATCGACCCGGCGACGTTATTGAGCATGTCGCTCTCATAGTTCTTCAAAACGGTCTGCAAGGCGTTGCGCTCGAACAGAACGCCGCGCTCGAAGTCGCCGAGGCGAACGCTCGTCGCGGCGGACGCGTGACGCACGATGGCGCCGGCTTCGTACGTGACCCGATATCCGGCGATCCAGGAGCGCCAGCCGAAATCGACATCCTCCAGATACGCGAAGTAGTCGTCGTCGAACCCACCCACGGCCAGCAGCGGCTCGCGGCGAGAGATCATGTTGCCTCCGCAGGCGAACAGCAGCTCGGCTCCCTGCGCTGGCTCCTGGCGGGAGCCTACTGGATATCGGAAGCCGTTCTGGAAGGCATGACCATCGAACGTCATCAAGCCGCCCACGAAGTCGATGAGCTTTCCGGAGAGGTCGACGATTTTTCCACCGACGGACATGACGTCCTCGGGCGCGTCATCGATGGCTCGAAGCATCGCCTGCAGCCAGCCAGGCTCCGGAGTCGCGTCATTGTTGAGGAAGATCACGTTCCTCGCGGGAGAGCGGGCCACGCCGGCGGCGATTCCGCCGGTGAATCCATGATTGGAGCCGAGGGGAAGAAGACGGATGTCGGGATATCGCCCGGCGATTGTGCCGATGCTGCCGTCGGTCGAACCGTTGTCGACCACGGTGATCATGGCCCCGTCGACTTCCTTCGCCTGGGCCGCGACCGCCTGGAGGCAGGCCAGCGTGTGATCGCGTCCGTTCCAGTTGACGATGATGACATCGACCGGCGGCGTGCTCAGGAAGGGCCTCCGATGCGTCGCTTGAGACGGCTGAGGATCGATGGTGGTCGATCCGGCGTTTGCATGCGGACGGCGAACGCTTCTTTCGAGCTGTCGACCCGTGGTTGTCTGCAGAACTCAACCAGCGGTTGCAGGACGCGTGGCCACTGATGCTCGTCTACGAAGCGCGCGGCGCCGGCGCGCATGGAAGTCAAATCGGCGCGGATGACGCGAAGCATCGCGTCGGCAAACTCACGCGGTGAGTCCGAACGGACGATTGATCCCGCACCATATCGCGTCAGAAGCTCGTCGGTTCCCGGTGCCGAGCTGGTCACGACCGGCAGCCCGCCCCACAGATAGTCATAGACGCGCGTGCGCATCGATAGATCCGTCTCCAGCGACTGACGGAACGTCAGCAGTGCAAGCGAGAAGCGGTCGAAGAACTCGCCGCGCCTGTCGTACTCGACCCAGGGCTCGAAACGGATGAATGAGCCGTACCCGCGCCGCTCGACGTAGCGCGTTGCTTCCGCGGTCTTGTCCTGCGGCGTGAGGTCTGGATTGGGATGCGTCGTGAATGTCAGGGTGATCTCCGGAATGGTCTGCCTGGCCAGGGCCACCGCATCGATGGCCAGGATCGGGTCGTACCAGTCGTAGATGCCGCCGAAGAGGATGGCCTGCGCGCGCGGCGCGGTGGACGGCCGCTTTGGCTGCACGCCGAAGGGAGCGACGGCGATCAACGACTCCAGCCGCGGGTCGTTCTCGAACGCGATCGGATTCAGGCGCCCCACCGCCAGCATCAGGCCGAGGTAGAAAAGGCGTTGCGTCTCCGAAGCGCAAAGGAAGAAGTCGCCGCGCAGCATCGATCCGATCAATGTCGCGTGATCGTGGGCGAACACTTCCGCGCCGCGGCGGGAGTAGTAGTGAAGATTCTCGATGATGAACGGATCGTACAGATCGATCACGGTGGGAACGGGGCGGCCGTTCGCGAAGAAGTCGTTGGCGGCGTGTCCTTGAATGACTGCGACGTCACTCTGCTGCGTATGACGAAGCAGGTGCTCCGCAGTGATCGAGTCTGCCCGACAGTTGGCCACTTCTCCGGCATCCGGTGAGAGAACGGTGACGGAGTGTCCATCGGAGCTCAATACCCTGGCCATTTCGATGAACCGAATGCCCACTCCGGCCGGCTGGCGATGTCCGAGGGGCTCGGGACAGACGAGGAGGACGCGACTCAACTGTTCCCTCGCAGCTTTTCCACCATGGTATGCAACTTCCACGTGCGCGATTTGAAGATGGTGTCGAGCAGTGTCTGCAGTCGCGCCACTTCTTTGTACAGCGCCCCAATGGTTCGCTGCGACTCATCGAACGCCTGCCGCAGGTCGCGAAGCCGCACACGCTCCGCTTCGGCGGAGGCGAGCGCGCCGCGAATCTCGGCGTTTGCCTGCTCCAGTTGCCGGCGGAGCGTGCCATTCTCCCGAAGGAGACGGGCGATCTCCACGTCGTGATGATGACGCGCGCCGCTCACTTCGACTAGCTCGTTCTGCACGGTCAACAGCGTTCGTTTGAGCCGCTCCACGGCCCCGGCAATCACTTCGTCGGTTCTTAGATTCGCGTGCTTGCGCCAGATCTGCAGCTTCGCATCGCGAAATCGCTGCGATCCCTCCGGTGACTCGAGCGTGATGGAGCCGGCGCCTTCGACATGCCGGATCTCGCAGGTGATTCGCGGTATATGGGCAAACGTGCCGCGCTGCGAAAGGCGGATGAGAAAATCCCAATCTTCGAAGAGATCAAATTGCCGATCGAAGCCACCGAGGTCGAGAAACGTGTCCCGCGCGACCAGGAGTGTGGTCAGAGGGATGTAATTGTCGACCAGGAGTTGAGCGCGATCGAAATCCGAGCCGAAAATGCGCATGCGCGAGAACGTTTCGTACGCTCCCGATTCTCCGATCCGCAGGAACGCCGACACTGCGTCGGTGTACCACGCGACGTGCCGGCTCGATGTTCCGGCGGCGTTGCTCAGGGTGCCCAGATGCTCGGGGTAATAGAGATCATCGTCATCGAGGAAGGCGATCCACGGCGATTTCGCCGCGCGCACGCCGCTATTCATCGCCTCTGAGCGGCCCACGGATTTTGCATGGTTGATGAGGCGCGCCGGGCCCGCGTCCGGCGCTGCGCCGCCATCATTGACCACGACGACTTCCGCCGGATAGTTGTTGGCCCGAATCGAGTCGACCGCTTCGCGCAGGAGTGCCGGCCGATCTTTCGTGCGGACGATGACGCTGATCGGAATCCGCTCGCGTGTCACTTCAACTTCCGGCGGGATGCCGACGGCATTACGCAGCGCACTGAAAGGCATTATGCGAAGCGCCGGAAGCGGCATCACCCAGTACGCTTCGGCATGGCGAACGTGCGGTGCCAGCGTCATCGCCCGATAGGCGTTCAGTCCGCGGCTGTAGGAGATGTAGTCGCGGATCTGCAGCTGTGAGGCGTGCGCGGCGATGGCAGCGTACTTCGCGTCCGCAACGTCGGTGATGTCCACCAACGCGTTCGGCCGGAGCGGAGCGCTCACTTCATAGAACGCGATGCGCGCCACGGCCAGTTCGGCGAAGAGCGAGTCGTCGTTCTGCACCAACTCGCAAAACGCGCGCGCCAGCGCGAGATGATCGGGATGGATCTCCACCGGGCTGGGCACTGCAATCAGATCGGGTTTGAAGTCTTCGAGGATTTCATGGAGCCGGAGTTTCAGCCTTTCCTGATCCGCAGCAAGCGTCCGGTCGGCAAATCGGAGAAACTCCGGTGAGATGTCGCCCAGCAGCGCCAGCCCCGCGCGCGACTCCTTCTCCCGAACGGCCGCGTCGCCTGCTTCGGCACCGTCAGTGACCACGACGGCGCGCACGCTTCGCCCTTCGCGCAAGTGCAGCGCGAGCAGACCACCGCAACCGATGACTTCATCATCCGGATGCGGCGCCAGGAGCAGCAGCCGCTCGCCCCGTAAGTCCTGCGCTTCGTATGGAATCGCTTCCGATTCCGGCGTTGCCATGGCGTCGATTATAGAGTTGTGTACGGCATTCGACGTTAGACTGCCTACGCATGCCGGCGCGCTACGCCATCGCCAACTGGAAGATGAACCTGCCGCCGGAGGGAATCGAGACCTACCTGAAGGCACTCGGAGCAGGCGGCAACGGTGCGGCGCGAATCGTCGTGGCGCCCCCCTTCCTCTACCTGAAGGACGTGGTATCCCTGGCCCGATCGCGGGTGGCGGTGGGGGGTCAAAATTGCGCCGATCAACCTTCCGGGCCGCTGACCGGTGAGGTTTCGGCGCCGATGCTCCGCGAGTGCGGCGCCGAATTCGTCATCATCGGCCACTCCGAACGCCGAACTCTCTTCGGCGAAACCGACGCGATGGTGGCGCGCAAATTGGGCGTGGCGATTGAAAGCGGCCTGACGCCGATCCTCTGCATCGGAGAGGATCAGAAGATCCGCGATGCCGGCGAGGCGGGCATCTTCGTGTCCAACCAGGTGAAGTCGGCTGCAGTTCCGCCATTGCAGAAGGTGAAGACGCTTCTCCTCGCGTACGAACCGGTTTGGGCGATCGGAACCGGCCGCAACGCGACCGGCGCAATGGTGCGCGAAATGGTGACCGAGATTCGCAGCGCGCTGGAACGATTCTGGCCGTCGCGATTCGTACAGTCCGCGCCGATTCTGTATGGCGGAAGCGTCACTCCCGACAACGTTGCCGACCTCGCCGCGAACGGTCAAATCGATGGATATCTGGTCGGTGGAGCAAGCCTCGATTCGAGGAAGTTTTTGGCGATCACCACAGCCTGATGTCATTGTCGTAGAAGGAGTTGACATCGAGGAGCGATCCGGGAAGAATTGCCGTTCCCGACCGGTTAGCAGCGGGCACTGGAGAGTTCATGTTAACGGTTTTACTCGTCGTCCTTCACGTCTTCATCAGCCTCTTTCTGATTCTCGTTGTCCTCTTGCAACAGGGTAAAGGGGCAGATCTGGCGGGCGCATTCGGTGGCGGCGGATCGCAAACGGCGTTTGGCGCGCGCGGCGCGACCACATTGCTTCACAAGCTGACGGCGATCTTCTTCGCCCTTTTCGTGGTGACGTCGATCTCCCTTGCCATTCTCCAGGCCCGGCCACGTTCATCGGTGATGAGCGGACGCACCGCCGCTCCGGCAGCGCCGGCCAAGAAGTAGGTCATGGATCGATTGCCCAAGTGGCGGAATTGGTAGACGCGCACGTTTGAGGGGCGTGTGGTGAAAACCGTGCCGGTTCGAGTCCGGCCTTGGGCACCATGGAATTGTTAGCTCTTAGCTAATAGCTGACTGCTTCATATATTCACAGGCAGGGACATGACGGTGCAAATGAATCAAGCGGAACTTAGGGACCTGCAGACACCTCTCAAAGAAAAGTATCGACAACAACCCGAGTCAGCTTTGCTGACTCTGCGCGCCGAAGGTCGTCTGGGTGAAGGCGTGACTTGCAGCGTCAACACCGGACGCGCGATGGTCGAGGCGGGGCTGCACCCGGCCACGGGCGGTTCTGGTGCCGCGGCTTGTTCAGGCGACATGTTGCTGGAGGCGCTGGTGGCCTGCGCCGGAGTGACGATGAACGCAGTTGCCACCGCCCTCGGGATCCAGATTCGGAACGGACGTGTCGAGGCCGAGGGTGACCTCGACTTCCGAGGAACGCTGGGGGTTTCCAGAGAAGCTCCGGTGGGCTTCAAGGAGATTCGGCTGCGGTTTCACGTTGATGCCGACGCCACCGCGGAGCAGCGCGCCAAACTGCTCGAGCTTACCGAACGCTACTGCGTCGTCTATCAGACATTGAAGTCTCCTCCGCGGATTAGTGCTTCAAACGCGTAGCATTAAATCCCGCACGTATAAAAGGACGGTACATATGCCTAAATTTGTGATTGAACGCGAAATCCCCGGTGCGGGGAATCTGACGGAAGATCAGCTCCGCGAGGTCTCCCTCCGCTCACTGCAGGCGCTCGGCGAACTGGGGCCGAAGATCCAATGGCTCCACAGCTTCGTCACCGACGACAAAGTCTATTGCGTCTATCTCGCGCCTGATGAGGCTACGATCCGCAAGCATGCGAAGATGATCAATTTGCCCGCGAATCGAATTTCGGCGGTACGGCACCTGCTCGACCCGGCCAACTACGCCTAGTCACACCGCTGATTCCGCGTAACGAACCGCCTCGGTCAAGCTCATGAGGGCTCCGCGGCGCAACGCTTCCTCCGCTGCGCGCGGCGTGCGCAGATCTGGCTCAATCGCGGAGATGCTCTAACTGTGCCGGATGTTCAGGATGTCGCCATCCTTTACGACGTAGTTCTTCCCCTCAAGTCGCCAGTGGCCGGCGTCCTTCGCCTTCGCGAACGATCCTTCCGCGGCGATGAAATCGTCGTAGTGCACGACCTCGGCGCGAATGAATTTGTTTACGAAGTCGGAGTGGATGACCCCCGCCGCTTCCTGCGCCGACATTCCGATGCGGATGGTCCAGGCGCGGCACTCGTCTTCCCCGACGGTCAGGAACGACTGCAGCCCGAGCAGCGCGTACGACTCGCGGATCAGCGTGTCGAGCGCGGACTCTTTGATCCCGTACTCATCCAGGAACATGCGCGCTTCGTCGCCGGAGAGCTCGGAGATCTCCATGTCGATCTTGCCGAAGAAGGCGATCACCCGTGTGCGCAGTCCCGCTTTCGCCGCGGCGACGCGGCCAACCTCCTCCTCCATGATCGGCTGCTGCGACTCGTCGAGAGAGAGGGCGATCAGCATCGGCTTGAGCGAGAGGAGCTGATAGGTCTTCAGGATGTGCAGCTCTTCAGGGGAAAGATCCTCGTTGCGCAGCGGCTTCTCCTGTTGGAGGAGCGCGAGGCATTTCTCGAGGACCGGCAGTTCTTTCTTCATCAGCTCGTCGTGCCCGCGCCCGATCTGTTTGTGAATCTTCTCGACACGGGACTCCACAACGGCCATGTCGGCGAGAATGAACTCGGTCTCGAACGTCGCCACATCGCGCAGCGGATCGATCCTGCCGTCCGGGTGAGGTACCGCGTCGTTCCTGAAAAGGCGGACCACCTGAATCAGGGCGTCGTTGTTCTTCACGGCGGAGAGAAAACTGGTAGTGAACTGCGCAGTGCCGCTGGCTCCCTTCTGCAGTCCGGCCACGTCGACGAACTCGATGCTGGCGTACACGGTGCTCTTCGGGGAGAAGAGCGCCGAGCATCGATCGAGCCGCTCATCGGGCACCTTCACGACGCCGAGGTGCGCGTCAGGCTTCGCCATCGCGGCGGCGTCGAGATGAGTTTTCGTGATCGCCTGAAAGAGCGTCGACTTGCCCGAAAACGGAAGTCCGACGATGCCGAGTTGCATGACGTAATCTCCTGCGGGACCCGCCGCGCGACGGGCGATGGTGGGCATTGTGCGCGAGTGGCGCGCAGTGCTCGACGGGACGGGCGACGCGCGCGCATCATATATTTGTCGTCGTGAACAGCTACCTCAAGGCTGCCGATCACCTTCCGCCGCGATTCAACCTCAGCGGAAAGGAGATTCGGCTGCGGTTTCACGTCGATGCCGACGCTACTGCTCGGACCCGGCCAACTACGCCTGGTCACACCGCTGATTCCGCGTAACGAACCGCCTCGGGCAAGCTCATGAGGGCTCCGCGGCGCAACGCTTCCTCCGCTGCGCGCGGTTCAACCGCCTGGCGAGCCGTTTCGAGCCACGTGGAGAGCTCGCCCTGATCGGTGATCGGACGCGGGACTCCAAGCTTCTGCCGAAGCGCTGCCGCCGCGCTCGAGAGGGTGAGTGCGCGTTCAGGAGCTCCCGCCTGGCCGGCCAGTACGGCCATCGACTCGAGCACGCGCGCCACACCCCGGCGGTGACCGAGACGCAGAAACGCGCCGAGCGCCTCGCGGTAACGTTCCGCAGCTCGCGCCCTGTCGCCATGTTCACGTGCGATGGTACCGAGATCGGCGACCGTACTGGCGATGCCCCAGGTATCACTGAGGAGACGAAAGGCGTCCAGCGCCATCTCGTAGAACCTGGTCGCGTCATTCCAAAGCTTCTGATCAGCCGCGACACCGCCCTGGTGACTCAGCAACCAGGCACTGCTCAACCGGTCGCCGTTTCGACTGAAGATGACAGCCGCCTCATCGTACAGACGACGTGCCTCGTCATACTGCCGCTGCTTCCGTCGCACAAACGCGAGATTCGAAAGCGAACGGGTATAGCCGCTCTCATCGCCGGCTTCCCGCCAGGCGACGAGGCTAGCCTCGAGATCGCGCGCCGCATGATCAAAATCCCCGACCTCGGTGAAGTAAATTCCGAGCGCGTTGTGCGCGACCGCCATTCCCCGCTGGTCACCGCGCCTCCGATGAAGAGCGAGGCTCATTTCCGTACGAAGAATCGCCTCGTTGTAGTCGCCTTGCGCTGACGCAAAAACGCCGATGGCAAAAAAAGCTCGCGCCCGCAGACCGTCGTCCTGGTTGGCTACGGGAAGCTCGAGGAATCCGGCGAGCCATCCGCGCCCTTCGCTGAGATGTTCCGCCCTCTCCCAGAAGTGAAAGAGTCCGAGCGCCATCCTAAGACCCCACTCAGCGTTCCCGGTTTTGAGGAGTTGGTCCAGCGCCGCTCGGAAATTGTCGTGTTCGCATGCGAAGAGCGCGAGCCACTCGGGACTCTCCACGGATGCGAGCTCTCGGGCCCCTTCTTCCGCGAGCACCAGAAAATACGCGGCATGAGCACGCCGAGTGAGTGGTTCATCTTCACTCTCGATCAGCAGACTGCTCGCATACTCCCGGATGGTCTCCAGCATTCCGAAGCGCGCTCCACCACCTTCGGCCTCCTGTTTTTGCAAAAGGCTCTTGTCGACGAGCGACGCCACACCGTCGACTGTTTCGATACCGAGCTTCTGGTTCGGATCGCATACGGCTTCGGCACCCTCCAGCGTAAAAGCACCGGCAAACACGCTCAGGCGGCGGAAAAGCGTCTGCTCGGCGGGCGTGAGCAAGCCGTGACTCCAATCGATGGCCCGCCGCATAGTGTGCTGACGATCGGGAAGATCGCGGGCACCTGCGGTCAGCAGCTGGAGCCTCTGGCCGAGGCGAGTGACCAGCGCTTCCGGCGGCAAGGTGCGGACTCGCGCTGCCGCCAATTCCAGCGCCAGGGGCAGCCCGTCCAGCCGTCGACAGATCTCCACGACCGCATTGGCAGTATCGGCAGTGAGTCGAAAGCTTGGATCGACGGCACGAGCCCTGGCGATGAACAGCGCCACCGCGGCGGTCCGCGCGAGCTTCTCCGGAGGCAAATCACTTTCCAGATCGGGTACCGGCAAGGGAGGCACCGGCACGTCATACTCGCCGTACAGATGGAGCACTTCGCGGCTGGTGACGATGAACGAAACGACGGGACAGGCGGCCAGCAGTTCGCTCACGTCACCAGCGGCGCTGATCACCTGTTCGAAATTGTCGAGGACGAGAAGCGCGGGCGCGCCGGTTGTGTTGAGCTCTGCGATCACGGCTGTGAGAGGAGATTCACCGGCGCCGACGCGTGCTCCCAGCGCCTCGGCAATCGCACTGCAGACGTGCGCGGGATCGCGGACGGTTCCGAGTGGGATAAAAAACACTTCCTCGCGGAAGTGTGGCAGGAGCTTCTCAGCGGCAGCGAGCGCGAGCCGTGTTTTGCCTACCCCTCCCGGTCCCGTGAGAGTTACGAGTCGTACTCCTTCGTTGACGATGAGCGAAGTGATTCTCGTCAGTTCTTCTTCGCGACCGATCAGCGTCGTGCGAGGCGCCGGCAGCCTCCCGCGGCGCCGGCGTGGTGCAGCGGCCTCGGCGCCGGCGGCGAGCAGCGCACGCAGCTCGTCAAGCAACTCTCTTGTTGAGCCGTACCGACGCTCTGGAACCTTCGCCAGACAACGCTCAATCAGGCGCGCGACCCGAGGCGGCAAGTTGGGCCGTCGGGAGGCGATAGGTTCCGGCTCGTCCCGCAGCGTCGCGGCCAATGTTTCCATCGCCGTTTTACCGTGAAACGCTGGAACTCCGCAGGTCATCTCATAAAGAATCGCGCCGAAGGAGAAGAGATCCGCGCGGGTGTCGGCGTTCTTGCCGGACAATGCCTCGGGCGACCGACGACGAGGCCACTCTGGGTGAGTCGCTCGACGGTCACTACGGTGGAAGTGGGATCGCAATTGGGCTCGCAGATCCTCGCCAGACCGAAGTCAAGAATCTTCGCCGTTCCCTGGCGCGTGACGAAGATGTTTTCCGGCTTGAGATCGCGATGCACGATGCCACGCTCATGAGCGGCGGTGAGCGCATCAGCGATCTGAGCGGCGAGGCGCAGGACCAGGTCGGTTGAAAGCGGCGCAGAAAGGAGCTGACGCAGACTCTGCCCTTCGAGAAGCTCCATGACGATGAAGGGTCGCCCTCCCTCCTCTCCGACGTCGTGGATGGTCACGATGTTGGAGTGGTTGATGGCGGAGGCGGCTCGTGCCTCCTGCTCGAATCGCTCGTTCGCTCCGGCGCGCCGGTCCAGGTCGGCGGCGATTACTTTCAGCGCGACCTCGCGATCGAGTCGTGGGTCATAGGCGCGGAATACCTCGCCCATCGCTCCGGCACCGAGGGAAGAGCGGATCTCGTAGCGCCCAAACCGATGACCGGGTTCAAAACGCATGGGAGAGCGTGATTATAAGTCTGGCCTCAGCTGCGATCGAGCGGAATGTAGTGGAGCTCAATGGTGTGGCCAGCGGCTCGCCATCGATCCGTGGCGTCGCTCTCGGGCGATCTGTCAACGCTCATTATCTTGGGACTGCAAGACGCGTCAGGAAGCCTGTAGAATCCGCCAAACCCTGGAACATGACGATTCGCGCGCCGTTCGCAGTCGCCCTCGTCGCGGTCGCTTTGCCCGCGACCGCAGCTAACGTCCCGCTTTGCAGCGGGCTCACGGTGGTGACAGCCATCAACTCGGCCAAAGGCGATTACGAATCGATCAAGACAATCGAGTCCGTCAGCAATGATCGAATCCGTATCAAGTATTCGGCGGAAGCGCCGAACTTTGACCCTCTCGATCCCTCGCCGCTTTCGGGGAGACCGGTGAGTAAGGTGCTCGTCTACCGGACCGTGCGTGCAGTCGACTGGCGCTCTGCCACCATGTATGAGCAGATCTTTACTGCGACATCCGATGAGAGCATCCCTGAGACGACGGCGATTGGATTGTCATCTGCGGTCCTCAAAGCGCTGAAGACCAAGGGGCAGGCGGACATCGCGCTGTCGAACGCGAACGGAGAGGTGGCGCTGAAAGGGAACCGCGAGGAGAGGCCGAACGCGTACGACTACATGGCGCCGATGACAATCAAGCGTCTCGGCATA